>CAILIO010000025.1 GCA_903834285.1 uncultured Sphingomonadales bacterium | reverse complement strand
GTGCTTGTGGACGGTGCTGGCCTGCTGCTGATCGTTGCGCCGACTGGGGCGCGCAATTGGGTCCTTCGCATCAAGGACGGCCAGCGCCGGCGCGATATCGGGCTTGGTGCTGCCGACATCGATGGCGCAGGTCGCAACGCATTGGGAGGCTATGGAAGTCAGCCGGATGAAACGCCCCTGATGCTGCGCCGGATCCTTTCACTTGCAGAGGCGCGCGAGAAAGCCGCCGCACTTCGAAAGCTAGCAAAAGCTGGCGCCGATCCGATCGCAGAACGCGATCGCGAGCGACGCGCAACCCCCACATTCGCGGTCGCCGTCAACGAGGCGCACGCGGCACTCAAGTCGGGCTGGTCGGATCGCACGGCCAAGGCGTTTCTTGCGTCGTTGGAGGAACATGCGGTGCCCAAGCTCGGCACCGCGAAGGTCGACGTCATTGGCAGCGCGGACGTGATCGCCGCCTTGGCACCGATCTGGACGAGCAAACCAGTAATGGCCCGCAAAGTGCGTAGCCGCATCGGCCAGGTGCTGGCCTTCGCAAAGGCCCGCGGCTGGCGGCAGGATGCCCTGCCGGACGCACGGGAACTGCGCTCGGGTCTCGCAAAGCAGGAGCAGGGCAAGAACTTCGCCGCCATGCCGTTCATACAGATTCCCGCCTTCTTCACGGATGAGCTCGGCAAGGACGCCACGGCCAGCCGATTCGCCGTGCTGTTTGCAATCCTGACAGCCGCCAGATCCGGCGAGGTGCGCAACGCAACCTGGGCACAGATCGATCTCGAGGCGCGCACATGGACCCGGCCAGCCTCCATGATGAAGATGGCCAAGGGTCATGTCGTCACCCTTTCGGAGGCGGCCGTCGCGCTACTGGAACAATGGAAGCCGGACGAGGCTCTGCGGGATGGTCTGATCTTCCCCGGCCTGAAAGGTAACCCGCTTTCGGATATGTCGCTCACCAAGGCGCTGCGGACGGCTGGACGGAATGAAACGGTGCACGGCTTCCGCTCCGCCTTCCGCGACTTCGCCGCAGAGCGCTGTCCGACAATCCCCGCCATGGTCGCCGAGATGGCACTCGCGCACAAGGTCGGCACCACGACCGAGCAAGCCTACCTCCGCAGCGACCTGCGCGACCTGCGCCGCGCGCTCATGGACGCCTGGGGCCGATTTGCCGCGCCCTCACTGTCGGGCGTCGCGCCGAACGTGACAGCAATCAGGAAGACGGAGGCGAGATAGGTTTTTAGCGGGCATTGATCCCGATGGAAGCTGGCCAACCTGAGAAATTGGGCGAAGCGGCCGCACGGTAAAGCAAGTCACCAGATCTGCCCACTTACGGGCCCAAAAAGGCCCAGGATTCGGCCGTTTCCTGTCCAAGACCATGCACATTGCACTGCGCGGCAGGCCCTGAAGTCACTCTACCTGAGTTGCGACATTCAGCGAAAAAAAGCTAAAACCTCAGTGTTTTCATATTCTTAAGTCTGGCGACAAGTCGCGTAGGGTGTGCCTGAATCTCTTCCCATTTTGTGTGCGTTGTATTCGAGAAATCGCGCCCTTTTCTCTCGGAGACATGGGCCTCAATCCCGCAGGATACCTAGCCCATCAGGCGCCTGAGGGGATGCCACGGCAGTTGCCGTTCTTTGCTCATGCCCCGCTCCGGGGAAGCAAACGGCCGCTTGGGAGGCACCATCTACGGCGGATCGCAGCCCGCCAGACTATTGCGATCCCGCAGCCATCAACCGCTGTTTCACCGGTCGGTGGCCGCGCGGGCAAGGCGTGCTAGCGGCACCGGGGAAGCCGAGCGCGGCAAATCGGCCCAGTGCCGGAAGGACGGATCGCGGCGGAGCAACCATCCTTCGGGCCACCAACAAGTGCGCCGCATAATCAGCTGCGGCCACGCGGCGGCGTATACCAGATCGGCGAGGACCACGCGCGCTGCTGGATGGTGGGCGCGACTTCCTTGGGCAGTGGCAGGCCGAACTCGATTGCCCGCAAGGTGGACCAGCGCGGGGTCGGGATTTCGAGCACGCGGACGTAGTAGACCGCCGCCTGATCGGCCTTGAAGGTGGGGTCGGTCCAGACCGTGCTGAGTTCGGCCGCGCCGATCGAATTGTCCCACTTGCCGGTCTTGAGATCGACCGTGCTGCCCACGGCGGGCAGCTTGCCGGTGGCGGGATCGATCCTGCGGCTGCCCGACCATACGATATCGAAGATCTTCTCGGCCTGCTTGCCGCCATCAAGGTAGACCTTGACCACCTGCACCCGGTCAAGATTGCCGCTGAGCGGGTCCTTCACCGCCTGCACGGCAAAGCGCGGGGCCTTGCCTGAGGCACCTAGCGACAGATCGCCGCCCATCGGAACGCCGATTTTGTAGGCCTGATGCACCCAACCCGGTTTGGCGACGAAGCTGGAGCCGAAATCCCACCCGCCGAAGAAGCGCAGCTTGATACGGCTGCCGGTGGTCGCGAAGGTCTCCTTGCGGCGGAAGGCGTTGTAGATCGCCTCGCGGGTGTTCGCTTCGGCCCACACGCCCGTCAGCGTGCCGGGGCTGAGGATCACCGGGTTGAGCCCCGAAACCGCACCGGTTGGTGAGGCAGGGTTGAGCGCGCTGGGGGCCTGTCCGAGCGCTGCGGGGGCGGTCGCCTTGGTCAGCTTCCCGCCGCCGAGATTGGGCGTGGCGATGCCGCCATATTCCTGCGCGGTGCTGACCTGCAGGCCGGAGTGCAGATCGCTCGACGCGCTGGCACCATCCTTGTAGGGGTTCACGCCCAGCTTGGCCTGCAGCACGAGCCCGCGCCCGAGCGCGTCGCGCCAATAAGAGCCACCGGGCTTGCTCGGCGTGTTGCCCAGCAGCAGCTTGTCGAAGATCTCGTAGTTCGCGAACTCGTCGTTCGCCGAAAGCGCCGGGTGCGTTTCGGACGTGCCCTTGTTCTGCGAGATTTCGGACAGCGGCTCGTTGGTGGCGCGAAGCTGCGCATAGGCTTCGTCGATCGGCTTGCCGTCGAGCGAAGTCCAGTCATACATCAGCCCGTTCGAGGCATTGCCATTGTGCGGAATGGCGAGCGCTTCGAAACCCTGTCCCCGGATTTTCGACAGCCATGTCCACAGGTCCTTGGGGTCCTTGGAATCGATCGAGGTGAACGGCGCGGGGGCGGAGTTGCCCTTGAAGATCACGTTGCGATGCAGGTTCTGCCCGCCCGGCATCGAGGTCCATTCATAGGCGAGGAACGTGGTGAACTTGCCCGGCTGGTTGTGCGCGTTGGTGGTGTCTATCTCGCGCTGCCAGGTCGAGGCGGAGACTTTGGCCGCATCCGCGCCAAGGCTGACGCCGCCCGTGATCAGCCCGACGATCTTGAGGAAGTTGGTGTAGCCGCCCTGCCGCGCCAGCTTGCCGAGTTCGGAGAGCGAGAAGGCACTGTTCGGGTCATCAAGCTGGTTGAACACGCCGAGGTTTTCGGAGTGATCGGTCACTGCCTGGAAATCGAGCGGGAAGGCGCGCTTGATTGGCTGGCCGAGGTAGTTGATCGTCTCTCCCGACGAGAAGCGATAGGCATCCTCTGGCGTGGTACGCGTGCCCATGAGCACATAGGCGTCGAACGAGTTGGTGGTGTGGAGGTGGAGGTCGCCGTAGAAGGCTTCCTTGTCCGCGAACGTCGGCACGCCAGCGGGGGTCGCCGTGGCTGCCTGGACCGGTTCGGCGGCAGAGGCGGCACCGAAGCCGATGATGACGTGATAGGCGAGCGGGGCGGCGATTGCTCCGGTGAGCAGCCATTTGTTGCGCTTGGTCATGGGTAGTGTCCCTCCTGTCAGATTAGGCGAAATCGATCACGGCGTGGAGCCGCTCGAGAAACCAGAAGAATGAAAACGAGCCGATGGCGTAAGTCGCGGCCATCCAGGCGAGGCGCGGGGCGGCGGCGGGCCATTTGAAGCGCGTGAGCAGCCAGAGCACCGCCATGACCACGCCGACGAAGGTCAGCTGGCCGATCTCCACGCCGACGTTGAACAGGAACAGCGCGGCCGGAATATTGCCCTGCGGCAGCCCGATCTGGTGAAGCGCGCCGGCAAAGGCTGCGCCGTGGAGCAGGCCGAAGCCGAAGGCCACGACCCATGGCTGACGCAAGGTCAGGCCGTCCTCTCCCCGCGCCTTGCGCACGAGTTCGACCGCAAGGAACAGGATCGACCAAGCGACCATCGCCTCCACCAGCCCCGGATTGAGCGCCATGAGCTTGAGCGCGGTGAGCGCCAGCGTGATCGAATGCGCCACAGTGAAGGCGGTGATCGTGCGCAGCAACTGCCGCCAGCCGGAACTGAGCAGCAGCAGCCCGAACACGAACAGCAGGTGATCGACACCGGTGAGGATATGCTCGATGCCGAGCAGCAGATAAGCAGGTACCGCCGCGCCCGCATGAGCATCGATGGTCATCGCGGGCTCGCCGGGGCTGAGCACGCGGCTTTCCTCGTCGCCGTTCTTCAAGTGGATCAGCAGCAGTGTGTCAGTGATGGTCTTGTCGAGGCCCTCGATCCGCACTTCGCGGCCATTCAGGCCTTGCGCGCCGAGATCGATCCCGTTCCAGTGGCGGATCTCGAAATTCATCGCGCTTTCGACGCGGCCCGCCGGACGATCGATGAGCCCGCCCGAGATGCGCGGCCGCAGCGGCACGACGAGCATGCCCATGCTCGGTTGCTTCCACAGCACATCGGCGCGGCCGTCGGCGCGCTCGGTGATTTCAAGGAACGCCGGGCGGACTTCGTGCGCCGTAGCGGTTGCCACCGGCGCGAGGATTGCCAGCAGGGCAAGAATGAAGCGCAGCATCATTGCGCGCCCGGTAAGGTCACCGCGTAGCGGGCGCGCAGGGTCTGCCAAACGGCATCGTTGCGTGCTTGCCGGTCGGCCTCGACCCAGTCGCGGCGCACATCAGCGCGGGCTTCGTCGAAACTGCGCGGGTGCGCCGGGCGCGCTTCGGTCACGCGGATCACGTGCCAGCCGAAACCGGAGCGCAGTGGCTGGCTCCAGTGCCCGACCGGGGCGGCAAAGACCGCCGCGCCAAAGCCGGTGCCGCCAAACACTCGCTCGACTTCGTCGGCAGCCAGTGCGACCACGGTTCCGGGGCCGGGGAAGCTATCACCCGTGGGGGCGGCTTGCCCGGCGCCAAGCGCCTTGGCGGCGCTGATCGCGAGCGCATTGGCAGCGGCATCACCGCGCTGGTCGGGGGAATAGAAGTGCTGCTCGAAGCTGCGGCGTGCAGGCTCGGTAAAGCGGGCCTTGTGGCCATCGTACCATGCGCGGAGTTGCGCTTCCGAAGGTTCGCGCGGGGCGGCCTGGTCCTGCTGGAGGAAATCGAACTTCTGCGCGATGCGACGCCGCACGATCTCATCGTTCTTGTCGAGCCCGAGCGCGAGACCTTCGCGCAAGTAGATCTCTTCGCGCGCCTGATTGTCGACCATCGTGCGCATCTGCTGCGGCGTGGGCGGCGCGCCGTATTGCTGGGTGTAGGTGTTGGCGATGCGCGTAAGATCGGCATCGGAAACCGCGATATTGTAGCGCGATTGCCGTTCCTCGATGACATGCGAGACAACGAAGATCGCGATCCCGATCGCCACGAAATGCGTCAGCGGCTCGCGCAGGATGCGCGCCAGCAGAGGGCGGCGAAGAGCCGGCGTCGCAGCATCTCCTTCGGGGGTCACAGAGTCCCAGCCGTTGTCGGAAAGGGGATCGCGGTACATCGGGTTTCCTTGGGGTGATGGAGGGTGGCGGCTCCGCGCCGCCACCCTCGCCAGAGCAGGATCAGGCCGGTTCGTATTGCTTGGCCTTTTCCTTCTTGACCGTGCGGCTGCGGCGGCCATCGATGCCCACCGGCACCTCGCCGTTCACCGTCGCGCGGCGCAGGGTGCGGCGCTGCAGGCCGAAGTCGGCAATGGCGCGGTGCTGGGTCGACTGGTTGTCCCAGAACGCCACGTCGCCCGCGCGCCAGCGCCAGCGCACGACGTTTTCCGGCCGCGTGATGTGGTCCTGCAGGATCTGGAACAGCCGCGCCGAATCCGCCTGATTGAGCCCGACGAACTGCTTGACGAAGTGGCCGAGCAGCAGGCTGCGCTGGCCCGAGACGGGGTGAACGCGCACCACCGGGTGCTCGGTTTCGTAAACGGTCGAGGCGAACACGCTCTGGTTGAACTGCGAGCGGCTCTTCTCCGCCTCGTCGTTCTTCGGTGCGTTCTGCAGCACAGCGGCGTAGTCGTAGACGTTGGTGTGGGTGGCCCACAGGTTGTTCACCAGCTGGCGCAGCGCTTCGGGCAGGCTGTCATAGGCCGTCTCGCCATTGGCCCACAGCGTATCGCCGCCCGCTTCCGGAATGGTGATCGCGCGCAGGATCGAGCCCTTGGGGTAGGCATCGACGAAGGTGACGTCGGTGTGCCAGCTGGAGGCGGCGTAGCCCTCCTTGCTGTCCAGCTCGAGCAGGTAGCGCGAGCCTTCGGCGACGGGCACCGTGGGGTGCGCGACGGGATCGCCGAAGCGTGCGGCGAAAGCTTCGTGGCTGGCGTCGGTCAGATCATGCTGATCGCGGAAGAACACGACCTTGTGGCGCACCACGGCGGCTTTGATCGCATCGATCACGCTTTCGTCGAGATCATCCGCCAGGCTGACCCCGCGGATTTCCGCGCCGATCGTGCCGGTGACGGGCACGATATCGAGCGGGGAGCTGGGGTCTTTGGCATTCACGTAAGTATTGATGGCAGTCATGGGGGTTCTCCTGAGGGATGGAGCTTTATTCGGCGGGCACGAGAGCGGCAGCGGCAACGCTGTCCCGCGCTTCGAGCTGGCGACGAATTTCGGAATGGCGTTTGGCGTCGAGCGGGAAGCCGAGCATCAGCCCGGCGGCGACGGCATGGGCGAGCGCCGGGCCAGCTGCGAAGACGAGCAGCAGACCATGCAAGGCTTCCGGTGTATTGACCGCCGCTTTGGGATCGAACCCGAAGCTGGCAACAAGCGGCAGGGCAATGCCCACGGAAAGCGCGCCGCCAAGCTTGACCGAGATGCTGAACACCGAGAAGTAGAGCCCGACGCGGTCCTCGCCGGTCGCCAGCCTATGCTGGTCGGCAATATCGCTCACGATCGAGCGGAGCATCAGGTTGCCTGAGCCTTGGCTGAGGCCCTGCAACAGCGCGAGCACCAGCATCAGCCAGAAACGGTCGGCAGTGAGGAAGAGCAGGCCGAGGTTGATCGCGGACTGCACGAGCTCAGCCAGTACCGCCGCACGCGCCTTGCCCAGCGCGAGGCCGACACGCTGCCAGATCGGGGCGGAGAGGATGCCGAACGAGTACTGGAACAGGAACATGCCCGCCGCCCATTCGGGCCGACCGAGGTAGAATGTGACGATAAACAACAACAGGCCGGTGCGCACGCCTTGCCCCGCCGTCACCGCCGCATCGGCGGCCAGCACGCGCAGCAACAGCGCGTTGCCCAGGACCGCCGCGAGCGAGGCGCGAAAGGACAAGTGGCGTTCCAGAGCGGGCGGCGAGCGATCCGGCATGGCGGTGAGCGAAAGCCACAGGCCGGGCACCGCTGTTGCCAGCACCAGCGTGCCGAACAGGGTAAGGCGCAGCGGCCCGTCGCCCGGACGGAGCTGATCGGCAATAGCGGGCAACACCAATGCCACGACCAGCCCGCAAGACGA
Organism: uncultured Sphingomonadales bacterium; assembly: GCA_903834285.1. GTDB lineage: Bacteria > Pseudomonadota > Alphaproteobacteria > Sphingomonadales > Sphingomonadaceae > Novosphingobium. The sequence goes on along the minus strand of CAILIO010000025.1, from coordinate 9,487 downwards.
GAACAGCGTGAACATCGAAGCGATACGCGTGCGCTGGTGATAATCACCACTGGCCTCGCCCGACCAGGCCATGAACGTCGTGCCCATGGCCGATGTGCCGAGATAGTAGAGCAGCACGCCCGCCCCGACCCAGACGGTGCTCACACCGACGGGTGGGAAGAACAGCATCGCGCTACCAACTATAAAGAGCACTCCCCCGCCCAAAATCCACGGACGGCGGCGGCCGAAGCGGCTTTCGGTCCGGTCGCTGAGCGTGCCGATCAGCGGATCAAGCAGCGAATTGATGACCTGCCCCACGAGGAACAGCATGCCGAGCGTGGCGAGGGGTATCCCGTAATGGCGTGACAGCAACGCGGGCACATAGGCCATCATCGGCTGCGCTGCGGCGGCGAGGGGCACAACCAGCGCGGTAAAGCGCAAGAGCCGCACCAGCGAGAGATCGGACTTCGAAGCCGGGGCCGTGAATGCAGATGGGAGAGGATGGTATGTCACGGCCCCGGCTCCTTCAAAACCGGGTGCGGAGCGTTGCGCCGAAGGTGCGCGGTTCGCCCACCTGACCGGTCACCACGCCGGTCGCTGCCGGGCTGAGGCTGAGGTAATAGTCCTTGTCGAGCAGGTTCTTGGCCCAGATCGCCAGGTCCCATAGGCCGCTTTCGGCGCGCACACCGAGCCGGGCATTGATCAGGCCGTAGCCCGCAATCTGCCCCAGCGCCGAATTGCTCGACGAGGTGTTGAAGCTCGACCGGTAGGACCAGTCAGCATGCGCATAGGTACTGAGCCCTTGCGCCACCGGCAGGTTGCCGTCTGCGCCTAGCGTATAGGCGAACTTGGGTACGCCCGGCAGTTGCTGCCCGCTGAGGTCCGCTGCCACGACGTTGGGGAGCCCCGCGCGCACCGGGTTGATTTCGGGCGCGAGCGGCGCGTTGGTATAGGTCACATATGTCGCTTCGGTGTAGCTGGCCGAGGCGTTGACCGCGAACCGGTCGCTGGCGGCAAAGCGGAAATCGCCTTCAACGCCCTTTGACCGGACCTTGGGAATGTTCGCGATGTATTGCCGGGTCACACCGACCACGACCGGATCGGTATCGGTGATCGCGGTCTGGTAGTCGCTGATATCGGTCCAGAAGCCCGCAAGGTTGAGCGTGGCGCGCCTGTCGAGGAACTGCGATTTCACGCCGATTTCGAACGAGTCCACCTTTTCCGGCCGCACACTGGGATCAGTGATCGTAATCGGCAGCTGTGTGAGATTGAGCCCGCCCGACTTGTTGCCGCGCGAATACGTGCCGTAGACCAGCACATCGGGCGTGACTTTCCAGCTCAGCGAAGCGAGGCCCGAGAGACTGTCATCGGTCAGGCGGGTTGTGGTGAGCGGCACGACCCTGTTGAAGTTGTTGCGGATGGTCTGGATCGCGGTCTGCGCCGGTGCCGGGAATGCCGAGATATCGGGCGCACTGGCTACGTACTGCTCGAACGTGCCGGTTTTCTCCTCGTGGGTGAAGCGCAGGCCCGTGGTCAGCGTAACGGTTGAGGTGATGTGCCAGTCGGTCTGACCGAACGCGGCGATCGTCTTGGTGCGCGGTTCTGAGCGGGAATTGACTTCAAAGCCATTGAGCGCGGCGTTTGCGACGGCAGCTGGCACGGCCGGGATGAACCAGGTCGGCGCAGCAGAGCCATAGCCGGTTGCGCCATAGCCCTTGACCGTCTGCCAGAAGTAGTAGGCACCAACGACATAATCGATCGTGCGGCTGCCCTTGGACGAGATGCGCAGCTCCTGGCTGAACTGGCGCTGGCGATTGGCCTGCTGTGCCTTGACGATGACAGGAAGCGAGGTGCTGTCGCCGTCGTTGGCCGGGTCCCAGTCCCACCAGCGATAGGCCGTGATACCGGTCAGCTCGGCACCGCCCAGATCCCAGTCAAGCTGGCTGGACACCCCGTATCCGGCCATGTCGGCCTGATAGTGGCTGTCCGCCTCGCCAATCCGGTCGAAGGCGTTGAACGACGGCTGGGTATAGCCCGCAAAGCGCGCGGTGCGGATGCTGAAGCTGTTAGGGATGGGCTTGCCGTCGGTGTAAGTCGCGGTGTTGGCAACAAACAGGTTCAGCACGTTGTGCTGCTTCTGGCGCGAATAGTCGCCGATCACGCGCAAGGAGATGTCCGGCGTCGGCGTGAACAGCAACTGCCCGCGGATCGAGGCGTTGTAGTAATCCTGCGCGCGCGAGTTCTGCGTCTTGTTGAACGTGAAGCCATTGTTCTGGCTGATCGCGCCCGAAAGGCGCACCGCCAGCTTGTCGGCAATCAGTCCGCCGCTGGCCGAGGCGCGCAGCTGATAATAGCCCTTGTTGCCGACGTCTGCCCAGCCAGTGAACTCCGGCTCGAACGAGGGCTTGCGGCTGGTGATGTTGACCACGCCCGAAGTCGTGTTCTTGCCGAACAGCGTGCCCTGCGGCCCGCGCAGGATCTCGACGCTTTCCAGATCGACCAGATCGAACTGCGAGGTGCCGACGCGGCCATAGTAGACGTTGTCGATATAGAACCCGACCCCATTCTCGAGCCCGTCGTTGGTGAGCGCGACGTTCGAGCCGAGCCCGAGAATGTTGATATTGGTGTTGCGCGGATTGAAGCTGAACACCTGGAGGCTCGGCACCTGTTGCTGGATCTGCGCCAGCGTGAAATCCCCGCGCCGTTCGAGCGCGGCGGCGTTCACCACCGAGATGGCGAGCGGAATGTCCTGCACCTTTTCCTCGCGGCGGCGCGAGGCGGTGACGACGATGGCTTCACTGCCATCAGCCGAAGTTGCAGCGGCCTCATCGGGCGCAGCCTGCGGAGCTTGCTGCGCAAACGTGGCCGGAGCGAGGACCAGTGCTGCCCCTGCGGCACTGGCAAGAAGAAGGGAGCGCGTGACGAATGACATTTCAAACTACCTGAATTGGGGGTCAAAGCCGCCCGACACGCAGGATTGCACCGCGCGCACAGGGCAGCCGAAAGGGTCTGTGGCAGCGCGGGCGAAAAGCCCGGCACGCGCACAGGTTGGGGAGACCGCGCAGGTGGTCCGGTCGCCTGGAGGCGTGCGGAAGCGCGGCTGGAAGATACTGTCCGAGCCGTCAGGCGCCGCGGGGAGTCCCGTCCGGCGGCCAGCGGTCGATCATGGAAATGGCGCTCAGCAGCGCGTGGTCATGAAACGCATCGTATCACCTCATCATGGAGGGGATCACGAAGCCTGGCGATGTCGCCCCAGCATCGCGCGCTTTAGCGGTTGGTAACGCGGAGCAAGCTGCATCCCGATCAAAGGCCGCGGATCAGGGCCCTTGGAAAAAGCGGTTGGCCTGATCACCATCTCCGCTCGGGTAATGTCTACTTATTAAGTTGAGTCTTGGCCGTCAAGCAGAAGCTTTTCTGTGTGGCGCATGAGCGGAGCTATCTGGCGATATTTCGATCAAGGCCTGCGAGCCCGCCGAAAAAGGTATTCCTATACCCCTTACGAAGCCCCCGACAGTCAACCGCATTCCATAGCGGAATGTCGGGCGCATTTGCCTCTTACTCCACCAACGTCCGCCGACTTGCACTACCAATCTGGGTGCAAAGTTGGGAAGAAGGTGGGGAAGAATTGCCCGACTACCGCTTAAATAGCTGATAAAGCTAAGTTATTTTCGGAAAAATGGATGCCCCGCGAGGATTCGAACCTCGATAGACGGAATCAGAATCCGTAGTCTTACCATTAGACGACGGGGCAGTGAGGGCGGGCCTTTAGGCGGGGCTCTGCCGCAAGTCAAGCGAGGCTGGCGGCCTCCCGGCGGCGTGCTTGCTCCGAAGCCGCGGAAACGCTAGAGTGCATGTCAAGTACCTGCCGGGCATTCCCTTGGCGGGAAAACATAAGCGATTGGTAGACATGGCGGAATTCGATCCGCCGGCGCAGCAGCGCAAGACGCGGCCAGGCAAGCGGCGGGGACGCAGGGCAGCGTCCCGCGGCAAGCCCAGGGGGGCCGGTCCTGCCCCGGTAGCGCCGGCCAGCAACCCTGTCGGGCCAGACCCTGTCAGGCACGTCATTGCCCCGGAAGCGCGGCCTGCGGCCAGCACGGAAGGCAGCGAGGAGGCCAGCCCGGCAGCAAGCGTTGCCATGAGCGCGCCGTCGCCCGTCGTCGCCAGCCCGCCGTCCCCAATCGAGCCAAGCCGCGCGCCCTGGCAGAAGACGCCGCCGTTCCACCGCCAGGCCTATGCCGCGATCGATCTCGGCACCAACAACTGCCGCTTGCTCATCGCGCGGCCTTCGGGCGATCATTTCATGGTAATCGATGCGTTCAGCCGGGTAGTGCGTCTTGGTGAGGGGCTGGCCCAGTCCGGCCGGCTTTCCGACGCGGCAATGGACCGCGCGCTCGGCGCGCTCCACATCTGCGCCGACAAGCTGCGCAAGCGCAATGTCCATCTTGCGCGCTCGGTCGCGACCGAAGCCTGCCGCCGCGCTACCAACGGCGAAGCCTTCATCGAGCGCGTCCACCGCGAGACCGGCATCCGGCTCAACATCATCACGGCCGGGGAAGAAGCGCGCCTCGCCGTGCTGGGCTGCCACATCCTGCTCGAACCCGGCTGCGGCCCGGCGATGATCTTCGATATCGGCGGCGGCTCGACGGAAATGGTCCTCGTCGACACCAGCGAGGCGGTTCCGCGCATCCTCGATTGGCAATCGGTACCGTGGGGCGTGGTTTCGCTCACCGAAAGCATCGGCCCGATCGAGCTCACAGCAGAGGCCCGCGCCGCCGCCTATGGCGAAATGCGCGCGCGCATCCTTGATGGTTTTGCCCGGTTCTCTGAACGCGTTACCCCGGCGCGCGAAGCCGCGACGGCGGAAGGCGGACTGCGCCTCCTCGGCACAAGCGGCACTGTCACCACGCTTGCCAGTCTGCACCTTGGCCTGCCCCAGTATGATCGCAGCGCGGTGGACGGCCTGATCGTGCCCACCGCCTCGATGCGCGAGATCAGCCAGCGGCTGGCCCATATTTCCCCAGCTGAACGGATCGCCGTGCCCTGCATCGGGCGCGAGCGGGCAGACCTCGTCGTCGCCGGCTGCGCGATCCTGGAATCGATCTTCGACATCTGGCCCGCCGAACGACTCGGCATCGCCGATCGCGGCATCCGCGAGGGCATCCTGCGCAGCCTCATGGCTGCAGGCGGGCTGGGCGACCGGCGGGCCGAAGGTGTTCAGGGCAAGGCCGTCAACGGGGGCACAGGCTCGTGAGCCGCAGCGGCCGCGACCCGGGCACACGGGTAAAGAGCGCCAAGGGCCGCACGGCCTCGTCCAACCGCTGGCTCGCGCGCCAGCTCAACGATCCTTACGTGAAGCAGGCCAAGGCCGAAGGCTGGCGCAGCCGCGCGGCGTTCAAGCTGATCGAGCTCGACACCCGCTTCAACCTGCTCAGGGGTGCGCGCCGCGTGGTCGATCTCGGCATTGCGCCGGGCGGCTGGGCGCAAGTCGTACGCAAGCAGTCACCACAGGCCGAAGTGGTCGGCATCGATCTCTTGCCCGTCGAACCGATCGAGGGCGTGACGATCTTCCAGATGGACTTCATGGACGACGAAGCCCCCGGCACGCTGACCGGCGCGCTCGGCGGCGCGCCCGATCTCGTGATTTCGGACATGGCGGCGAACACGGTGGGTCACAAGGCCACCGACCATCTGCGCACGATGGGCCTCGTCGAGACCGCGGTTGATTTCGCTGTACAGACGCTGGCCCCCGGCGGGGCCTTCGTCGCCAAGGTCTTCGCCGGGGGCACCGACGCCGAACTGCTCACGATCCTCAAGCGCAACTTCAAATCGGTAAAGCACGCCAAGCCGCCTGCCAGCCGCAAGGATTCCTCGGAGTGATACGTGATCGCCCAAGGCTTCAAGGGCGGCGTGGCAGAATAAAGTTTCCACAGGCAGGGTTTTGCACGAATCGGGATGTCGGCCCTAACGGTCTCGACCCTTTCTGACCGGAGATCCTACCCCATGGCCGATTCCGCCGACGACCGCCTGCGCCTCCTGATCGAGCGTATCGAACGCCTCGAGGAAGAAAAGAAGGGCATCGGCGACGATATCAAGGACGTCTACTCCGAAGCCAAATCGACCGGCTACGATCCTAAAATCATGCGCCAGATCGTCCGCCTGCGGAAGCTGAAGCCCGATGATCGCCGCGAAATGGAAGCAATTCTCGATACCTACAAGAACGCCCTCGGCCTCGAATAGGGCTACTGGACGCGGGGCAGCAAGGCGCTAGGCTGGCACAGAATGATCCAGCTGGAGATTGCCTGATGCGACTTGCCCGCCCCGCCCTGCTTGCCGGCTTTGCCGCGCTGATTGCTTTTGCGGCTCCAGCCACAGCGCAAACCCCGGCAAAGTCGCAGCCCAAGGTGGTCTACCTTCACGCGGGGCGCCTGCTCGATCAGCCCGGCAAGCCTGCGCGCGGAGCCTCCACCGTGGTGATCACCGATGGCGTGGTCACCAGCGTGAGCGACGGGACGCTGCCGGCGCCTGCCGGGGCCACGACTGTCGAACTGGGCGATGCCTTCGTGCTCCCCGGCCTCACCGACCTGCACGTCCACTTGTTCAGCGACGGCGATCCGATGCGCGAGCGCCTGGAAGCCGCGACACGCGACCGCGAGGACTATGCCTATCTTGCAGCGCAGCACGCCCGGCAGACGCTGGAAGCCGGTTTCACCACGGTGCGCGATCTTGGCGGACCGCCGCGTGGTATCCGCGCGCTGCGCGATGCGATCGACGCGGGCGAACTGCCCGGGCCCACCATCATCAATGCCGGCCAAATGATCTCCGTTTCGGGCGGACACGGCGACAACGGCGGGCTCAACGAGGAAAGCTACGGCGCCTTCGCCCCGCATGATTACAACAACTTGTGCAACGGCGCGGACGATTGCCGCCGCGCCGTACGCGAGCAGATCCGCCTCGGCGCGCAAGTGATCAAGTTTGCCGCGACCGGCGGCGTGCTCTCCAACGTGGCGGGCGGTCTTGGCCAGCAGATGACCGACGAGGAAATGAAGGCGCTGATCGAGACCGCGCATGGCTTCGGCCGCAAGGTCGCGGCGCACAGCCACGCTGCCGCGGGCACTATGGCCGCGGTGAACGCGGGCGTCGATACGATCGACCACGGCACTTTCCTCGACGAACCGACGATCAAGGCGATGATCGCGCATGGCACCTGGCTGGTGCCGACCATGCTCGCGCCCGAAACCGCAGTGGCCCAGGCCCGTAGCGGCCTGTTCCCGCCAGCCATCCTGCCCAAGGCCGAAGCCGCTGGCGCGGCCGAGCGCAAATCGCACGAGCTGGCGATCAAGATGGGTGTGAAAATCGCTTTCGGGACCGACACCGGCGTCTCGCGCCACGGCGACAACGCGCGCGAGTTCGCGCTGATGGTGCGCGCGGGGATGACCCCGATGGCCGCCATTGCCGCCGCGACGGTGAACGCCGCCGAAGCGCTTGGCCGCGAGGGCAGCGTGGGCCGCATCGCGCCGGGCATGCCGGCGGATATCATCGCGGTGCATGGCGATCCGCTGAGCGACGTGACCCGGCTCGAACACGTCGATTTCGTGATGAAGCGGGGCGCGGTGGTAAAGCAGGCGCCCTGACCGCATGGCGGCTACGCTGACAATCCGCGACGCGCACGCCGAAGACGCCGAAGCCTGCGCCGCGATCTACCGCCCGCATGTCACCGAAAGCTGGGTGAGCTTCGAGCTGGAAGCACCGGACGCTGTGGAGATGGCGTGCCGCATCGCAGACTATGGCGCCAGCCATGCCTGGCTGATTGCCGAGCGCGACGGCGCGATTGCCGGCTATGCCTATGGCAGCCCGCACCGGACCCGCGCTGCCTATGCCTCATCCTGCGATGTGGCGATCTATGTCAGCGCGGACTTTCCGCGCTGCGGGGTTGGCCGCGCGCTTTATGGAGAGCTCCTTGCGCGGCTCAAGACCAGGGGTTTTCACGCTGCCTTTGCCGGGATTGCGCTGCCCAATCCGGCCAGCGCTGCCCTGCACGAGGCCTGCGGCTTCACGCCTCTCGGCGTGTACCGCGAAGTCGGCTGGAAAATGGGCGCATGGCGCGATGTCGGCTGGTGGCAGCGGGTGCTCTAGACGCCGAGCAGCGCAAGGCCGAGTGAAAGGCCGTTTGCCGCCGCGTGGATCAGCATCGAACCGAAAATCCCGATCCGCATGCGCGTGTAGCTCAGCGTCATCCCCGCCCAGAGCTGCGGCAACACCATCGGCAAGAGCGCCCACGAAAACTTCGGATAGTTGCTGAGGTGCGAGAGGCCGAAAACGATAATCGACAGCCAGACCAGCACGGGAAAGGCCCGCTCGAATCCCGGCACGACGCCGCGCCCCCGCAGCCGCCACCAGCCCGCCGGTGCAACAAGCCCCATGCCCAACACGGCAAAGCTCGCCGGCACTTCGTAGACGTGGAGGCTCACCATCGCGAGGAACACGGCCGCCACAAGCGCGCAGCCGACCAGCCACAGCGCGCGCACTCGCCCTGTCAGCCAGCCGCGAAACGCCAGTTCCTCGGCCACTGGCGCCAACAGCACGACGAAGGGCACCAGCGTTGCTTTGGAGACCTTGTCGAACGCTTCGGGCGAGGGAAGGCCCATCACATTTTGCCACAGCCCCAGCAGTGGCAGCAGCACGAGCAGCAGCACGACAAGGTGCAGAGCCAGCATGGCCCGCAAGGCTCTCCACGCACCGGGCGCGCGAAGGCCACTGGACATGAACATCCAGGGCCGGGCCAGCCAGGCGGCGAATTCTTCGAACAAGGCGATCATCCTGCCCCTGATGCAGCATGGCAGGTTAAAAGGCCGTGAGCGGGCCTGATTGCCGCACAGCAATTGCCGCAGAACAATTGCCGTCTGGGCGCGTCTCGGCTAGGGGAACCGCCATACCCAATCGCGTAAGCCAAGCACGAAAGCCCTGAGCAGCAGACCATGGCAGGCCATTCCAAATTCAAGAACATCATGCACCGCAAGGGCGCGCAGGACAAAAAGCGTTCGGCGATGTTTTCCAAGCTCTCCCGCGAAATCACCGTAGCGGCCAAGATGGGCATGCCCGATCCGGACATGAACCCGCGCCTGCGCGCCGCGATCAACGCCGCGAAGGCGCAGTCGATGCCCAAGGACAATATCCAGCGCGCGGTCGACAAGGCGAGCAAGGGCGACGGGGATAACTACGAGGAAGTGCGCTACGAGGGCTATGCGCCGGGCGGCGTCGCCGTGATCGTCGAGGCGCTCACCGACAACCGCAACCGCACGGCGGGCGAGGTGCGCTCCTATTTCACCAAGGCCGGCGGCGCGCTCGCCGAGACGGGGGCCGTCTCCTTCATGTTCGACCGCGTCGGCCTCGTCGAATTCGACAGGAAGGTCGGCTCCGAGGACGAGATGATGGAGGCGGCGATCGACGCCGGCGCCGAGGACGCCCTGACCAATGACGAGACGCATGAGGTGATTACCTCGGTCGAGAC
>CAILIO010000024.1 GCA_903834285.1 uncultured Sphingomonadales bacterium | reverse complement strand
GCTGGAGAGGGCCGTGCAGCGCGGGGTCACCGTCCTGCTCATGTGCAGCGAGGCCCAACCGAGCGGATGCCATAGGCACCACCAGATCGCAGCGCGCGGCACGATCTGGACGCCCGCGCTACCCAAACCGCTCCTCGACAGGGGGATCGACGTCGCGCACGTGATCGACATGCGGGGAGACCTCTCCCGACCGAAGGCGGCGCGGGCCCTCGGCGTGGTGATGGCGAGCGACCTCGCCGCCGCGATCGAGCAGGTGCGGGCGCGCGGGCACACGATCGTCGGCGTGTTCTGCACGAGTGCGGCCGAAGCGGAGAAAATGGACCAAGCCGGCCTCCCGGTATCAGGACCAAGCGGCCGGGTGGGCGATTTCGTGGCTTGCCATGATCATGATGTGCTGCTGAGCATCAACAACGGACACATCCTGAAGCCCGAGGCGATCAGCGCGGCTGGTGTGGCTGCAATCAATTATCACAATGGCCCTCTGCCTGCCTATGCGGGCCGCTGGGTCACCGCCTGGGCCATCCTCAATGGAGAAACCAGCCACGGCATAACCTGGCATCTGATCGAGCCCGGCATAGACACCGGGCAGATCTTGGAACAACGCCGGTTTGCTATTCCCGATGACGCGACCACGGGATCGCTCAACTTGCGCTGCACCCAAGCCGCGATAGGCAGCTTTGCCTCAGTCCTTGGCATGCTGGAAAGCGGCAAGCTCGAAGCCGTCAATCAGGATTTCCGGTCGCGTAGCTATTTCGGCGCAGCGGACAAGGCGCCGGGCAATGGTGTGATCAACTGGTCATGCACGGCAGGGGAGGTCGTTCGGCTGGTCCGTGCATGCGACTGGGGATCTTCCTCCAACGCGTTCGGCCAGGCCAAAGTGGTTGTTCCCGGCGGCGGCACCTACATCGCGCACGCTGCCGAAATCGCGCCGGCAGCCGGGCCGGCGGGATCTGTGCTGAAAGCAGCCGGCACGAGCCTGACAGTGGCCTGCGGCGAGGGCGCGGTTTGCATCCGGCTTGACCGGGCCTTCAATCCGAGCGGGCTGTCATCGCTGATGACACCCTCGCGCCCGATGGCCGATCACGAAACCAGCGCTCCTATCGGACACGTGCGGACCGACCAGTCGCCCACGATTATCGACCTTTTCGCCGCGCACGCGCGGGCCCGGCCGATGGCTCCGGCCATCGCCGGGGCTGGGGAAGTGGTTACCCGTCAGGCGCTGCTTGATAGATCGCGGGCGGTTGCAGCGCGGTTGGTGGATGCCGGTGTGCGGATCGACGATGGGGTCGGCATCCTGCTGCCGGCCGGGGCGCCGTTCGTGATCGGCGCGCTTGGCGCAATGATGTCCGGCGGTGCCTATGTGCCGCTCGCCCTGAATTCGCCGGCCGCGCGGCTTTCACGCGAAGCAGCCGAAGCCGGAATCACCTGCATCGTGACTTCTGCAGCATATCATGAAAAAGCCGTCGGCCTCGCCGCGGTGCCGGTCATTGTGCTTGAAGGCATCACGCTGGCGGACATCGACAGCGTGTTGCCTGCTGTGCGGCCTGATCAGTGCGCCTATCGCATTTTTACGTCCGGATCGACCGGAGGCATGAAGTCGGTCGAGATTGCGCATGCATCACTGGCAAACCTTGGATCCTTCTATCGCAACAGCATTCCGCTGACCGAAGAAGATGCGATGACTGCTTTGAGCAGCACGACGTTCGACGCCTCGGTAGCCGACATCTGGCCGATCCTTTCTGCAGGTGGCACCCTCATGATTCCGCCGGACCGGATCATGTTGAACCTGCGTGCCCTCGTTGGCTGGCTGGCGGAATGCGGCGCTACTTGTGCTTTTGTACCGACGGCAATCGGTGAACGGCTATTTCAGCAGGATTGGCCCAAGACCATCGCGCTGCGCACGCTGCTGGTCGGCGGTGATACGCTGCACCGCCGCCCGCCACCTGGCCTGCCGTTTAGGGTGATCAACACCTATGGTCCGACCGAAAACACGGTCGACAGCCTGTGGGCTGAAATCGGGCCCTCCGGCGGAAAGCCGCCGATCGGAAAGCCGATCACCGGGGTGAGTGCAGCGGTTGTCGATCACAAGCGCAACCCGGTGAGCCATGGCGAACTCGGCGAACTGGTGCTGGGTGGAGCGCAAGTGGCGCGCGGATATCGCAATCGCCCTGACCTGACCGCACAGCGCTTTGCCGAAACGGATGACGGGTGGGTCTATTACACCGGCGACCTTGTGCGCCTGGATGAGGCCGGGGATCTGGAGTTTCACGGCCGCATTGACGATCAAGTACAAGTGCTGGGTGTACGCGTCGAACCCGGTGAGATCGAGGCTCTGTTGAAAAGCGATGCCCGCGTGCGCGATGCGGCCTGTCTTCCGATCAGGTCGGGAACCGAAATCACTTGTCTGGCTGCACATGTTTCGACCTATGACGGGGCATTGCCCGCCGACGACCTGGTCTTGGCGCTGCGCGCGTTGCTGGCAGCGCATCTGCCTCAGGCGATCATACCCCAGGCGTTCACAATCCACGCGGAGTTGCCTTATACTTCGGCGGGCAAGCTCGACCGCAAGGCTCTAGTGAAGGGTTCAGTTGCGACAGGCGACGATGTGTCGAGCGAAAGCGCCGACCCGCTGGAAAAGATCTGGCAGGCTGTCCTGGGCAGGCGCGCCGTTTCTGCCGGTTCCGGCAAGTTCTGGGATCTGGGCGGGGATTCGCTTGCCGCCATCGAACTGCTAATGCGAATCGAGGCGGCGCTCGGCGTGCAGATCCCGGTGGGCATGTTTCTGGAAGATCCCTCACTGTCAGGCTTGCGCCGAGTGATCGTACAGAGCGACCGGCCCCAGATAATTCGGCTGGCACGGGGCAAAGGCTACCCGATTGTGTTGTGGTACACCCTGCTCGGCGATCTCGAGGCCTATCAATCGCTGCTACCGCTGCTCGACGGGCGCGAGGTGATCGGGATCATGTCGCCGGCATTGTCAGATCCGTCTTACGCGCCCGAGACCATGGAAACGGCCGTGGCCGATAGCTTGGCCGCGCTGCGTACATTCGGGATAGATCCGCCGTTTGTCCACTTCGGCTTTTCGTGGGGCGGGTTCATGGCATTCGAAGCGGCGCGGCAGCAGGAGCAGCAGGGCATCGCCGCACCTTTCATTGCGCTGGCTGGAACATATCCCCCTCGGCAAGAGCACGATCTTTGGACCACCGCCGTGAACCTTGCGCGTTGGCTGCCGGGGCGACTGATCAACTTCGTGAGCGACACGGGATCGCCGAAAAGCCAGCGTTTCTGGAAGACACGAAACGTTGCCGATCCCGTCTCGAAGTTCAACTATGCCCTATCGATGGCCTATCGGCCGACCGGCACTATCGCGACGAAGCTTGTCTACTTCCGGGAAAATATCGGTTCAAAAAGATCCTGGCGGTACCCCAATTTTCACCGCCACGACCGCGGGTGGCACGAATGGTTTGTGACGCGTCCCACTGTCCACCTGATAGAGAGCGATCATGGCGGATTGATCAGCGGCGATTCCGTCAAGTCGATGGCGGCCGTGATCAATGACTTGCTTGACGCTGCGAATGCGCTCCGGTGACTTTCGAAGCCGCGCAGTGCTTGTTAAGCCGCGAAGTGTCGGTCCGATGCGAACTGTTTTCCGCTTGGCGAAGCTGGGTTATTGACGGCGGACAGTTCTTAACCTGACGAAGGTGGCACAGTGGGGCTATATCTTCTGCAGCGTCAACGATGCGCACGGACCACGTTGGCCTTGAGCGTGTGTTACGGATGGGGCCACGAGTAGATTTTTCTTGATGGTCGGGGAAATTCCAGCGCCCTCAGCTTGTGGGGCATGGCCGGGGATGGAGCGCCCAATAGCGGGACACGCCTGCATAGCAGGCATAACCTGATAGCGCCGTTCGAGACCGAGGTTCTGACCGCAGAAGGCAATGTCACGGCGCTCGCCGATCTGGCGGGCCGTTGGATCGACGTGGTGCATACCCACCTCCCATGGAAATCAGGCATTTACACGCGTCGAGAAGACCTATTGCCACATTTGAGCGTCAAGGAGCGGCTGGAAGCACCAGCATGCGCCTCTCCGGTTGCGGGAAGCTGTCCAGAGCGGTAACCATGCCCTCAACCGGGTTTTTCAATAGGGCCATCAGGAAAAAATGGGCTCAATGGTGAGCAGATTGCTGCCTCGCAAGGTCTGGCGAGCACAACTACTCTGGTTGTGGAGTTGCTTTGCGCCGATTGTAGCCTTGCTGCTGTGGTACGGGGGGCCCACCCGCCGTGCTCAGGCGCGCGCGTTTGGTTTTGCCTGCGCGCTGGAGGCGGTTGTGTCGCGGCTTCCGCTTCGCGCACGCAGCGGTGCCGTACCTCTGCGGGCCACAATCATGAATCCGCTGATAAGCCAGTTCTGCCTGTTGCGGCCGGATTTCGCTCTCGATTTCGAATATGTGGGCGGAGAAGCGCTGCACGAACTGCTGGCCGAAGGACGCGGCGCGCTGATCGCCACCGTGCACACGCAAATGGCGCTTTCCGCGCATGGCGGATTGCGCTGGGGACAGGGCAGCCCCTTGTTCGTGGGGTTTGGCGACGGGAACTTGCGCAGATGGAGTTGGGGCAGCAGCGCCATGCTTGCCAACGTGCCCCCGGATGATCCCGCGTTGTTTGGCCGCATTGCCGCTGCGCTCGATAACGGCCGTGTGGTGGTCGTCTTCGTCGATCATATTGCCGTCGATGGCCGCCGAACGCTGATATCGCCCAATCTTTTCGCGTGGGCAGAGCTTGGTAACCGCAGGCTGCTGCATATGCTTGCAACGCTCAACACGGCGGGCCAGATTCGTATCGAACTGGCCGCAGAGCCCGAGGGGGCGCGCGGGTCTGGTTTGCGGGCTAGGGCGTTCGTGGCGTTTGTCGAGGCGCGTTGGTCGCGCCGCTTCCTCGTCTGCCGCCCGAAACATGCCGGTTTACCGCTTGCGCAAGCCGAAGCTGATCCGGTTAGCACGGCAACGTCACTCGGCAATCACACGCCTCAGGCCGATGCTCTAAAGAGATCGACTTCCGTCATTCCGCTTTAAGAGTCTGATTGAAAATTATTCGGCATGATTTCATAGCCTTGCGATGCGGCGTGTGAAGAGCTGGATCGCCTCAATAATCCGCCTGAGCGGCCACTTGCGAGGGCGGCCGACATGCGATGCTGGCGGTAAGAACGGCTCCAGCAGCGCCGACTCCGCATCGGTCAAATCGCTTGGCAAAGCCAGTTCCGCACGGGCATACTGCGCCCGAGTGGTATCGGTCCACATCGTTGATTTCCTTCGGTTCGTTGCAAAACCGCTGAATCAACGACTGGGGCAGGCGTCAAGCTAACCCGCTGATACCACTCAACTTAGTTTCGGATCGGGCTCTCAAGGCAGGACACGGGCTAGCGAGCCTCGGCCCTGATCCGGGAGACGTTCGCACCATCCGCGACAGGTGAGGCAGAATAGGCCGCCCACGCGGCCATGAGCTTAATGCGCTTGGGAAACAGGGTGCCGCGCTGATACGCCGCCTCGGCCTTGTCGGCGAGTTGGTGGGCCAAAGCGTGCTCTACCACCTCGCGAGGAAACGAGGTGCTTTCCCCTGCCCAGTCACCGAATGTGGAGCGGAAGCCATGTACGGTGATCGTATCGCGCCCCATGCGCCGCAGCAGCATGGACATCGCCATGCCCGATAGCTTGCTCCCCGAGCCGGCCAGAAACAGAGGCGCTGCTGCCTGAGGTTGCGGCGCGCGCAGGACTAGGCGGAGGCCGGCGTCTTGGCAGAGCCACTACTGTGATAACTATCTGATTGCTGGGGCGATTTCCGGCCTTAGACTTTGGCGCCAAAATCACTCTAAATCATTGAAAATATGGTCGGGGAGACAAGATTCGAACTTGCGACCCTCTGCTCCCAAAGCAGATGCGCTACCAGGCTGCGCTACTCCCCGACGTGCCATGCCCTTAAGCAAGCGTGGCGGATGCGGCAAGGTCCAATCATGGGCGTGATCAGCTTGCGGTTGACCTTCGCGCGGCGCGACCCCAATTCGGCGGCACGATCACGCAACAGCCCGAGGAGCGACCGATGACGACCTGGACTTCCACCGACCCCATGACCGGCGCGGTGCTCTGGCAGGGGGAAGACGCGGATGTCGATGCGGCGGTCACGGCCGCCCGCGCCGCGCAAGGGGCCTGGGCGCTGCGCCCGCTAGCCGAGCGCATTGCCATCGCCGAGCGCTATGCAGAGGTGGTCAAGGCAAATGCCGAGGACTTTGCGGCGGTGATCGCGCGCGAGACGGGCAAGCCGCTGTGGGAAGCACGCACCGAAGTCGGCACCGTGGCGGGCAAGGTTGCCATTTCGATCGCCGCGCAGGCTGAGCGCGCGGGCGAGCGGCTGGGCGAGGCGGCAGGCGTGCCGCAGGCGTTGCGGCACAAGCCGCATGGCGTGCTGGCGGTGCTGGGGCCCTACAATTTCCCCGCGCATCTGCCCAACGGCCATATC
>CAILIO010000023.1 GCA_903834285.1 uncultured Sphingomonadales bacterium | reverse complement strand
TGCTCTCGCAGGCGGATCGCGCATAGACTGCTCCGAGATGGAGGAAATTGTGCGGTGCAATGGATATTTCGTTGCGCGGCATGGACTTAAGTAAAAGTACATAGATTTGGACAAGCCTCGCTTCACCCCGCCGCGCTAATCCGGTGCGCGGAGGAACCCGATGCCCGCTGCTCAGCCGCGCCCTAAAAGCGCCAGTTCCGAAGGTTCGGCGGCGCGCCCTGCTGCGAAACCAGAAACCTTTGCGGCGCCCGCACCGTCCTCTCCGGCGGCAAGACTTGCCGATGAATTGGCGGTTCCAGCGCCGTCGCCGGTGCACCAACTCCAGGCCGAACTGGTTCAGCTGACCATTCCGCCAAATACCGACGCGGAGCCGCGCTACCCCGGCTGGTTCCGCCTCGCCTTTCCGCTGGCAAGCTCGGCGCTGCTCTGGGCGGCGATCCTGTGGGGCGCCAGGCGCCTCATTTGAAGGCCGCCGCGTCAAGCACGTCGTCGCAACCTAATCCAACCGTCCCGGCGGCATCCTTGCCTGACCGCCGCAGCGCCGCACTGCATCATGACGTCACTGCCGCCCCTTTCTGGCGTGCGGGCCTCGAAGGAGACCTGAGCAGTGAACCGCGCCATTCCAGTCGAGGCCGAACCTTGGGCTTCCGAACCTGCCCTTTTCGCGTTTGCGCCCGCCGCGCTTCCCTTCGCGCCGCCGCGCGCGCTCACCGCAGCGCCGCTCCTGCCGGAGCCGCTGCTCGCACCGCACCGCGCTGCGCCGGTCACGCGCCAGGCCGGAGCTATCCGCACGCTGGATATCGTCGTGGCCGGGGTTGCCCTCACGCTGCTGGTACATGTGCTGCTCGCGGTGGCGCTCGCTATCAAGCTGCTTGATCCTGGGCCGCTCCTCTTCGCGCACCAGCGGTTGGGTGAAGGCGGGCGTCCGTTCCGCTGCCTCAAGTTCCGCTCGATGACGGTCGATGCCGATGCGCGCCTCGCCCGTCTGCTCGAGGTTGATCTGGCCGCGCGCGCCGAATGGGCCGAAACGCAGAAGCTGCGCGATGATCCTCGGATCACGCGCCTTGGCCGCTTTTTGCGCCGCAGCTGCCTTGATGAGCTGCCCCAGCTCGTCAACGTCCTGCGCGGCGAGATGAGCCTCGTCGGCCCGCGCCCCATCACCGCTGACGAAGCGGTGCGCTATGGCCGCCACTTCCCGGTATATTGCAGCCTCAAGCCCGGGATCACCGGGCTTTGGCAGGTCAAGCGGCAGGAACAGACGAGCTATCGCCGCCGCGTCGCGTTCGATCTGGCCTATGCCCGCTCGCGCTCGCTGGGGCTCAACCTGGCGATCCTGCTGCGAACGGTGCCCACGGTGCTGCGCGGGCAGGGCGTCTGCTGAACCGTCTCTCCGTGCAGGAACCCGTTTCCTGCGCCTTCGCCCGCCGGATCGCCCGCAGCGCTCCGGCGGGCATTTTTGTGGCACCCTGCCGGCCGATATGGAATTGCCAGCCTGACATCAAATCCGCTTGCCCGATCCGCGAAGTCGTGAAACCTTCGCACCTGCAACATGATTGTATTCTGGGGGGATCGCCACCGATGAAGCGCATGACACTCGCCGTAGCGCTGCTGCTCGCCGCATTGCCTGCTGCCGCCGTGGCCACGGAAAAACAGCCCCCCGCGCTCGTCGCCCCTACTTTTGCCGTGCCCACTGGCGCGCAAGGCCCCGGCTTTTTCCTGAAGCCCCTCGGTCCCGATCTCGTGAAGATCGATTTCGAGGCCTACATGTCCTCGGTCGAGCACCTTCAGCACACCTTCACCCGCAGCAAGGACTGGCCCCATGCCGGGATCAGCGATGCGGACGCCTTGGTCGACATGCAGACCGAAGCCGACCGCTTCACGCGGCGCGAAAGCTTCGCCTATTCGGCCCTCACGCCCGACGGCAAACGCGAGCGCGGCTGCATCTATGTCGCGCCGAGCCCCGTGCCTGGCTATGATGCGGTCGTCCGCATCTGGGTGACCAAGGCAGAATACGACGCCGGCTTCGACAAGCAGCTCGAAGCTTGGGCCCATCAATGGATCGCCGCAAAGTGGCCGTTCAAGAAGGTCGCCTGGCCCGGACGCGATATCGATTGGGCCACATGGGATGCGCTGACCGCGAAGAAGGGCACCTAAAGCTCCACCAGCACCGTATCGATTTCGGTCGTCACTTCGCTCATCAGCTTGTGGACCGGGCACTTCTTCGCCGCCGCCAGCAGCGCATCGCGTTCCTCGCGCGAGAGATTGCCGGTGAGCATCAGCGCGGTCCGGAGGCGGTAGACGCCATTCCTTTCCTGCGAATCGTCGCGCGTCACGATCACTTCGATATCCTCCAGCGCCATGCCCTTGCGCTGCGCCAGCCACAGCACGGTGAGCGCCTTGCAGGCCCCGAGCGCCGCGTCATAGATCTCGTGCGGATCGGGCCCGTCGTTGTCGCCACCCGGCGGCGGAGTCATGTCCGTCACGAACTCATGCCCGCGCACCGCAATCCGGTGCGCCGTGCCTGCGGTATCGATGCGTGTAACCGTGATCATGGTCGCTCCTCGCACTTGTGGGACCAGCCCAGTCCAGCACCGCGCCTGCGGACGGTCAAGCCGGACCTGGCTGTCCCGAAATGGGAGAAGTTGACACTGTTGACACTGTCCCGGGGAATGATTGCATTCGATCAGTTGCGTGTTTTTGATCGGTATAGGCGATCATTCGGTCCGGGCAAGCCGACCCAAAACAAGGCTGAACGGGTGCGAGATACAAGCCCTGATCTTGATCGTACCCGGCCGTGTAGGACAGAAAAAAACGTCCCGCGCAGGGCTGCACGGCCTGGCTAGCGGGACGAATGGGGGAGCGGATTGGGGGATGCCCTTGCCCGCCGGAGGCATTGCTTGCAGCCGCTCAGGCGCTTGCCGTTTCTAGGCTGCGCGCGTGATCCCGTCAGCCCGGTCCATCGCATGGGCGGCGAGGAGCAGCAGCACCGCCCCCAGCGCCACCGCCCCGGCGTAGACCGGCATCGTCGCGGTGGTGAACAGCGGGATCGCTGCATTGGCGGCCGCCGGCGGGTGATAGCAGCGCAGGGCCCACATCAGCGTTACGCCGACCGCCACGGCAGGGGTTGCCAGCCACAGCGCCCAGGGATGCGCGGCGGGACCGGCAAGGATGAACACTGCGACGCCGATCGCGCCGCACACCACGTGGCTGAGGCTGGCGGCGCGGGGCCGCGCAGCAGGCATATCGCGGCTGCCTACGATCAGCGCGGTGCTCGAGGCCCAGGACGGCAGCATCAGCGCGAACCCCGCAAGCCATGAGGCGAGGACCAGCGCCTGAAGCATCAGCAGCGTGAGCGCGAAGATCCCGAGCATCGTGCCGGCACGCGGCGTCATGCGGGGTGATCCCCGATGCGCCTATCCGTGCCCGGGGCCTCTGCCCGGACTGCTCCCAGCACGATCCCGGCCGTTTCCGGATCGCTGGCGCGGGCCATCATCACCGCGCCGGCCGCCATCGCAAAAGTGCGCGCGGCCCGTGCTTCGCGCTCCGCCTCAGGGCCGTCCAGATGCGCCGCGAGCGTCGCGATCATCGCGCGCACGCCGCGCCCGAACTCGGCCTTCACCGCCTCGGTACTGCGCAGAACATCATTCGAAAGCGCCGCGACCGGGCAGCCACCCGCCACGTCCTGCACCAGCTCTGGCCCGGTGTAGCGGCGCATGAAGCCATCCAGCGCATGCTGTGAAGGCAGTTCGGCGAGGCCTTGATCGAGCACGCCAAGCATCTCCTCGAAGGCACGGCCCAGCGCGGCGATGAGCAGATCGTCCTTCGATTCGAAGTGCCGATAGAAGCCGCCATGGGTCCGGTTCGCCGCCTGCATCACATCGCCCACGCTGGTGCCCTCGATCCCGCGTTCGCGGAATCGGCGGGCGGCGGCAGCCACAATTGCTTGATGTGTCTCGGCTTTTGCTTCGCGGGATTGGCGCATGGAATTTTCTCCGTGAGGCCCCTTGCCAAATAAGCTGATTGGTGTCATCTAAAAATTAAGAGGATGAGCGTCATCTTAAATTGGAGGTTCGTCTCATGGCAATTCCAGCATCCGCGTTTCCGGCCTCGTCCGCTCCCGACATGCCGGCATGGAAGCGCCTGTTCAGCCGCGTCTGCCGGTTTCTCGAAGCGCTCGATGGCGATCATTTCGCCGCGCCGGAGGTGCGCATCCTGCGGCTTGAGCAGCGCATTGCGCAGCTTGAGCAGGCCGCTGCGCAGCGGGAGGGCTGAGCCATGGCTGCGCCCCTCATCCTCGTCTCCGGCGCCAGCGGCGGCGTCGGCCAGCCGCTGGTTGCCGAACTGCTGGCGCGCGGCCAGCGGGTGAGGGCGCAGGTCCGCACCCGCGATGCCCGCGCGGCTCAACTCGCCGCACTCGGCGCCGAAGTTGTTACCGCCGATCTCTATGATCCGGACCAGCTCGAGGCTGCGATGAAGGGCGTCCAACGGGCGTTCTATCTCCCGCCGATCCGGCCATACATGGTCCAGAGCGCGGTCGCTTTCGCGCTGGCTGCCAAGGCTGCTCAGGTCGAGCATATCGTCAGCATGAGCCAGTGGACCTCGCACCGCGCGCATCCGGCCAACATGACGCGGCAGACCTGGCTGGGCGACACGCTGTTCGATCTCGTCCCTGGCGCCGGGCACACCGTGTTCAATCCCGGCATGTTCGCGCACAATTTCCTCCGCACGATCGATTTTGCCGCCTTGCTCGGCATTTATCCCGTCCTCTCGGGCAAGGGCCGTGCCGCCCCCGTTTCGAACGAGGACATGGCCCGTACCGCCGCGGTGATCCTCTCCGAAGGGCCGGACGC
Organism: uncultured Sphingomonadales bacterium; assembly: GCA_903834285.1. GTDB lineage: Bacteria > Pseudomonadota > Alphaproteobacteria > Sphingomonadales > Sphingomonadaceae > Novosphingobium. The sequence goes on along the minus strand of CAILIO010000023.1, from coordinate 1,773 downwards.
CCACGCGGGCAAGCGCTATCGCCCCACTGGCCCAGCGCTGCTCGATGGCCGCGAGATGGCGGCGATCGTCGCCAAGGCGGTGGGGCACGGCGTGATGCCGGTCGACCTGCCGATCTGGATGCTCGCCAAAGTCGCGCGCCAGCAGGGCATCGACATCTACGAGATCGCCAGCCTGCGGCACTACATGCAGGACATGCGCGAGGGCACATTCGCCTTCGAGGGCGGGGTTACCGACGTGGTCGAGCAGCTGACGGGCAGCCCGGCCGAAAGCTTCGAGACGACCGCGCGCCGCTATGCCGCGCTGCCCTTTGCGCGCCAGACCCTGGCCAACCGCCTGAAAGCGTTCATCGCCTTCAACCTGACCCCGTTCTACCCGGGCACCAACTTCGCCAGGTATGAAAGGCAGATGGGCATTCCCGCCGCCCCTGCGCCGAGCCTCGCGATCGCGGATCCGGTCTGGCGGCAGGCCCATGCGATCCAGATGGCCTTCACGGCAGTGACGCCGCTCGCGCCCGGCTCGGGGACCCAGTTCGCCCATCCGTGACAAGCGGTTCCTGGTGGTCGGCGCGACTGGCCACGCTGGGAGGCGCCGGCCGTGGTCGAGCAGCTTGGCCTGCCGCCGCAGCTCACCGTCGATGAGTACCTCGATCTGAACCACGCGCCCGAAACCTGAGCCAAGGAAACCGAAGATGAAGCTTTACAGCGTCGCCCTCTCACCCAACGCCGCGCGTGTCCGGATCGCGATCTACCGCAAGGGTCTCGATATCGAGGTTGCGCCGCCGCCGGGGGAGGGGCTCAAGGATCCCGCCTATCTCGCGATCAATCCGCTCGGGCAGATCCCGGCGCTGGAGCTTGCGGAGGGGCGCGTGCTCACCGAATCCCTAGCCATCCTGGAATATCTTGAGGAACGCTTTCCTGACGTGCCGCTTCTGCCTGCCGATCTTGAGGGCCGGGCCATGGTGCGCCGCCTGATGATCCTGCCCGATCTGTGTGTCCGGCCTTATGCCGCGCCGCTCTTCGGCATGCTTGCGCCCGAGCGGCGCGATCCAGAAAAAGTCGCGGTGGGCTTCGAAAACCTGCACAAGGGCCTTGCCATGATCGATCGCTTCATCGGCGATGACGCATGGGCCTGGGGCGATGCGCCCAGCCTTGCCGATTGCGTGCTCGTGCCGATGCTCAATGCCGTCACGCTGCTGGGCGCGCGGCTGCGTGAGCGCGATGAGGTTGCCGATCACCCACGGCTTGCTGCCTATTGGCAGGCCGCGCGTGAGGAGCCTGTCCACGCCCGGGTCATTGCCGAGCAAATGGCCCAGGCTGCGCGTCTCTGAGTCCGCGCGCCTCTGATTCACCACCAAGCCCAAAGGGTCGCACCATGTCCGCAAACCAGATCTCCGTCGGAACCCAGGCCGCGCCGGCCCGGCGCCGCCGCTTCCTCGACAATCGTATTCCGCCCCCGATTCTCCTGGTCGCAACGGGGCTGGCCATGGCTGGAGCCGTCGCCGTGCTCCCGGCCGCGCCGCTGCCCCTGCTCGTGCGGATCGGCGGCTTTGCGCTGGCCTTCGGCCTTGGCGGGCGGTTCGGCGGGCCGGCGATCCGCGCCTTTGCCGTCGCGGGCACCACGATCAATCCTGTGCAGATCGATCGCGCCAGCACGCTTGTCACCACTGGTGTCTTCGCGCGCTCGCGCAATCCGATTTACGTCGGGCTGACCGCGCTGTCGACCAGCCCTTGCAGCTCGGCATCGGTGAAGCGCCCCTTGCCGCGGAAACCGGG
>CAILIO010000022.1 GCA_903834285.1 uncultured Sphingomonadales bacterium | reverse complement strand
GCTGGTAGATCGTGCCTTCGGCGTTGCGGCTGAACGGCACGCCCGCGTGCTCCAGCTCGTAGACGGCCGCCGGCGCTTCGCGCACCATGTATTCGATGGCATCCTGGTCGCCGAGCCAGTCGGAACCCTTGACGGTATCGTACATGTGCCAGGTCCAGTGGTCCGGGCTGTTGTTGCCGAGGCTGGCGGCAATGCCGCCTTGCGCAGCCACGGTATGCGAGCGTGTCGGGAAGACCTTGGTGATGCAGGCGGTGCGCAGGCCGGCCTGGGCCGAACCCATCGTGGCGCGCAGGCCCGAACCGCCGGCGCCGACGACGACGGTGTCGTAAGTATGGTCGATGATCTTGTAGGCAGCAGTAGAAGCCATGACTCAGGCGCTCCCGAGAGCGATGCGCACGACCGCGACGATGCCAAAGGCAGCGCCCGCGAACGGCACGATGTTGACGAGAAGCCAGGCCGCAATCTTGCCGCCTTCTTCGTGGATGTAGTCTTCGAGCATGACCTGCACGCCAAGGCGCGCGTGCTGGAAGGTGTTGATCATGATCAGGATGAGCGCGGTGGCCGGCAGGGGCTTGGCCGCCCAGGCGTGGACCGTCGCGTAATCATGCGCGGGCATGAGCGCGAGGCTGATCATCAGGAACGGGATCAGCACGAGATTGCCGACGGCGGTGAGCCGCGCGGTCAGCCAGTGGTGCGTGCCCTGGTGGCTGGAGCCGAGGCCGCGCACGCGGCCAATGGAAGTACCGTTACCCATGAAATGTCCTTGAGAAGGGTATGGATCGCAGGATCGGTGGAAGGATCAGTGCAGCAGCACGAAGGCCCAGAACACGCTGGTCGCAGCAACCGAGAACAGGATCGTCAGCGAGGACCAGCGGGCATTGGCTTCCAGCTCGTACCCCGCGCCGATATCGAGCACGAAGTGGCGAATGCCGGTAGCCATGTGCTGGAAGAACGCCCAGGTAAGGCCGACGAGGACGATCTTGCCGAGAATAGCCGTCACCGTCTGCAAGCCACCGGCGGGCGCGAGCCAGATCCAGTCAAGGAACGTCTGATAGCTAGCAGGGCCGCCTGCCAGCGCGCCGATCCACCACAGCAGCAGCGCAAGGCCGACAAAGGCAAGCCCATTGCCGGTGATGCGGTGCAGGATCGAGACCAGCATGGCCGGCCCCCAGCGCCAGATTTCAAGATGCGGCGAAAGTGGCCTTTTGCCGGGCGCCTGCGCCATAGAACCCCCTAAAATAATTGGTCAAACCTGCCATGCCCTTGGAGCACGGCGCGATGCCGATTCGTATTAGCTCAAATGCCAGTGCGCGCAACCGTCGCCGTGGGGCAATCGCCCTCCCCGTGTTTGAGGCCCTGTTGCTAGGGGGCCAATCACTGGTAGAGCACATGCCATGGAAACACCCGTCATCCTCGTCACCGGCTCAACCCGGGGCATCGGCGCCGCGCTGGCCGGCGCACTCTCTGCGCGCGGTGCCGCCGTCATCCGCCATGGCCGCAGCGCCGCACCCGGCGTGGTCGGCGCCGATCTCGGCGCGCCGGCTGCAGCGGAATTGCTTTGGGAGGAAGCGCTCACGATGGCCGGGGGCACGATCGACGTTCTGGTCAACAATGCCGGTCTTTTTGCCGCCAATCCCATCGACGCCTCTGACATCGCCTGGCTCGATGGCTGGGAGGAAACGCTGCGGATCAATCTTACGTCCGCCGCGCAGCTATCGCGCCTCGCGGTGCGTCACTGGCAGGCGCGCGGGGTGCCGGGGCGCATCGTCCATGTCGCCAGCCGCGCCGCCTATCGCGGAGATTCCCCAGCGCACTGGCACTATGCCGCCGCAAAGGGCGGGATGATCGCCATGCACAAGACGATTGCGCGGGGCTATGCCGCGCAAGGTATCCTGAGCTTTGCCGTGACGCCGGGCTTCACCAATACCGACATGGCGGGAGATTACCTCGCCAGCCGGGGCGGCGCTGGCTTGCTGGCGGATATCCCGCTCGGCCGCGTGGCGACGCCCGAAGAAATTGCAGCCATCGGCGTGTTCTGCGCGCTCGATGCGCCGCCAAGCATGACCGGTGCGGTGATCGACGCGAATGGAGCGAGCTTTGTCCGCTAAGGCGCTCGCCTTGCTGCTGGTCATGGCGTTGGCGCCGGGCCTGGCATTCACCAAGCCGCTCGCCGCAGGGCCAGACCGCCCCGCGACGGCGGTGCTGATGAAGCAGTGCGAGGGCAAGGAGGACTTCTCCGCTCCTGCCCCGCCAGCCCGGCTTTATGGCAACACATACTATGTCGGCACCTGCACGGTCAGCGTGTTGCTGGTAACCACGCCGCAGGGCCATGTGCTGGTCGATACCGCGACCGAACAGGCTGTCCCTTCGATCCTTGCCAATATCCGCGCATTGGGTTTCCGGCCCGAGGATATCCGCTGGATCGTGAGCAGCCACGAGCATTTCGACCATGTCGGCGGACTCGCGGCGCTGCAGAAGGCCACCGGTGCCAAAGTCGCGCTCAGCGCTCCGGCCGCGCGAATTGCCGAGACGGGCAAGCCCGATCCGGCGGACTCACAATTCGGCGTGCTCAAGGATCATCCTTTCGCGCCGGTGAAGACGGATCGCATCGTCGCTTCGGGATCAGTCATCCGGGTAGGCCCCTTGCGGCTCACCATGACGGCAACGCCAGGGCACACCACGGGTTCGACCAGTTGGACCTGGCAAAGCTGCGCTGGCAAGCCGTGCCGCACGGTGAGCTACATCGACAGCATTTCCGCGCTCGCAGCACCGCCTTATCGCTTCAGCGATCACCCTGAAGTGGTCGCCCGCTTTCGCCGCACGTTCGCCGCCATTGCAGCGCGGCGCTGCGGCATTCTCGTCACCCCGCACCCCTCGGTGAGCAACCTGTTCGAACGCATGCTGGGCAAGGAACCGCTCGCCCAGCAGGACGCCTGCCGCGGCTACGCCTCTAAGGGCAGCGAGGGCCTCGACACCCAGCTTGCCAAGGAAACCACCAAGTGAGCTGGAAGATATCCGTCCGTGCCTCGGCCGAAGTCGTGCGCGCCGCGCTGGTCGCGCATGAAGATGCCGCGGATTGGGACTTTTCCATAGTCCTCGGCGGCGGACAGATCGATCCGGCCGCACCCGATGCGTGGCAGCTAGAAGCCTGGCTGGAGCGCGAGCCGACCGCGGCGGACAAAGCCGCGATCACCGCGCTGTTTGCCGATGGCACGCCGGACCTGATCGTCGAGGAACTGGCCGATGCCGACTGGGTCACGCTTAGCCAGCAGAACGTCGAGCCAATCCGCGAAGGGCCGTTCTACGTCCGGACGCCTGATCATCCGCCAGGGCCGGGCTTGCGCAACTTCATCATACCCGCGAGCCAGGCCTTTGGCACCGGGCACCATGAGACCACGTCGGGCTGCCTTGCCATGCTGGCGCATATCAAGGAGCAAGGCCTCGTGGTCCGCAATCTCGCTGATATCGGAACGGGCACCGGCCTCCTCGCCTTTGCGGCGTTGCACTTGTGGCCGCGCGCAAGAGCGACAGCGAGCGATATCGACGCGGCCTGCGGGCCGGTCGTGGCCGAGAATGCAGCGCTCAACGGGATCACGCTGGGCGATGGCCCCGGCAAGCTCGCCATGGTGATCGCACCAGGAATGGAGCATCCCCTGCTCCGCGCCGCCGCGCCTTATGATCTGCTGATCGCCAATATCCTCGCTGGACCGCTCGCCGAACTGGCGCGCGATTTTGCGAGCGCCGTGGCGCCGGGCGGCAGTGTACTGCTGGCTGGGCTGCTCTCCACACAGGAACCCACCGTGCGCGCCGCCTATACCCGCGCAGGCTTTTCGCTCCGCGGGCGCCTACAGCGCGGCAACTGGTCGATCCTGTGGCTGCGGCGGAGAGCGCAACCGCGCGGCTGATTCAGGGAACTTCCCGGGCCCCGCTCCGTTTCCTTGAAGAACGGCAGACATTCTGCCGTGCGTCACGGCGCAGCCTCCTTGCGCCACTGGGAAACTGCGATGAAAACCATACTCACGAGCGTGATCGTGATAACGCTGCTCGGCGCCTCGGCCGCGACCGCGCAGCCCGGCCACAACGCCGATGGACGAGGCCACAAGGCCGGCAGAGGCAACGCTGGCAACAACAACGGCCGCCATGTCGGCTGGGGCCGCGAGCGCGGCATGCAGCATCGCTGGAACCGCGGCGAGCGCATGGGCTACAACGACTGGCAGACCGCGCAAACGGTCGACTATCGCCAATATCGCCTACGCCCGCCTCCGCGCGGCTATGAATGGCGCCGTCAGAACGACCAGTTCATACTGGTCGCGGTGACCACTGGTCTGATCACTTCGATCATCCTCAGCGCCGGTCGTTAGAAAGGACCATGATCATGAACCATCAGACCAAGCGCCTCGCGCTTGTTTCGATGCTGCTGCTCACCAGCCTCAGCCTCGCCTCGTGCCGAGATGACCACCCCGGACGAAACCACCCGCGCGACCGCGGGCATGATGGCCATCGGAATTACGACGCCGGGCAGCAGCACCGCTAGGCCATTCGTCACCCGGATCGCGGGCCGCTCAGGCCGGCGATCCGGCAGAGGCGTGAAGCGCCGTTGCCAACAAGGCCAACGCATTGCGGGTAAAGGCGATCATATTGGCGAGGCGGTTGTCGTGCCCTGTCTCGATAATCATCGCCGCCTCGTAGTCCGGCCCAACCACTGCCGCCGCGCTCGTGCCCGACGCCACGCCGAGCGGATGGACGCCCGGCCCGGCAGCGCCGGTCTCCGCCACGCCCCAATCGCTTTCATAGCGCGCCCGGATCAGCCGCGCCTGCGCCAGCGCATAGGCTTCGGTCGCCGAGGTTAGCCCGCGCAGCGAACCGGGCTCATGCCCCAGCACCATGCGCCGCCCCTTCAGCGTATAGATTACACCGCCGCCGCGGTAGTAGGCCGAGGCGCCCGGCATCGCGAGCAGCGCGGCGGAGATAAGTCCACCGGTCGCGCCATCAACCACCGCGACCGACTGTCCCCGCGCCTTGAGCAGCTTGCCAGCCTCGGTGCCGATCGGGGTGAGGTCTTCAAAGGTCATGGCAGATTGTCCCATTCTCGGGTTGTGGCGAGCAGCCAACGCACGCGGCGCGACTTGGCATACTGGCGCGTGATGCGCTTTTCATCGGCTTCGATCCGGTTGCAGCGCAGCTTGTGCGCCGCCTCGGCGATCTGGGCTGCGCGCTCGGCGTCATAGCCTTCCTCGCCGCCCCAATGGTTGCACCCCGTGCGCCGGACGAGGAATGCGCGCACGGCATGCGGCGCGGCCTGCAATTCGCGCCGGACCCGTGCTTCTTCCGGCGTTACCGGCGGCACACCCGCACCTGCGATCGCGGAGGCGAGAATAAGGGACAGCATCACGGTAAAGTCATCGCGCGCCGGCCATGGCGAGGCCGAACACCACGAAGGCACCACCGGTCACACGGTTGAACAGGCGGCGCGGCGCGGGCTGTTCGAGCCAGCCGGCAATGCGCCGCCCCGCCAAGGCATAAACAAAGAACCACGAAATCTCGATCACCCCGAACGTTGCGACCATGACCGCAAACTGCGGCCCCTTGGGCGATGCGGCATCGACGAACTGCGGCAGGAAGGCCGCGGCAAACAGCAGGGCCTTGGGGTTGCTCATCCCCACGGCGAATGCGGTCCGAAACACGCGCAGCGGCGCCCGGTCGGCCGCCAGCCTGTCCTCGCCGATGTCGAGCGGCTCCTCGCCTGCAGTCCAGGCGCGGTAACCGAGATAAATAAGGTATGCGGCGCCCGCGAAGCGCAGCGCGGCAAAGGCGCCCGGGATCGCCAGCAGCAGCGCGGTGAGACCCAGCGCGGAGGCAGAAAGCAGGGTCAGAACCGCACAGAAGCACCCCGCCATCGCGGCCATGCTGCGCAAGAGACCAAGTTCGACACTGCGCGCCATGACATGGAGCATGTTGGGCCCGGGTGTGCCCGAAACGATGAAAACGGTCGCCGCAAACAGCCACCAAGTGTGTAGCGCCACTGAATTATCCCGCTGCCTTGACGATCTCGGCCCAAGCCGCCTCGTCGATCACTTCGATGCCGAGCGCCGCCGCCTGCTTGAGCTTCGAGCCCGCGCCCGGCCCCGCCACGACGAGATCGGTCTTGACTGAAACCGAGCCCGCCGCCCGCGCGCCCAGCGCCTCGGCCTGCGCCTTGGCCTCGTCGCGGCTCATCGTCTCGAGCTTGCCAGTAAAGACCACGATCTTGCCTGCGACCGCGCTGGCCTTGGTCTCGACGATATAGTCGGGCGGCGAGACTTGCACGAGCAGATCCTCCCACACCGCAACATTGTGCGGCTCGTGGAAGAAATCGCCCAGCGCCTCGACCACCACCGGGCCGACGCCCTCGATCCCGAGCAGCTCCGCCACCGCTTCAGCGTCCTCAGCCTTCGCCCGCTGCGCCACATCACGCAGCGCAGGCAGCGCGGTGAAGCGTTTCATCAGATCGCGCGCCGTCACCGCGCCGACGTGGCGGATGCCGAGGCCGAACAGCAGCCGCGCCGCATCGGGCGCGCGCTTGGCCTCGATTGCGACGAGCAGGTTGTCCACAGACTTGTCCTTCCACCCCTCTCGCCCGACGATATCGCCGCGGCGCAGGTGGAGGCGGAAGATGTCGGCGGGGCTTTCCAGCCAGCCGAGCCCGAAGAATTCTTGAATCGTCTTCTCGCCGAGTCCCTCGATATCGAGCGCGCCCCGGCTGACGAAGTGCCGCAGCCGCTCCACCCGCTGCGCCGGGCAGATCAGCCCGCCGGTGCAGCGCACATCGACTTCGCCTTCCTCGGCCACGGCTTCGGATTGGCATTCCGGGCAATGGTCGGGGAACTGGTACGCTTCGCGCGGTTCCTCGCGCGTCAGGTTGTCGACGACCTGTGGGATCACGTCGCCCGCGCGCTGGAGGACGATGCGGTCGCCCACCCTCACGCCAAGCCGCCCGATCTCGTCACGGTTGTGGAGCGTGACGTTGGTGACGGTGACCCCGCCCACCAGCACCGGACGGAGACGGCCCACTGGCGTGAGCTTGCCCGTGCGGCCCACCTGGATATCGATCGCCTCGATCACCGTCTCGGCGCGCTCGGCGGGGAACTTGCGCGCAAGGCCCCAGCGCGGCGCCTTGGCGACGAAGCCGAGCCGCTCCTGCCAATCGAGCCGATCCACCTTGTAGACCACGCCGTCGATATCATAGGGCAGACCCGGCCGCTGGGTGCCGATCGCGCGGAAGTGCGCAACCATCGCCTCGACAGAGCCGCAGCGCACAAGCAGCGGCGAAACCGGCACGCCCCACGCGGCGATATGCTGCATCACATCGAACTGCGTCTCGCCCGGCACCGCGCTCGCCGCGCCCCAGCCATGCGCGAGGAAGCGCAAGGGGCGGCTCGCGGTAACGCTGGCGTCCTTCTGGCGAAGCGATCCTGCGGCGGCATTGCGCGGATTGGCGAAGAGCTTGTCGCCCTTCTCCTCCTGCGCGGCATTCAAGGCGGCGAAATCGGCCTTGGCCATATAGACCTCGCCGCGGATCTCAAACACGGCGGGGGCCTCGCCCGCCAGCACTTGCGGGATATCGCGGATATAAGCGACGTTGGCGGTCACATCCT
>CAILIO010000021.1 GCA_903834285.1 uncultured Sphingomonadales bacterium | reverse complement strand
TAGGCGGTTTCGAAGGCGTCGCGGTCTTCGGCCTTGGGCGGCGACCATACGGCTACAAGCTTCAGCATCACGTTCTCTCCCGCAGCATTGTGCGAAATGGCAGCGGGTTCAGCCCACCGCTTCTGATCTTGCGGGGATGTTACCAAACAAGCGATTGCTATGGCAAGGGCCGGGTGATAGCCAAGCCGAGAAATCCGGAGCTTTTCCCGCATCATGCCCACCACCAGTCTGGTCTTCGATCCCCGCGATCCGGACGTCATCCAGCGCCCGCTGGAGACTTTGCTGCGCTTGCAGGCGAAAGACCCGGTACACTGGTCGCCCTTGCTCAAGGGCTGGGTCCTCACCCGCCATGATGACGTCAAAGCCGTGCAGATGACCAGCGGCATCACCTCAGACCGGCTGACCCCGTTTTTCGAGAGCCAGCAGGGCGAGGAGCGGGCACGGCTGAACGACCTGATCCGCTATCTCAACACCTGGGTCGTCTTCAAGGATCCGCCCGATCACACCCGGCTACGGACATTGCTCAACAAGGTCGTGACGCCCGCCGTCATGCGTGATCTGGAAGACGGCATCACCGAACTGGCCGACGGCCTGCTCGGTAAGATCGCGGCGCGCGGCAATGGCCAGTTCGAATGCATCAGCGAATTTGCCAATCCCTTGCCCGCCAGCGTGATCATGGACCTGCTCGGCGTGCCGCGCGCGGATATGGACAGCTTGCGCGATTGGTCGATGCAATTGCAGCCCTTCCTCGGCAACGCCACCGGCACTGGTGACAAGTACGAAACCGGGCGCGCGGGCATCGTCGCCATGGCGGATTACTTCCGCGATGCAGCGAGGCAGCGGCAGGCACAGCCGCGCGGCGATGTGATCTCGCACTTTGTCATGCTGCAGCAGACCGGCCAGATCACCGAGGATGAAGTGCTCGGCTCATGCATCCTGTTCCTTTTTGCAGGGCACGAGACGACGACCAATCTCATCGGTAACGGCATCCGCGCGCTGCTGGAAAACCCCGACCAGAAGGCGCGGCTCCTTGCGGACCCCTCCCTCACGGCCAGCGCGGTGGAGGAAATGCTGCGCTTCGAAGGGCCGACCGGCGCGGTCGTGCGCGTTGTCAAGGAACCGTTCGAGCTGCGCGGCAAGACGCTGCGCAAAGGCGACCGGGTCTATGCCATGGTCAATGCGGCGAACCACGATCCGGCCGTGTTCGACGCCGCCGCAAACTTCGATATCGGCCGCACGCCCAATCGCCACCTCACCTTCAACCACGGCATCCATTTCTGCCTTGGCGCGCCGCTGGCCCGGGCCGAAGCGCGCATCGCCATCAGCCGCTTCTTCGCGCGCTTTCCCCACGCGGCCATGGCGAGCGATACTGTCGAATACATGGACACGCTGACCATGCGCGGGGTGCGCGAAATGCCGATGGTGACGGGGTAGCACGCCATGATCGAGACGCCCGGCTTTGGCATGGCCAGCGTGTGGGCCGCCCACGCCCGCTTCGCGCCGGATCGGATCGCAGCGATTTGCGGCGACCGCAGCCTGACCTGGGGCGCGTTCGACCGCGCCACCAACCGCGTTGCCAATACCCTGCTCGCAATGGGCGTGACGCATGACGAGCCCGTCGCGCTGGTCATGACCAACTCGATCGAAATGCTCGAGGTGATGTGCGGCGTGGTCAAGGCAGGTGCCTGCATGGTGCCGATCAGCGGCCTGCTCACCCCGCCGCAGATTGCGACGATGATGGCCGACAGCGGTGCGAAAACCGTGTTCGTCTCCGCCGGAAACCGCGCGCTGGTCGAAGCGGCAGAGCTTCCTGGCACCGTGAAGCGCATCGCGATCGGCTTTACGGGCGACGGCTGGGACGCGGGCGATGCGCTCCTCGCCGCCGCGCCCGACAGCGATCCGGGTGTGCGCAGCCGCCCGGAAGACCGCTTCAACATCATCTACAGCTCCGGCACCACGGGCCTGCCGAAGGGCATCGTGCAAAGCCATGGTGCGCGCACGCATTTCGCGTGGTCCAATGCGCTCGAACTCAGCATGTCGCGCGAGAGCGTCGCGCTCGTCACCACGGCGCTCTATTCGAACGGCACGATGTTCATGGTGTTGCCCCCGCTGCTGCTGGGCGCGACCGTCGTCATCATGGAGCAGTTCAGCGCCGCCGGCGCGCTGGCGCTGATCGAACGGCACAAGGTGACGCACGCCTTCATGGTGCCGACCCAGTGCATCGTCACGCTCGATGATCCGGCGCTCGGCAAGCATGACATTTCCAGCCTGCAGAGCCTGCTTTCCGCCGGTTCATCGCTGCGGCCTGACACGCGCGAGGCCGTCATCGCGCGGATGACTCCGCATGTTTACGAGCTCTACGGATTCAGCGAGGGCTTCGCGACGATGCGCAAGCCAAGCGACGCGCCCGCGCGGCCCGGCGCGGTGGGGCGGCCAGTAATCGGCTTCGATCTGCGCATCGTGGGCGGTGACGACCGCGAGTGCGCGCGCGGCGAAGTCGGCGAAATCGTTGGGCACGGCCTTGGTGTGATGGCCGGCTATCACAACCGGCCCGATCTCGACGAAGCGATCCTCTGGCGCGACCCGTCCGGCGCGGCATACTTGCGCAGCGGCGATCTGGGCTATGTCGATGAGCAGGGCTTCCTCCACATCGTCGACCGCAAGAAGGACATGATCCTTTCCGGCGGCTTCAACATTTTTCCTGCCGATCTCGAAGCCGTAATCGGCGAGCATCCCGAAGTGCAGGACGTGACCGTGATTGGCATTCCGCATCCCAAGTGGGGCGAAACGCCGCTCGCGTTGGTCATTCCGCGGGGGGCGCCCGATCCCGATGCGTTGCTCGCATGGGCCAATGCCCGGCTGGCGCGCACCCAGCGGCTGGCGGGGCTGGAGTTAAGGACGGCGTTCCCGCGCAATGCACTGGGCAAAGTCTTGAAGCGCGAACTCCGCGCACCGTGGTGGGACAAGAGCCAATGACAGACGCCTACATTGTCGGCAGCTATTCCAGCAGCTTCGGCAAGTTCCCCGATCGCAGCTTCAAGGACCTCACCCGCGAGGTCTATCTCGGCGTGCTGGCCGATGCGGGACTCTCGAATGGCAATGACATCGGCATGGCCTGGTTCGGCAATTGCGGCATGTGGACCGATGGCCAGGGCAGTATCCGCGGGCAAGTCTGCCTCACCCCGCTGGTTCGCGAGGGGCTGTTTCCCGAGCGGGTGCCGGTGATCAACGTCGAAGGCGGCTGCGCCACGGCATCCATCGCCCTCCACGGCGCGTGGAAGGACGTCCTAAGCGGCCAGACCGATCTCAGCATTGCCATCGGCGTCGAGAAAACCTTCAACCCCGGCGCGCCTGAGCGAACCATGGCGCTGTTTGACGGCGGCATCGACCAGTACGACCGCGACGAGTGGCTCACCTACTATGCGGCCGCCGGCGAGGCGGCGGGCAAGCCGTTCGAACCAGGCCCGGGCCGCACGATCTTCATGGACACGTATGCCATGCAGGCCGCGTGGCACATGCGCACCCATGGCACGACCGAGCGCCAGATCGCCATTGCCTGCGCCAAGAACCACACCGCATCGGCGCACAACCCCAAGGCGCAGTACCGCTTTCCCCTTACTCCTGAGGACGTCCTTGCCGACCGCCCTGTAAGTTGGCCCCTCACCCGCGCGATGTGCGCCCCGATTGGTGACGGTGCTGCTGCGGCGCTGGTTTGCTCGGGCGCTTGGCTGGCGCGCCAGCCCGCCGGCGTCCGCGCGCGCGCGGTGCGGATTGCCGCCAGCACGATGACTGCCGGCAAGTATCGCCGGCTCGACGAGCCGGGTCTTTCGCAGCTCGCCGCCCAGCGAGCCTACAAGGCCGCGGGCCTTACTGCGGCGGACATCGACCTTGCCGAGGTCCACGACGCAACCTCGTTCTGCGAGCTCTACCAGTCGGAGATGCTCGGCTTCTGCAGGATCGGCGAAGGGGGCCGGCTCGCCGAAAGCGGTGCGACCGCGCTGGGCGGCTCGATCCCGATCAATCTTTCGGGCGGGCTCGTCAGCAAGGGGCACCCCGTTGGCGCGACGGGGCTTTCGATGATCGACGAACTCATGCTGCAGCTGCGCGGCGAGGCCGGGCCGCGGCAGGTGAGCGGCGCGCGCACCGCGCTCGCCGAGAACGGCGGCGGCGTGATGGGCTTCGACGAAGCGGCCTGCTCGGTCATCATCCTGCAGCGCGATTGAGCAGGCATAGGCGGCACGCGTGACCACAGCGGTAAAGACCCGGGGCCAAGCCCAGCCGAAAGCGGAAGCGCGCGGGGGCGAGAACCGGCGCGAGGCCCTGCTCGATGCCGCGGCGGCGATGTTCGTGGCGAAGGGCTATGACGGCACTTCGATCCGCGACATCGCGGGTGCGGTCGGCATGCTGCCAGGCTCGCTCTATTACCATTTCAAATCAAAGGAAGACTTGCTGCTCGCGGTCTATCGTAAGGGTGTCGCCCGGTTCGAGGCGGCCATCGCCGAGGCGCTTGGCCAGACCACCAGCGAGCCGTGGCAGGCGATCGAGGCTGCCTGCACCGCACATCTTTCAACCCTGCTCGATGGAGGCGACTACGCGCGGATCGTCAATCCCGAGTTCGTGCGCTCGTTTCCGCCCGACGTGCTCGCCACGCTAAACGCCGAACGCGACCGCTATGAGCGCCATTTCGAAAAGCTGATCGCGGCACTGCCGCTGGACGCAGAAACTGATCGCTGGCTGTTCAAGGTCGCCTTGTTAGGAAGCCTGAACTGGTCGCAAACCTGGTACCGCAAGGGCCGCTATTCGCCTCATGACATCGCCGCTGCCTTCATCGACATGCTGCGGCAAAGCGGAGTGTGATACGGCGCCTCACGGGCTCAGAAAAAGGCAGGAAAAGCCAGAAAAATGGCCAAAAGGATCATCGCGCAGATGCACAGCCTATGGTGCAATCATGCATTGTGGTTCAAACAGCCGATTAACAGGGACCCGGGACACGCCGGGCCCGCGAGGAGAGGGTGAAACTATGCGCATTTCCTTTATGCGAAAGCTTGGCTTGGCATCATCACTGGCGCTGGCCGTTGGTGCCATTGCAACGCCCGGTGCAATGGCCACTGTTACCGACACCATGCTGCGCGCCGTGCCCGGCGCCGAATGGCTGACCTATGGCGGCGATTATGCCGAGCAGCGCTTCTCCCCGCTGAAGCAGGTGAACGAATACAACGTCGATCAGCTCGGCCTTTCCTGGTATGCCGACATGGATACAGCGCGCGGACAGGAAGCGACCCCGCTGGTGCATGACGGCGTACTCTATGTCACCACCGCCTGGTCGATGGTGAAGGCCTATGACGCCAAGACCGGCAAGCCGCTCTGGGCCTTCGATCCCAAAGTGCCGCGCGATACGCTCTACCGCGCCTGCTGTGATGCGGTGAACCGCGGCGTCGCGCTCTATGGCGACAAGCTCTTCGTGGCCGCGCTGGATGGCCGACTGATCGCGCTGGATCAGAAGTCCGGCAAAGTCCTCTGGTCGAAAGTCGTGGTGCCGAACCAGACCGACTATACGATCACCGGCGCACCGCGCATCGTGAAAGGCCGCGTGCTGATTGGGGCCGGCGGTTCCGAATATAAGGCGCGCGGCTATATCTCCGCCTATGACCCGGAGACAGGCAAGGAAGTCTGGCGCTTCAACACCGTGCCGGGCAACCCCGCCAAGGGCTTCGGCGCCGAAGGCGTCAACAAGGACGCACACTCGGCGGCGGCCAAGACCTGGGGCAACAAGTGGTGGGAGCTCGGCGGTGGCGGCACCGTCTGGGATTCGATCACGTATGATCCCGAAACCAACCTCGTCCTCTTCGGCACCGGCAATGCCGAGCCGTGGAACCCCAAGGCCAACGGGCGCGCGGGGGACAGCCTCTACACCTCCTCGATCGTCGCGGTGAATGCCGATACCGGCCAGTACGCCTGGCACTTCCAGGAAACGCCCGAAGACCGTTGGGATTTCGATTCCGACCAGCAGATCACCATCGCCGACGTCACTATCGGCGGCGAAAAGCGCCATATCGCGATGCACGCGCCCAAGAACGGGCACGTCTATGTGCTGGATGTGAAGACGGGCAAGTTCCTCTCGGCCACGCCATGGGTGCCGGTGAACTGGGCGACCGGCGTGGATCCCGAAACCGGGCGTCCGGCGATCAATCCGGCCGCGCAATACGAGAAGACCGGCAAGCCCTTCGTGAGCCTCCCTGGCGCGGTGGGCGCGCACAGCTGGCAGCCGCAGAGCTACAGCCCCAAGACGGGCTACCTCTATATCCCGACCAACCTTGCCGCGTTCCCCTATATGGCGGCGGCGGGCTGGAAGCCGACGGACATCGGGTTCCAGACCGGGCTCGACGGCTATGCCGTGGCCATGCCGGCGGATGCCAAAGTGCAGGCGGGCGCCAAGGCTGCGACAACCGGCCAGCTCGTCGCGTGGGACGTGGCGAACCGGAAACCGGCGTGGAAGGTAGATCTTGTCGGCCCGTCGAACGGCGGCGTGCTTTCGACTGCGGGCAACCTCGTGTTTCAGGGCACGGCAGCGGGCGATTTCGTCGCCTATACCGCCGACAAGGGCCAGAAACTTTGGTCGTTCCCCGCGCAAAGCGGGATCATCGCCGCGCCCATGACTTATGCGGTGGACGGTGAACAATACGTCGCGATTCTCGTCGGCTGGGGCGGCGTGTGGGATATCGCCACCGGTGTGCTCGCCAACAAGGCGGGCGCGGCGCGCAACATCAGCCGTCTGCTGGTGTTCAAGCTGGGCGCCAAGGGCCAGCTGCCCGAAGTGCCGCCGATGAACCAGATGGTGCTCGATCCGCCGGCCTTCACCGGGACGGTCGCGCAGGTGACTCATGGCGGGCAGCTCTATGGCCGCTATTGCGCTGTGTGCCATGGTGATGCGGCTGTGGCCGGTGGTCTGAACCCCGATCTGCGCCATTCGGGCACGATTGGTTCGGCCGAGGCGCTGAAGGCGATCGTGCTGGGCGGTCAACTCCACGAACTGGGCATGGTTTCGTTCAAGTCGGCGCTGAAGGCCCCTGACGCGGAAGCCATTCGCATGTACCTTATCAAGCGTGCCAACGAGGACAAGGCGCTGGCATCGCGCTGACTTAATGCTATAACTTAGAACAATCCTAGAGGACGGAGAGACTCATGAGCAAACTCTACCCCAATCTTATCGATGGCGAACTGGTGACCACCGCGACGGCGCTCGACGTGGTGAACCCGGCGAACGAGCAGGTCATCGGCCAGGTGCCAGCTTGCGGCGCCGAAGAACTTGACCGCGCCGTGGCTGCAGCCCGCCGTGCCTTCAAGACCTGGTCGAAGACCCCGGTCGATGATCGCCGTGCCGTGATCCAGAAGATGGCCGCCGCGATCGACGCCAACTTCGAAGAGCTCTACCGCCTCCTCACCTCGGAGCAGGGCAAGCCGCACCAGCAGGCCCAGTTCGAAATCGGCGGCTGCTCGGCGATGATGAACGCGCAGTCGACGCTGACGCTGGAAGAGACGATCAACGAGGACAGCGACGAGCGCTTCAGCCGCACCCGCCGCGTGCCGGTCGGCGTTGTCGGCGGCATCGTGCCGTGGAACTTCCCGCTGCTGATGGCCGTGCAGAAGATCGCGCCTGCGATCCTTTCGGGCTGCACCATCGTGCTCAAGCCTTCGCCGTTCACCCCGCTGACCACGCTCAAGTTTGCCGAGCTGATTGCGGACATCGTGCCCGCTGGCGTCGTCAACATCATCACCGGCGAGGATGCCCTCGGCCCGATGATCACCGCGCACCCGGACATCGACAAGATCACCTTCACTGGCTCGACCGCGACCGGCAAGAAGATCATGGAAGGCGCCTCGAAGGACCTGAAGCGCATCACGCTCGAACTCGGCGGTAACGACGCCTCGATCGTGCTGCCCGATGCCGACGTCGCCAAGGTTGCCGAGCAGCTGTTCTGGTCGAGCTTCACCAACGCCGGCCAGATCTGCGTTGCTGCCAAGCGCATCTATATCCACGAGGACATCTACGACGAGCTGAGCGCCGCGATTGCGGCTTATGCCAAGACGGTCAAGGTGGGTGACGGGTCCGAGCAGGGCACCGGCGTTGGCCCGATCCAGAACAAGAAGCAGTTCGACCGCGTGTGCGAGCTGATCGCGGACGCCAAGGACAACGGCTACAAGTTCCTCGTCGGCGGTGATGTCGATCCTTCGGGCTCGGGCTACTACGTGCCGATCACCATCCTCGACAACCCGCCCGAAGACGCGCGGATCGTGGCCGAGGAACAGTTCGGCCCGGTCATGCCGCTGATGAAGTTCTCGTCTGACGATGAAGTCATCGCGCGCGCCAACAACTCGGAATACGGCCTCGCCGGCGCGGTCTGGACCAAGGATACCGATCGCGGCGTTGCAATCGCCGAGCAGCTCGAAACCGGCACGGTGTGGATCAACGAGTTCCTCCACCTGTCGCCCTTCGCGCCCTTCGGCGGCCACAAGCAGTCCGGCTTCGGCGCCGAATACGGCATCGAGGGCCTGAAGGAGTTCACCTACAGCCAGGTGATCACCGTCAAGAAGGACGCGCTCGTCTGAGCCATGCGTGAGTGACCAGCAGCCCCGGCGACCACCCGGTCGTCGGGGCTTCTTTCAAGGAAAAGCCCGGTGCCCATCGATATCCAGAAGATCAAAGCCATCGACGTGCATGTGCATGCCGAGGTTTCCTGCCACGATCCGGAAGATCCGGTGATGGGCAAGTTCTTCGATGCGGCCTCGGCTTATTTCAAGGCCCCGCGCGAGCGGCCCAAGATGCCCGAGATCGCGGATCTCTACCGCGAGCAGCAGATTGCCTTCTGCATCTTCACTGTGGACTGCGAGAGCGGCATCGGCGCCAAGCGCATCTCGAACTACGAAGTCGCCGAATTCGCCGCGAAGAACGACGATATCTGCATGGCTTTCGCCTCGATCGACCCGCACAAGGGCAAGATGGGCGCGCGCGAGGCGCGGGACCTCATTGAGAACTACGGGGTCAAGGGCTTCAAGTTCCACCATATCATGCAGAACATCGAGCCCGCCGCGCGCGTGGGCTATCCGATCTATGAAGTGATCGCCGAATACGGGCTGCCGGCTATCTTCCACACCGGGCATTCGGGCATGGGCACGGGCATGCGCGGCGGCGCGGGCGTGCGGCTCAAGTATGGCCAGCCGATGCTGGTCGACGACGTGGCCGCCGATTTCCCCGACATGAAGGTGATCCTCGCGCATCCCTCGTGGCCGTGGGTGGACGAGAGCCTCTCGATGGCGCTGCATAAGGACAACGTGTTCATCGATCTCTCGGGCTGGAGCCCGAAGTACTTTGCGCCGCAGATCATCCAGTATGCCAACACGCAGCTCAAGACGAAGATGCTGTTCGGATCAGACTTCCCGCTGATCCATCCGCAGAAGTGGATCGATGCGGCGCTCAAGGTCGGCTTCAAGGATGAAGTCATGCCCGGCATCATGAAGGACAATGCGCTGCGCGTGCTCGGGCTGGGCTGAGCACGGTGGCGGCGGATCCGGCCGATATTCGCGGCTGGCAGCGGCTGGGCGAGGACGTGACCACCTCGGGGCGGCTCGAGGAGGCGGATGTTGCCCGTCTCGCCGGGCTGGGGGTGAAGCAGGTCGTCAACCTCGCGCTGGACAGCCATCCCGAGGCGCTGGCGGATGAGGCGGGCAAGTTTGCCGCAGCGGGCATTGCCTACACGCATATTCCGGTGCCGTTCGATGCGCCGGACGAAGCGCACTTCGCGGCGTTCTGTGCGGCGGTGGAGCAGGGGCCGAAGCCGGTCCATGTCCA
Organism: uncultured Sphingomonadales bacterium; assembly: GCA_903834285.1. Classification (GTDB taxonomy): domain Bacteria; phylum Pseudomonadota; class Alphaproteobacteria; order Sphingomonadales; family Sphingomonadaceae; genus Novosphingobium. Next base: position 5,121 of record CAILIO010000021.1, on the reverse strand, counting down.
TTGCATCATGAACTGGCGGGTTTCGGCGTTCTTTTACCGGTTCAACCGCGATCATCAGGGCATGGCTGAGCCGGAGGCACGCGCCTTGATGCTGCAGCAATGGCAGCCTGACGCGGCGGACAAGCCCGAGTGGCGCGTCTGGGCCGATTTCATCGCACCAAAGGCAGAGTAATGGATTTCGCGGGGCAGCATGTGGTGATTACCGGCGCCTCGACCGGGATCGGCCGGGCGACCGCCGAACGGGTTGTGCGCAGCGGGGCGCGGGTTACGCTGATCGCGCGGCGCGGCGAACTGTTGGCCGATCTGTGCGCGGAGCTTGGTGCGGGTGCGGGCTGGGCGGCGGCGGACGTCGGCAAACAGGACCAGTTGATAGCGGCGCTGGACAGTGCGGCCACACAGCATGGCCCGATCGATGCGCTGTTCCTGAATGCGGGAACGGGCGGGACCTTCGCGCCGCTGGAGCACTATTCGGACGAGGCGTTCGAAGCGCTGATGGCGATCAACATGATGTCCGCGTTCTGGGCGGTCCGCCATGTGCTGCCGGCGATGAAGGCTCACAGTGCGGGTAGCATCCTGATCACAGGCAGCCTCGCCTCCGAGCGCGGCATGGCGATGAACGTGGGCTATGTGATGAGCAAGCACGCGGTGCTCGGCCTCGCGCGCGCCGCGGCGCTGGAGGGGGCGGCGCATGGGGTGCGCGTCAATTGCCTGGTGCCCGGCTTTATCGAAACGCCGCTGCTGGAGGGCGTGCCGCCCGAGCAGCTGACCTCGCTCGCCGCCAATGTGCCGCAGCTGCGGCTGGGCAGCGCGGCCGACGTGGCCGAAGTCGCCGCTTTCCTGCTTTCGCGCGCTGCCGCGCATGTCACCGGCCAGAGCTGGGCAGTGGACGGCGGCGTGCTGGGTACCCTTGCGATCAGGTAAGACCATGACACTCAAGTATTATCACGCCGAACCCTTGGCGAATTCGCTCAAGTCCATGGCCCCGCTCAAGGAGAAGGGTCTGGCGTACGAGAGCGTCTACGTCGACCTGCACAAGTTCGAGCAGCACCAGCCCTGGTTCACCGCGATCAATCCCGAAGGGCAGGTGCCCGTGCTTGATCACGACGGTACCATCATCACGCACACCTCGGTGATCAACGAATATCTGGAAGACGTTTTCCCTGATGCGCAGCCGGTCGATGGACCGCTGCGCCCGCGCGATGCGGTGGGGGCGGCGCGGATGCGCTACTGGAACAAGTTCGTCGACGAGCAGGTGATGAACTTCGTCTCGATGCATGGCTGGCATCGGATGGTCGGCGTGATCGCGCGCAATATCGAAAGCGGTGAGTTCGAGAAGCTGCTGGAGAACATTCCGCTGCCCGACCAGCGCAAGAAGTGGGCGACGGCGCGTTCGGGCTTTTCGGAAGCCGATCTCGCCAATGCCACGGCGAAGGTCACGTACGCGGTCGACAAAGTGGAGAAGCAGCTGGCGGAGACGCCGTGGCTGGCAGGCCAGACTTACACCTTGGCCGACATCAACTTCTATTCACACTGCGGGATGATGGTGGAGCGGATGTTCCCCGAGATGGAGATCGCCAAGCGTGCGCCGCGGCTGGTCGAATGGCGCGAGCGGGTGACGGTGCGGCCGGGCATGGCAGCAGCGCTCAAAAGCGAGGACCGTACTGCGCCGGGGCTGCGCACCTGGTCGGGGCATGTGCGCTGATGGCGGGGTTCGTGCTGATCCATGGGTCGTGGCATGGCGGCTGGTGCTTCGATCCGGTTGCAGCATTGCTGCGCGCGCGGGCATACGGTTGTCGCACCGACATTGCCGGGCATGGGCGGCTCGGCCGACCAGCTGGCGGCGGTGACGCTGGATGGATGGGGAGAATTTGCTGCGCAGCATTGCCGCGATCTGAAGGCTGAGCTGGGCGGCGCGCCGGTCGTGCTGGCGGGGCATTCACGCGGCGGGCTGGTCGTCAGCACGGCAGCAGAGCGGGATCCTTCGGCGATGGATGCGCTCGTCTATATCTGCGCGATGATGCTGCCTTCGGGAAGCTCCCGCGCCGAGTTCAAGACGATGGAAGAGCCCAATCCCGATTTCGACGCCATCATCAGCAAAGTGCATGGCGGAGTGGCAACGGTGGTCGATCCGGCGCGCGCCGGGCCGGTCTTTGCGCAGCTTTCGCCGCCCGAACTGGTAGCGCGTGTACTGCCGCGCCTTGTGGCCGAGCCGCATGGTCCGCGCGCGGAGCCGCTGTCGTTGACGGAGGACAGCTGGGGCAGCTTGCCGCGCACGTATGTCGAGTGCACCGAAGACCGCACGATCCCGATTGCCAGCCAGCGCCGCATGCAGGCGATGAGCCCGGGCGCGCGGGTGGTGACGCTCGATGCCGATCACAGCCCCTACCTCTCGCGCCCGGTGGAACTCGCCGATGCGCTGGAGGGGGCGATTCCGGGCTGAGGACGCACAAAGGCTGAACCTAACGCTCCGCCATCCTGCGGATGGTCCCTCTGCCCGTGCCCGTGAGCAGCTCAATCCCCGAAGAAATTGAGTTCCAGCAGGACGTTGTTGGGATCGCTCACGAAAATCTGGCGCAGGCCGATGGAGGCCACGGTGTTGAGCTGGAACGGCGTACCGAGGGCGCCGACGCGCTCCATCAGTTCGTCATAGCCCGAGCAGTTGAGCGCGACGTGGTGGACGGCGCCGGTGAGCGCGCCGGGTTCAACGTGGCGGTCGAAGGCGCGGGGGCAGTCGACCGAGTTGATGTGGACGATCGCCTTGCCGCCGACGTCGTACATCCACTGCGCGGTTTCGGGCGTCAGCGGCGGGGGCGCGTTGCGGCGTTCGAGATTCAGCAGCGCCTTGTAGAACTCGGCGGTTTCATCGAGCTTGTCGGTGATCACGTTGACGTGATCGAGCCAGTTGACCTGCATTGCCTGCTCCTTGCCGGTGCCTGAAAACCGGGTGCTTCGATGCAGCATAGGTACCGGATCGGACCATTGCAACGCGCCGCACACTGTAACCGGGCGGGGCATCGATACGTATTTCGCTGCATGACACTGCACCCCACCACATTCATCGCCGGTCCAAGCGGCCCCTGGCGCATCGCCAGCATAGTGGCCGTGCGCGGCGAAAGCTTGCCGCTGGCGCCCGCGCTGCGCGTGAGCGACCCCTCGCGCGCGGGCGACGGCGACAGCTGGATGCTGCGCGGCACGGCGAGCAACTTGCGTTACACCTCGCACGATGGTTTGACGGAGCTTCGCGCCGCGCAATCCGCGCTGGGGCGGCCCGAAGCGACCTGCGCTGTGCTGATCCCGATCACCAAAAGTGCGGCGTGGTGGGCACTGGCGCAGGACGAGCGCATGGGCGTATTCCAACGCGCGCACCATCACGCGATCGGCATGCCTTACGTGCGCGCCGTCGCCCGGGCGCTTTACCATTCGCGCGATCGGGGCGAGCCGTTTGATTTCCTGACGTGGTTCGAGTTTGCGCCCGGAGACACGCCCGCGTTCGACCAGCTGCTGGCCGAACTTCGGGCGAGCGAGGAATGGGGCTACGTCGAGCGCGAGGTGGACATTCGTCTTACCCGCAGCTGACGCAAAACGTCAGCTGCGGAACACGACCGTCTTGGTGCCGTTGAGCAGCGCGCGGTCTTCGAGGTGCAGGCGCACCGCTTCGGCCAGCACGCGGCGCTCGACATCGCGGCCCTTGCGCACGAGGTCCTCGGGCGTGTCGGCATGGGTTACCGTCTCGACGTCCTGGTGGATGATCGGGCCTTCGTCGAGGTCGGTCGTCACGTAGTGGCCGGTCGCGCCGATCATCTTCACGCCGCGCGCATGCGCCTGGTGATAGGGCTTGGCGCCCTTGAAGCTCGGCAGGAACGAGTGGTGAATGTTGATGCACTTGCCGTTGAGGAACGAGGCCATGTCGTCCGAGAGGATCTGCATGTAGCGCGCAAGCACGACGAGTTCGGCGCCGGTCTCGGTGACGATCGCCTTAACCTGCGCTTCCTGCTGCGGTTTGGTGTCCTTCGTGATCGGCAGGTGATGATAGGGCACATCGCCGAGCAGCGTGATGTTGAGCGCTTCCTTGGGGTGGTTGCCGATGATCGCGACCACCTCCATCGGCAGCTCGCCGATACGGGTGCGGTAGAGCAGATCGCCGAGGCAGTGATCGAACTTGCTGACCATAAGCACGGTGCGGCGCTTCTTGGAGCTGTCGCGCATCGTCCATTCCATGCCGAATTGTTCGGCCACGGGCGCGAAGGCGTTGTGCAGGGTCTCGCCATTGCCCGAGCCCGGATCGAGCACCACGCGCATGAAGAACCGGCCGCTTTCGGTATCATCGAACTGCTGCGCCTCAAGAATGTTGGCGCCGGCCTCATAGAGGTTTCCGGTCACCCGGGCGACGATCCCCGGCTTGTCCTCGCACGAAAGCGTCAGGATCACTGGTGCAGTCATTCAAATCTCTCCCGTTCACTCGTTCGTGGGCCGCGCGCGCCATAGAGCGCACAGTCGTTCGCCGCCAGCAGTGCATTTCACCCGCATGGGGCGTGCACAATTTGGCATTGCGAATCCGCTCTGATATTGTATGTGTTGCATACAAATTTCAACCAGCCATTTGCAATCGGGAGAGACAAACGTGGCGGCGAACCTTGAGCAGGTCCTTCAGGGCCAGGGCAATATCGTTGAAATGCTGCGCAATTCGCAGCTGGGCGCCTACGTCTATCCGGTGGTGGCGCCGGAGTTTTCCAACTGGCGCAGCGAACAGTGGGCCTGGCAGCACAGCGCGGTGCTGTTCGACCAGTCGCACCACATGGTTAACCTCTACATTCGCGGCAAGGACGCGGGCAAGCTGCTCTCGGGCACGATGATCAACAGCTCGAAGGGCTGGGCGGTCAACAAGGCCAAGCAATATGTGCCCACGACGCCTTATGGCCACGTGATCGGCGATGGCATCATCTTCTGGGAAGAAGAGGAAAGCTTCACCTATGTCGGCCGTGCGCCCGCTTCGAACTGGCTGCGCTATCACGGTGCGACGGGCGGCTACGATGTCGAGATCGAGCTCGATGACCGTTCGCCGATGCGCCCGATGGGCAAGCCCGTCACCCGCAAGGAATGGCGCTTCCAGATCCAGGGTCC
>CAILIO010000020.1 GCA_903834285.1 uncultured Sphingomonadales bacterium | reverse complement strand
TTCTTGACCACGAAGCTGCCCGATAGCGTCTTGTGGGTGTAGATGTTCGCCGGGATCGGCTCGATGCAGGCAGAGGTGCCGCCGCAGATGATCGAGATCGACGCGGTCGGCGCGATCGCCATCTTGCAGGAGAAGCGCTGCATCACGCCCATGTCGGCCGCATCGGGGCAGGGCCCGCGTTCCTGCGCGAGAAGCAGCGAGGCTTCGTCCGCGCGCTCGGCGATGTGGCGGAACATCTTGAAGTTCCAGGCCTTGGCCATCGCGCTTTCGAAGGCAATGCCCTTGAGCTGAAGGAAGGAGTGGAAGCCCATCACGCCCATGCCGACCGAACGCTCACGCATCGCGGAATACTTGGCGCGTGCCATCTCGTCCGGCGCACGGTCGATATAGTCCTGCAGCACGTTGTCGAGGAAGCGCAGTACGTCCTCGATGAACTGGCGGTCGCCCTGCCACTCGTCCCAGGTTTCGAGATTGAGCGAGGAAAGGCAGCACACCGCGGTGCGATCATTGCCGAGGTGGTCGCGGCCGGTGGGGAGCGTGATTTCCGAGCAGAGGTTCGAGGTCGAGACCTTGAGGCCGAGATCGCGATGATGCTTGGGCATCATGCGGTTCACCGTGTCGTTGAACACAATGTAGGGCTCGCCCGTGGCAAGGCGGGTTTCAACGAGCTTCTGGAACAGCGAGCGCGCATCGACCGTGCCGCGCACCGAACCGTCCTTGGGGCTGCGCAAGTGGAACTCGGCGCCATCGCGAACCGCTTCCATGAATTCGTCGGTGAGCAGCACGCCGTGGTGCAGGTTGAGCGCCTTGCGGTTGAAATCGCCCGAGGGCTTGCGGATTTCGAGGAACTCCTCGATTTCCGGGTGCGACACGTCGAGATAGCAGGCTGCCGAACCACGGCGCAGCGAGCCCTGGCTGATCGCCAGCGTCAGGCTGTCCATCACGCGGACGAAGGGAATGATCCCGCTGGTCTTGCCGTTGAGGCCGACAGACTCGCCGATACCGCGGACCTGACCCCAATAGGTGCCGATGCCGCCGCCACGGCTGGCGAGCCAGACGTTCTCGTTCCAGGTGCCGACGATGCCTTCAAGGCTGTCGGACACCGAGTTGAGGTAGCACGAGATCGGGAGGCCCCGCCCGGTGCCGCCGTTCGAGAGCACCGGCGTCGCGGGCATGAACCACAGCTTCGAGATGTAGTCATAGAGCCGCTGCGCGTGATCCTGATCGTCAGCATAGGCATCGGCAACGCGCGCGAAGAGATCCTGATAGCTCTCGCCCGGAAGCAGGTAGCGGTCGTCGAGCGTATCCTTGCCGAAATCCGTCAGCAGCGCATCGCGCGCCGTATCGGTTGCGATCGTGAAGCGGCGCGCGTTGATCGTCTTGGAATCGGGCGCCGGCTTAACCGCCGCGGCGAGCGCACCTGCAGCGCCTGCAGTCATGGCCGCAACCAGCGCCTCGCTGCCCTTGTCATCCGCATTCATGCCAATCGCCTTTTCGTTTCCGCCTGCAGGAGCAGGGCTGCTGGCAAGTCCCAACTCGCTCTGGCCGAAATCTTCACGACCCGTACCGTCCTGCTCCACGACGCCATCACCAGTCCTGAAATCCACGCCACAACCCCTGCTCATCCTGGCGAGCCCCCGGATCAACCGAATCGGGCTCACGAAATCCATCATACGCCCTGTGGAACAAAAGGAGAATGTTTCATTCTCCTTCGGCATCGCACGGGCGCCCGTCACCAAGGCCAAGACCAGGGCCGGCGGCGAGACAGCCACCGTTGCGGCGAGCTAACCGCCCGCTGCGCCACCGAAACTAGGTTTAGAGGTTCCCCCGGGACCCGACCACTACCTATAGTGCCTCAACCGGAATCAGACACAAGAGGGTAAACACCGCATTATCGATTCGGCTCGTCGCATGTACGATTCGTTTCATCGTCATGACGGCTATGCTGCAGTGCAGCGACGCGTGCGGAAACTGGCGTTTCAAGTCCCAATCTGCGCCCCGAAAAAATATTTTGCGGCCTTCAGCCGATCTTGTGGACAAGATCGCTGTCCATACCCTCCACCCAATTAGCCACCTGATTATCCACTGGCGCGTCGGGCGCAGTGCGCGATATGTCTCGCTGCGACAGCCATGGCGGAGCAGGCGCGTGTTCAAGCTTATCTCGATCATTGTCAGCGGTTTGATTGTCGGTCTGGCCGCGCGCTACCTCTATCCCGGCGCCGTGCCGATGGGGCTTGGGCGCACCATCCTGCTGGGCATCGCAGGCTCGCTGGTGGCAGGCCTCGCCGCGGGCTGGGGCCGCAAGGACGGCGGTGTGAGCCGCGCCGGGTGCCTTGCCTCGATCCTCGGCGCGATGGTGCTGATCTTCATTGGTCGGCATTTGTAGAGGGAGCGGGCGGGTCTTCCCGCCACCTTCCATCCAGCCTCGTCATTACGAGCGTAGCGAAGCAATCCAGAGCGTCGAGCAAACCGCTCTGGATTGCTTCGCTACGCTCGTAATGACGAAAAAGGGGGGGTACCCGAAGCGCGCCCTCTTCCGGCGTCAGTTCGGCACCAGCACCGTATCGCGCGCGGCGGGTTGGGTCTGGGGGTAGTCCTCATTGAAATGGAGGCCCCGGCTCTCGCGCCGGGCGCGGGCGCTCTTCACGATGAGTTCGGCCGTCTGGAGCAGATTGCGCAGCTCGATGAGATCGGCGGTCACGCGGAAATTTCCGTAGTAGTCGTTGACCTCGCCCTTGAGCAGCTTGATGCGGTGCGCCGCACGTTCAAGCCGCTTGTTGGTGCGCACGATGCCGACGTAGTTCCACATGAACCGGCGCAATTCGGTCCAGTTCTGCTTGATGACGACTTCCTCGTCGGAGTCCGAGACGCGGCTTTCATCCCACGGACGCAAGTCCGGCGGCGAGGGGAAGTCCTCCCATCGCGCGAGAATGTCGTTCGCGGCGGAATCGCCGAACACGAAGCATTCGAGCAGGCTGTTGGACGCGAGGCGATTGGCACCGTGAAGCCCGCTTTCCGAGCATTCGCCCACGGCATAGAGCCCGTCGAGATCGGTGCGGCCGGCCAGGTCGATGAGGACGCCGCCGCAAGTGTAATGCTGGGCGGGCACGACCGGGATCGGCTCCTTCGTCATGTCGATGCCGAGGCCGAGCAGCCGTTCATAGATATTGGGGAAGTGGCCCCGGACGAAATCCGGGTCCTTGTGGCTGATATCGAGGTGGACGTAATCGAGGCCGAGGCGCTTGATCTCGTGGTCGATGGCGCGGGCGACGATATCGCGCGGTGCCAGTTCCTCGCGCGGATCGAAGCGCGGCATGAACCGTTCGCCGCCGCCTGGTACGCCTGGGGGCAGTTTCAAATGGCCACCTTCGCCCCTGACAGCCTCGGTAATCAGGAAGTTCTTGACCTCGAGGTTGTAGAGGCAGGTCGGGTGGAACTGCATGAATTCCATGTTGGAGACGCGGCAGCCCGCGCGCCAGGCCATGGCGATGCCGTCCCCGGTCGCACCGCGCGGGGCGGTGCTGAAGAGATAAGTGCGGCCCGCGCCGCCGGTCGCCAGGATCGTGGCGCGCGCGGCAAAGCATTCGACCCGCCCGCTGCCCGTATCGAGCGCGTAGACCCCCCAGACGCGGTTAGTGCCGTTCGGGCCTCCCGTGCGATCCGCACGGTGCCGGTCGGTCACGAGGTCGATCGCCACCATGTCGGGGCGCAGGGTGATGTTGGGGTGCGCTTTGGCCGCAGCGATCAGCGCCTGCTGGACGGCCCAGCCGGTGGCATCATCGACATGGACGATGCGGCGGTGCGAGTGGCCGCCCTCTCGAGTCAGGTGGAGTGCGCCCGAATCCGCATTGAAGGGGACGCCGAGATCGGCGAGCCGGCGAATTGCCTCCGGTGCGTTCTCGACCACGAACTCCACCGTCTCGCGCCGGTTGAGGCCGGCGCCAGCGACCATGGTGTCACGGATGTGATCGTCAAAGGTATCGCCCTCGTCGAGCACGGCGGCAATGCCGCCCTGTGCCCAGGCCGTCGAGCCGCCGTCGAGCGCGCCTTTGGCGAGCACGAGGACGCGGCATCGTTCGGCCAGCACCAGCGCGGCAGTAAGCCCGGCGGCGCCGGAGCCGATGATCAGGACATCGGGACTGGATGGGCCGACGGCGCTCATGAGCGGGTCGAGGCTGCAGCGGGGGATGGTCTGTTCACCCGTACTTCTTGCCCGTCCGCAGCGCGTTTGGGAAGACTCCCGCAGGGTCTGGCAAAGTGTAAATGCCAATTCCTAGCGTGATTTGCCAATTCTTTTCCGCATCTGCGAATGGTATGAACCTGCTTGCCCGCCCTCCCTTCAAAGGACAACCGGCTATGTTATGGCGTCTGCCTTTCTGCCTGTTCAATCGCCATCGATCCGAGCCATCCTCCGTGTGGTGGAACGGTACCCGCCACGTGGGCATCTGCCGCGACTGCAAACGACCCGTACGCAAGTCCGGTCGTGGCTACTGGAAGCGCCTGGTCGAGCAGAAAGCGATTGGTAATGAGGAATTTAATTGACGAAGGCCGCGCTCGACCCGAGGCTATCCGAAAGCGCCGGCCGGGGCACTCGTCAACTTGACGAAGACGTCTTCCAGATCGGCCTCGTCGGTCGAGACATCGACGATTCCGTAGCCGAGCGACTGCACCAGCGCGAGCACATCGCCGGCGTTCATGCGGTCCTTGTTATAGGTCACGCGCAGTTCGCGCTCGCTCGAAACCACGCTCTTGACGAAGTCCTGATGCTGCGGCGCAGCAATAATCGGACGGTCCAGTGTGAGCACGACGATTTTCTCTCGCATCATGCCCACAAGGTCGCGTGTGGGCTGGTCGGTAATGAGGCGGCCGTGGTTGATGATCGCGATCCGGTCGCACAGCTGCTCGGCTTCTTCGAGATAATGTGTGGTGAGGACGATGGTCACACCGTGATGGTTGAGATCGACGACCAGCTCCCAGAGCAGGCGTCTGAGTTCTACGTCAACGCCCGCAGTGGGCTCGTCGAGCACCAGGATCGGCGGCGTATGCACCATGGCCTTGGCGATCAGCAGGCGGCGCTTCATGCCCCCGGAAAGCGAACGGGCATAGGCATTGGCCTTGTCGGCAAGATGGACCGACTGGAGCAGCTCGAGCGACCGGCGCGCAGCCGCCGGCACGCCGTAGAGCCCGGCCTGGATATCGAGCACCTCGATCGGCGTGAAGAACGGATCGAACACGATTTCCTGCGGGACGATGCCGATCGAGGCTTTGGCATTGCGCGGCTCGCGGTCAATGTCGAAGCCCCAGATCTCGACCGTGCCGGACGTCTTCATCACCAGACCGGCAAGCGTGTTGATCAGCGTCGACTTGCCCGCGCCGTTGGGGCCGAGAAGGCCGAAAATCTGGCCCTGCGGCACGTCAAAGCTCACGCCGCCCAATGCGAGCTTGCCCTCGCCAGACTTGCTGCCGGCGGGCGCATAGCGCTTGACGAGATCGCGGATGCGGATGGCGGGGGTCGTTTCCATGGGGCTCTCCCTGCCCCTTGATGCGCCCAACGTAAAGAGGGCAGGGAGAGGTGGGCGCAACCATCAGCTTGTCGGCGCGGCAGCGGTTTGCTACCCGGCTGCGCCATGAGCAAGACCACAAATCCCGAGACGGTTCTGACCACGAGCTCGCGCGTGCGCTGCGACGGCGCGGACGGCATCCGCGGCGGTGCGGCGCTGGGCCATCCCCGCGTGTGGATCGAGATCGATGAGCGTGGTTACGCAGAATGCGGCTATTGTGATCGTCGTTTCGTGCTGAAGGGCGGACCTGCGGATCAGGGCTGAGTTAATCGCGGTGGCATGATGCCGCAGGGCTGCCTATATCCTTGCGCATGACCAACACGCCCGATCCCCGCTCGCTGCTCTATCGCCCCGGCATGCTGACCCCTGAAGAGGCCAAACGCCTGACCGCCACGGCGCTCGGCGCCTGCGAGGATGGTGAGCTCTATCTCCAGTTCATTGCCAGCGAGAGCTTCGGTTTCGACGACGGGCGCTTGAAAACCGCCGACTATTCGCGCGATGCCGGTTTCGGCCTGCGCGGCGTTTCGGGCGAGATGACCGGCTTCGCCCATGCCAACGAGATTTCCGCGGCCGCCATCGCGCGCGCTGGGGAAACACTGAAGCTGCTCGATCCGGCAAAGAGTGCGGCCGCTGCCGCGCCGCGCCAGAGCAACCGCCATCTCTACACAGATGCCTCGCCGCTCGATGCGATTCCCTTCGCGGCCAAGGTCAAGCTGCTGGAGACGATCGACGCGGCAGCGCGGGCGCGCGATCCGCGCGTGGCGCAAGTCTCGGCGAGCCTTGCCGCGAGCTGGTCGGTGGTGGAGATCGTGCGCGCGGACGGGTTCGTCGCGCAGGACGTGCGGCCGCTGGTGCGGCTCAATGTCTCGATCGTGGCGGAACACAATGGCCGGCGCGAGACGGGCAGCTTCGGGATCGGCGGGCGGCGGCTCTATGACGATCTGTTCGAGGCGGACACATGGAACCGCGCGATCGATACTGCGTTGGCGCAGGCGCTCGTCAATCTCGAATCGGTCGATGCCCCGGCGGGCGAGATGACCGTGTTGCTCGGGCCCGGCTGGCCCGGCGTGCTGCTGCACGAGGCGGTCGGTCACGGCCTTGAGGGCGATTTCAACCGCAAGGGCACCAGTGCGTTCTCGGGCCGGATCGGCGAGCGGGTGGCTGCCGCCGGCGTAACCGTGGTGGACGACGGCTCAATCCCCGGACGGCGCGGCTCGCTCACCATTGACGATGAGGGTACACCCACCGAGGAAACGGTGCTGATCGAGGACGGCATCCTCAAGGGCTATATCCACGACCGGATGAGCGCGCGGTTGATGGGCTTTGCGCCCACGGGCAACGGGCGGCGCGAATCGTATGCCCACGCGCCGATGCCGCGGATGACCAACACGTTCATGCGCGGCGGCAATGACGATCCGGCCGAGCTGCTTTCGCGCGTGAAGAACGGCATCTTTGCCAAGTCCTTCGGCGGCGGGCAGGTCGACATTACCAGCGGCAAGTTCGTGTTTTCCTGCACCGAGGCCTACCGCATCGAGAACGGCAAGCTGGGCGCGCCGATCAAGGGCGCCACGCTGATCGGCGACGGGCCCAGCGTGCTGACTCGCGTGACCGGGATCGGCCATGACATGGCGCTCGATGAAGGCGTGGGCGTCTGCGGCAAGGGCGGGCAGAGCGTGCCAGCGGGCGTCGGCCAGCCGACCTTGCTGGTTGAAGGGCTGACGGTGGGCGGCACGGCCTGATCCCGGGGCCCATGGGCATTTCGGCCCACGAACGCTCATTGCGTCTCAAAAAGGGGCTCGGTCATGCATCGCGGCCTTGGCAGGCGCGTGTTATGTTAGTATATATCATCCTACGGGAAACTACAGTCAGCAAGGGTTAAGCCGGGTCGGCGCACCTTGACTGAAGGTCCATCGAGAAAGGCGCATGTCATGATCCGGATTGCCACGAAGCTCGGGCTTCTTGCCGGCGCACTGATGCTGGCTGGAACTGCGGCTGATGCTCGCCCGCGCCTCACCGGCGAGGAACAGCTCGCCAAACTGCTCGAAGGGCGCGTTGCCGGCAAGCCGGTCAACTGCATCATGTTGTCCAACGTCCAGTCCTCGCAAGTGATCGACAAGACCGCGATCATCTACGGGAGCGGCAGCACGATCTACGTTCAGCGGCCCAAGACCGGCGCGGACTCGCTCGATTCCAACGACATTCTCGTCACCCGGCTGACCACTTCGCAGCTGTGCAGCATCGACACGGTGCAGCTGCGTGATCGCAACGGCTTGTTCTGGCGCGGTTTTGTCGCGCTTGACCAGTTTGTGCCCTATACCAAGCCGCCCAAGGTCGCGCTCGCCGATTGATTTCAGGCTGCGCGTGGCGGTATGGGCCGCGGCATGTCCGCCACGTCCCAGCCGCTTCTGCGCTACGCCTCTCCCGCCGATACCGCCGCGCTTGCCGATCTCGGCCGCCGTGCGGTGACGGCCAAGTTCGCGCACCTCTATCGTCCTGAAGACTTTGCCGCGTTCCTGGGTGAGGCACACGGCGATGCCAAGGTCGCCAAGGAAATCGCCGACCCCGGCATGCGCGTGGCTGTGATCGAGGAAGACGGCGCGCTGATCGCCTTCTGCAAGCTGGTGCTTGAGAGCACGATGCCAGCCGGGCACAGCGATGCACGCGCCCCTCTGGAATTGAAGCAGCTCTATACCGATCCCGACCGCATCGGCGGCGGGCTGGGCGCGCGGTTGATGGACTGGGCTTTCGCTCAGGCCGAGGAGATCGGGGCGGACGAGATCCAGCTCTCCGTCTACAGCGAGAATCCCGCAGCGCAGCGGTTCTACCATCGCTACGGCTTTGCCAAGATTGCCGACATCGAGTTCTGGGTGGGCAATCACTGCGATCCGGAATTTCTCTACGCCCGGCGCATGCCGCCAAAAGAGGCGAGCGAAGGGCAAGGGCCTGAAACCCATGGTCATGCCGGGGCCGAGCAGGTATAGGGGACGCCATGTCATCCGTACGCCCCTGGCGCGATATTACGCGCCGCAAGAGCCGCCAGATCATGGTCGGATCCGTCCCCGTCGGCGGAGATGCGCCGATCACGGTGCAGACCATGACCAATACGCTGACCAGCGATCCGGTCGCGACGATCAATCAGATCCGCCGCTGCGAAGATGCGGGCGCGGATATCATCCGCGTTTCGTGCCCCGATGTGGAAAGCACCGCGGCGCTGGGCAAGATCGTGCGCGCCGCGCGGATTCCGATCGTGGCGGACATTCATTTTCACTACAAGCGCGCGCTTGAGGCGGCGGATGCGGGCGCGGCTTGCCTGCGCATCAATCCCGGCAATATCGGCTCGAGCGAGCGCGTGGCCGAAGTGGTGCGCGCGGCCAAGGCCAACGGCTGCGCGATCCGCATTGGCGTGAACGCGGGCAGCCTCGAGAAGGACCTCCTCGAAAAGTACGGCGAGCCTTGCCCCGAGGCGCTGGTCGAGAGCGCACTCGATCACATCAAGCTGCTGCAGGACCACGATTTTCACGAGTACAAGGTGGCGGTGAAGGCCTCCGACGTGTTCCTCGCGGTGGCGGCCTACATGGGCCTGGCCGAAACGGTCGATTGCCCGCTACATCTGGGCATTACCGAGGCGGGCGGGTTGATCGGCGGCACTGTGAAGTCATCGATCGGCCTCGGCAGCCTGCTTTGGGCGGGTATCGGCGATACGCTGCGCGTCTCGCTTTCGGCGGAGCCGGAAGAGGAAGTGCGCGTCGGCTTCGAGATCCTGAAGTCCTTGGGCCTGCGCACGCGCGGCGTGCGTGTCGTCTCGTGCCCCAGCTGCGCGCGGCAGGGCTTTGACGTGATCCGCACGGTGGAGGCGCTGGAAAGGCGCCTCAGCCACATCAAGACGCCGATCTCGCTTTCGGTGCTGGGCTGCGTGGTCAATGGCCCCGGCGAAGCGCGCGAGACCGATGTGGGGCTGACCGGCGGCGGCAACGGCAAGCACATGGTCTACCTCTCGGGCGTGACCGACCACACGGTGCAGAGCGAGGACATGCTCGAGCACATCGTCGCGCTGGTGGAAGCCAAGGCCGCCGAAATGGAAGCAGCCACGACCGATGCGGGCAAGTCGGAAGTGCCAGCGTAAAAAACGCCTTCGCGATTTGCTAACCCCGTGCGGGCACAATGGTGCTCGCCATGAATCGCTTCCTTGTCCTTGCCGGCCTCGTGCTGATCGGCACCGCGCTGCTTGCGCCGCGGCTCGAGTACCAGCCCGAGGGGGCCGCGCGCGCGGCAAAGCCGGCGCATGCTTCGCCCTGGAGCAAGGATGCGCCCCCGCCCAAGCGCGGCGGGTCGGCCGAGATGGTCGAGGTCGCGCGCGATTCGCAGGGGCAGTTTCACCTCGATGTCGATGTCGGAGGGGAATCCGTGCGTTTTCTCGTCGATACCGGCGCTGACGTGGTGGCGCTGACCGAAGACGATGCCGACCGGCTGGGGCTGAAGCCGGACCAGTCGGAGTACCGCCCGATGCTCCAGACCGCTTCGGGCACCGGCATGGGCGCGCCGGTGGAGATTGACCGGCTGACGATCGGCGGGCGCGAGCTGACCGATGTCGAAGCGGTCGTGGTCCCCGATTTGCCCGTCAGCCTGCTCGGCCAATCGGCGCTGCGGCGGCTGGGCAGCGTGACCTTGCAGGGTGACCGGCTTCTGATTGCGGGCTAAGGCGCGAAGCCCTGACAGCTTCCGCGAGCCTAACCATGACGATTTCCATCCGTAGCGCCACGCCCGACGACCTGCCACTGATCGCCGATCTCATCCGCGCACTCGCCGAATACGAGAAGCTGGCGCACGAAGTGCGGTTTGACGATGCCGTGCTGGGCACCAAGCTGTTTGGCGATCGCCCCTATGCCGAAGTGATCATCGGCCAAGTGGACGGCACGGCGCAGGGCTTCGCCTTGTTCTTTCACAACTTCTCGACCTTCGAAGGACGGCCGGGAATCTACCTCGAGGACTTGTTCGTGCGGCCAGAGGCGCGCGGCAGCGGGCTGGGCAAGGCCTTGCTGGCGCGGCTTGCGGCACTGGCGGTCGAGCGCGATTGTGCGCGGCTCGAATGGTCGGTGCTCGATTGGAACGAGCCCGCGATCGGCTTCTACAAGAAGCTCGGCGCGCGGCTGATGGACGAGTGGACGGTGATGCGGGTGGACGGCGCGGCGCTGGAACGGTTAGGCGCAGAGGCTGGAAAATCGGCCTGAAACGCCGTACAAGAGTGCAATATGACGGGACTGGTAAACAGGCGCGGGCTCATCAAGGGCGCGGCGGCAACGGTTGCTGCGGCGGCCGCGTCTGGGCGCGTCTTCGCCCAGCCCTATAGCGTTACCGAACAGAACCGCCGCATCCTCGCCGTGGCACGCGAGCAGGTGCAGCGGGTCGGCTCGGTGCTGTGGCGCACCGACATCGTCGGTGTGGCGGATTTCGCGCTCCCGTCGGCGATGCCGCGGCTCCATTTCGCCGATCTCGAAAAGGGTGAAGTGCGCTCATTCCTCGTCGCGCACGGCAAGGGCTCGGACCCGGAGCATGACGGGTTCCTCAAGACCTTTTCCAACGACATGGGCAGCCTTGCCACTTCGCGCGGGGCGTACATCACGTACGAGTGGTACAAGGGCAAGTATGGCACTTCGATCCGGCTTGGCGGGATCGACGCCGAAAACAGCAACACGCTCGACCGCGCGATCGTGATGCACCCGGCATGGTATGCAAACCCGGACATGCTCGAGAAATGGGGCAAGCTCGGCCGCAGCGACGGCTGCTTCGCGATGAGCGAGGCCGACTTCAACGAAGCGCTGTGGCACCTTTCAGGCGGGCGGCTGCTTTATGCGGACCGGCTGGGGATTTATTAGAGCCTCCGGATTGCAAGGGCGGTGGCCTTTGCAATCCGGAGGCCGCCATTCCCCCTACAGCGGATTGTCCAGCTTGATGATCGCTTCGGTGCTCTTGCGCTGGGTGGTGTGGAGTTCGCGCGGCTTGGCGAAGCTCGTGATGACGGGGGCATCGCGCTCGTAGATGTCCGGGAAGCTGCGCATCAGGCCGTTCACGTCGCGCGCGACGGTGAAGTAGGTGATGTAGACCGCCCAGGGCTTGGTCATCGGCACCTTGGTGTACTTGCCCGAGAGGTTGTACTGGACCGCTGTCTCGGGCGGCAGGTCGGCGCCGAGGATCGCCATGGTCATCGCCAGTTCGGTCGCGCGTTCAGCGCGGATGCAGCCGTGGCTGAGCGCGCGGGCGGGAAGCGCGAAGAGGTTCCGGTTGGGCGTATCGTGGATGTAGATCGCGTGCTCATTGGGCATGTCGAGCTTGACGCGGCCGAGCGAATTGGTGTCGCCCGGCTGCTGCACCACGGTGATCGTGCCGTCGGCGCCCTTGGTTGCGACATAGCCCTGCCGCTTGGCAAGCGCCGGGCTGGCGATCAGCTTCTGGCCGAGCCCTTCGCCCACCACGATCGACTGCGGCACGGTCCAGGTCGGGTTGAACACCACGTTCTTGACCTGCTCGGCAAGCTGCGGGGTCGCGGTCTTGCCTGGCTTGCCGACGATCGCGCGGTAGGAGCGGATGATCCTGTTGTTGACCGTGAGCCGGAGCTCCTGCTCGGGCACGTTGATGATGAGGTATTGCAGCCCCATGTCGCGCGCCAGCCAGCGCCAGCGGTCCATGTTGGCCTTGATCATCCCGATCTGGCGCGGGTCCTTGGCCTTGGCCAGCATGTCGCGCAGCAGCGCGTAATCGGGGTGCGTGGGATTGAGCGAGGCGAGCACGCCGGGAATGTCGTGCGTCTCGGTCGCCTGTGCGAGGAGCTGCGAATTGGGATGCAGGTCCTGATCGGGATCGATCGCGAACCACTGCACGCGCGCGGGCATTGGCGTGCGCCCGTCGCGCAAGTCTTCGGCGAGCCACACGAACAGGCGACTGGCCAGGGCATCGAGGTCGTCGCCTTCGCCCTTGGCGATCTGGGCGGCAAGCTTGGCGGGCTCGTAGTCAGCGGGCGTCAGGCCCTCGCTGCCGATGCCCTTGATCGCGGTGAGCAGTGCCTGTGCGTCAGCCATGGTAAAGTGCGCCAGCGGCGGAGGGACCGGCTGGAAGACGGGCACGGGCGCTGCCGTGGCGGTGGCGGTCGGTGCTGGCGTTGCCTGTGCGGTCGGGACCGGTGCCGGCGTGGATGCACTCGCTGTCGGAATGGGCTTGGTTCCATTGGTGCCTGTTGCAGGCCTGGCGGGCTGCGCGGCGGCGGTCAGGTCGACCGGGCTCTTCTGTGCGGCGGCGGCAGGAGCACCCAGTACGGCCCAGCCAATCGCTGCGGTGCAGAGCATGCCGCTGAGACTGGCTCGATGGATCATATGCATCTCTTGATATCTTTCCCTGTTCGCCGCCCGGCTTCGAGATGATTCCTGCCCCAAGCTGCGGTTCCAATCAAGCAAGCCGCCTGACTGATTGCTGAATCAGCGTCTCGACCGGGCTATCGCGATGGCCCATGCCTTTGCACTCTGCCTGCGGGGTCGCTATGGGCGGGCGATGAAGCGCTCCTCACCCTTGCTCCCCATCCTGTCCGCCCTGACCGGCCTTGCCTGCTTCGGCGTGATGGATGGATTCATGAAGATCGCAGCGCTGGCGGTCGGGGCTTATGCGGCGCTGTTCTGGCGCAATCTGGTCGGCTCGCTGATCATGCTGCCGGTCTGGCTCGCACGCGGCAACAAGGATGGCAGCCGCAGCCTGCCCGGGCGCGCGGCCCTGCGGCTGCACCTGATGCGCTCAGGCGTTTCGTGCGTGATGGCAGTGCTGTTCTTCTATGGCCTTGCGCGTACCCCGGTGGCCGAGGCCATGGCCTTGTCCTTCGTCGCCCCGCTGCTCGCGCTCTATCTCGCCGCGGTGACGCTGGGCGAGGAGCTTTCACAGCGTGCGGTGGCAGGATCGGTACTGGCGCTGAGCGGGGTGGGCGTGATCGCAGCGGGCAAGTTCGGCGGGCAGTACAACACCGAAAGCGTGCACGGGCTGATCGCGATCCTGCTTTCGGCGGTGCTCTATGCGTGGAACCTCGTGCTCCAGCGGCGGCAATCGCAGCTGGCGGGGCCGGAGGAAATCTCGTTCTTCCAGACGTTCTTCATTTTCTGTCTGCTCGGGCTTGGCGCCTGGTGGTTCGCGCCGCTGCCGCCGACGCGGATGTGGCTTGTGCTCTCTGCCTCGGCAGCGCTCTCCACCGGCTCGCTGATGCTGCTCGGCTGGGCTTATGCACGGGCCGAAGCGCAAGTGCTGGTACCGCTCGAATACACCGCGTTCATCTGGGCGGCGCTGACCGGCTGGGTGGTGTTCTCCGAGCCGCTGACCGTGCGCACCCTGGCCGGGGTGGTGCTGATCGTGGCGGGATGCCTGATTGCGCTGCGGCGGAAGGCCGCCGCGGAAGCCGCCGCCGAACGCGCCTGATCGGGCGCGATAGACTGTAACGATCGGCTGGCTCCGACCGTATGAGCACCATGCAAACTATGCTTTTCATGCGCCCCGCAAGCCTTGACGCGCGGGCTGTCTCGGCGCATCGGGCAGCGTGCCCTCGGGGGCGGCTCCGGCGCGGCAAACGGCATCAACTTTAAGGGATTACGCATCGCCATGACCCAGGTCGGACAGGACACGCTCGGCGCGCGCAGCACACTTACCGTCGGCGCAAAGGACTACGCTTACTACGCGCTCGGCATGGCCGCAGCGGCCTATGGCGATGTCTCGCGCCTGCCTTTCTCGATGAAAGTCCTGCTGGAGAACCTGCTCCGCTTCGAGGACGGCGGCTTCACTGTCTCGACCGACGATATCAAGGCGCTGGTCGACTGGCAGAAGGACCCCTCGACCAGCCGCGAGATCCAGTACCGCCCGGCACGCGTATTGCTGCAGGACTTCACCGGCGTGCCCTGCGTGGTCGACCTTGCCGCGATGCGCGATGCGATCGCCAAATTGGGCGGTGATACCACCAAGATCAATCCGCAGGTGCCCGTCCACCTCGTGATCGACCACTCGGTCATGGTCGACGAGTTCGGCCACCCCAAGGCCTTCGAGCAGAACGTCGAGATCGAATACTACCGCAACGGCGAGCGCTACGACTTCCTCAAGTGGGGTTCGAAGAGCCTCGCGAACTTCAAGGCGGTGCCTCCGGGCACGGGCATCTGCCACCAGGTCAACCTCGAGCACATCGCGCAGGCGGTGTGGACGAGCGAGGGGCCGGACGGCACGACCGTCGCCTATCCCGACACCTGCGTCGGCACGGACAGCCACACCACGATGATCAACGGTCTCGGCGTGCTGGGCTGGGGCGTCGGCGGGATCGAGGCGGAAGCGGCGATGCTCGGCCAGCCGGTCTCGATGCTCATCCCCGAAGTCGTCGGCTTCAAGTTCACGGGCGAGCTCAAGGAAGGCGTGACCGCGACCGACCTCGTGCTCACCTGCACCAATATGCTGCGCAAGCACGGCGTGGTCGGCCGCTTTGTCGAATACTATGGTCCGGGTCTTGCCTCGCTGACCTTGGCTGACCGCGCGACGCTCGCCAACATGGCGCCCGAATATGGCGCGACCTGCGGCTTCTTCGGCATCGACGAGAAGACCCTGGATTACATGCGCCTGACGGGCCGCGAGGAAGACCAGATTGCGCTGACCGAGGCTTATGCCAAGGCGCAGGGCTTCTGGATCGACCCTTCGATCGAGCCCGTCTTTACCTCGACGCTGGAGCTGGATCTTGGCACCGTGGTGCCCAGCCTTGCCGGCCCCAAGCGCCCGCAGGACCGCGTCTCGCTGCCTGACGTGGACGATGTGTTCAATGCCGACATGGCGAACGTTTACAAGAAGGCGCAGCAGCGCGTTCCGGTCGAGGGCATGGACTTCGACATCGGTGATGGCGACGTGACGATTGCCGCGATCACCAGCTGCACCAACACCTCGAACCCGGGCGTCATGGTGGCGGCCGGCCTCGTGGCCAAGAAGGCCAACGAGCTGGGCTTGAAGCCCAAGCCTTGGGTCAAGACCAGTCTGGCACCGGGCTCGCAAGTCGTGACGGACTATTTCGTGCGCGCAGGGTTGCAGGAACACCTCGACGCGGTGGGCTTCAACCTCGTCGGCTATGGCTGCACCACCTGCATCGGCAACTCGGGCCCGCTGGCCGAACCGATCAGCAGGGCGATCAACGAGAACGGCCTCGTCGCCGCGGCAGTGATTTCGGGCAATCGCAACTTCGAGGGCCGCGTCTCGCCTGACGTGCGCGCGAACTTCCTCGCCAGCCCGCCGCTGGTCGTCGCCTATGCGCTCAAGGGCACGGTGATCGAGGACTTCATCTCGACCCCGATCGGCAAGAGCAAGGATGGCGTCGACGTCTACCTCAAGGACATCTGGCCCTCGAATGCCGAAGTCTATGCGACGATGGCCGGCTGCATGGACCGCGCAATGTTCCAGGCGCGCTATGCCGACGTCTACAAGGGCGACGTACACTGGCAGGCGATCAACGTCACGGGCTCGGAAACCTACAGCTGGCGCGCAGGCAGCACTTATGTCGCCAACCCGCCCTACTTTGAGGGCATGACGATGACCCCGGCGGCGGTGAGCGATATCATCGAGGCCAAGCCGCTCGCTATCCTCGGCGATTCTATCACCACCGACCACATCTCTCCGGCCGGTTCGATCAAGGCCGATAGCCCGGCGGGCAAGTGGCTGATGGAGCACCAGGTCGCCAAGGCGGACTTCAACTCCTACGGCGCGCGCCGTGGCCACCACGAAGTGATGATGCGCGGCACCTTCGCCAACATCCGCATCAAGAACGAGATGGTGCCCGGGATCGAAGGCGGCATGAGCCGCTATGGCAGCGATATCGGCGCGATCTACGACGTGGCGATGAAGCACAAGGCCGATGGCACCCCGCTGGTGGTCATCGCCGGCAAGGAATACGGCACTGGCTCCAGCCGCGACTGGGCGGCCAAGGGCACCAACCTTCTGGGCGTGCGTGCGGTGATCGTGGAGAGCTTCGAGCGCATCCACCGTTCGAACCTTGTCGGCATGGGCGTGCTGCCACTGCAGTTCATCGAAGGCGAATCGCGCGAGACGCTGGGGCTGACTGGCGATGACACGTTCACGGTCCGCGGCGTGGCCGGCCTCAAGCCGCGGCAGGACGTCGAAGTCGAGGTGACGCGCACTGACGGCTCGACCTTCACCTTCAAGGCGCTGTGCCGCATCGATACCGCCAACGAGCTGGAGTACTACCTCAACGGCGGCATCCTGCACTACGTGCTGCGCAACCTGGCGGCCTGATCGCCGCAGGTTCCTGCCTGAATCAGAAAGGGCGGCTCCCCCCCGGAGCCGCCCTTTCCTTTTGCCCGCGTCCCGGTCGCCCGAAGCGGGAGCAGAGACCGGATCAGGCCGCCACGGCCGCCTTTGCCTTGAGCGCGTGACGACGGCGCGCCACGAGGCCAGCGGCTGCGGCGCCGAACAGCAGGACCATCGAAGGCTCCGGCACGTCGGTTCCGCTTGAGGTGGACGTGGATGTGGTGCCGCCGTTCGTTGACGACGATGTCGAGGAAGAGGTGGACGAAGAGGTGGACGAAGAGGTCGAGCTGCTGGTGCTGCTCGACGTCGACGACGATGTGGAGGACGAGGTCGCACCCGAGCTGGTCGAGGTCGAAGTCGCGCCGGAGCTGGTCGAAGTCGAGGTGGCGCCGGAGCTGGTTGAGGTCGCACCCGAGCTTGTCGAAGTAGAAGTCGCGCCCGAGCTGGTCGAGGTCGCCCCGGAGCTTGTCGAGGTTGCGCCCGAACTGGTCGAGGTCGAGGTGCTAGTGCTGACACCGCCGGTGCTGGTGCTGACGCCGCCCGTGGTTGACGATGTCGAGCCGCCCGAAGTCGAAGTGGAGCCGCCCGAAGTCGAAGTGGAGCCACCTGAGGTCGAGCCGCCGGACGTCGAGGTCGAGCCAGTGCTGGTCGACGAGACCACCACGCTGCCGCTGCCGCCGCTGCTGCCGCCGAAGAAGCCCCCGAAGAACCCGCCGCCGAAGCCGCCGATCCCGCCGCCGCCGATCACGATCGGATCAGACCTGCCACCACCGCCCGCCTGAGGCGGCATTGGCGGCATATAGGGCACTGGCGCATAGGCCATCTGCTGGGGAGCCTGACACGACCTGGTAATGGTGGTCTTGACCACGCGGCGCAGGCGGTGGACCGGCCGCTGCTTGACCACGACGGCATAGTGCCGCTTCACCTGCTTGACCTTGATCGGCTTCACGTGATGGAGTTCGGCCGCCGAAGGTGCTTCCGAAACGTGCACCGCGCCGCCGCCAAGCACCGCACCGCCCGCTGCGCAGGCCGCCAGTTTTGCCAATGCCATCCGAACCGACATGATCGTTGCTCTCTGTTCCCGTGGGAGCCGGCATCTATCCCCGTAAAGGTGGACAAACACTCTCCTGACAGATCGAACAACGCAGATCAGACCCGCGGCGGCAATGCCGTTAACCGGTTTTCACCCCCTCCCGGAGCCCCGAATTGGGCCAATTCGGCGCATCGCACCAAGTCTGTGCCAAACTGGAACCGAATTCACCTCAGCCGTTACGCTATCAGCGTTTACCGTTAGGCGCCGTCGTCAAGGAACAGGCCAGGAAGATCTGCCGAAGGCGGGGTGAGTCCGAGATGGCGCCAACCGCGATCGTTGAGGCAGCGCCCGCGCGCGGTTCTGGCGACAAGGCCGAGCTGGATGAGATAGGGTTCGATCACGTCCTCGATCGTGTCGCGCGGCTCGGAAAGCCCGGCCGCCAGCGTTTCGACGCCGACCGGCCCGCCCTTGTAGATATCAGCAATCATACCGAGGTAGCGCCGGTCCTGCAGATCGAGCCCGAGCGAATCGACCTCGAGCCGGGTGAGCGACCGATCGGCCATGTCGCGGGAAATCACGTCCGTGCCGGCGACTTGTGCGAAATCGCGCACACGCCGCAGCAGCCGCCCGGCGACGCGCGGTGTGCCGCGCGCGCGGCGGGCGATCTCGCCAGCGCCGCCCCCGTCGATCCCGATACCGAGGAGATGCGCCCCGCGCGTGACGACGCGTTCGAGCTCTTCCACGGAGTAGAACTGGAGCCGCACCGGAATGCCGAAGCGGTCGCGCAAGGGGGTGGCGAGCAGGCCCGCGCGCGTGGTCGCGCCGATCAGCGTGAAGGCAGGCAGATCGATCCGCACCGACCGCGCCGAGGGCCCTTCGCCGATGATGAGATCGAGCGCGCGGTCTTCCATCGCCGGATAAAGCACTTCCTCGACCACCGGATTGAGGCGGTGGATCTCGTCGATGAACAGCACGTCACCGGCTTCGAGATTGGTGAGGAGCGCCGCCAGATCGCCTGCCTTGGCAATGACCGGGCCGGACGTCGCGCGGAAATTCACCCCCATCTCGCGCGCGATGATCGCGGCGAGGGTGGTCTTGCCAAGGCCCGGCGGGCCATAGAACAGCACATGGTCCATCGCCTCCCCGCGCTGGCGCGCGCTTTCGATGAACACGGAAAGGTTCTCGCGCGCGGCTTCCTGCCCGACGAATTCGGCCAGCGTCTTGGGCCGCAGCGCGGCGTCCTGGTCATCGGCCTGACGGCGGGGGGTGATGATGGGGTTGTCGGTCATCAGAAAAGATTAAACTCAGGCAACGCGTCTACGTTCAATGTGCTGGGACCTTCGGCGTCCAGCCTAAAACCCTGTGGTGCATCCTCGGTGGTTCCCGACCACCAAAAAAGAAGAATGACCTGGCGTTCAGGTAGCATCAAAACATGCGCCATCATCAGTCTGCGAAACCCAGAAATCCAGCCAGAAATCTGACCTAAATCGAATGCCGGCATCCGATTGGTGAGGACTTGGCGCACCGAAGGTACGTGCAAAAGGTCTCCGCAGATCCCATAAATCTTTGATAGATTTTGAAAATCCATAGGCTTGGAGATCGGAGTTACATGATGTGGTGTCGGGCCATCCTCGTTAAAGTGAATCTCGACGGGAATGGGGAGAGGGTGCTCATTGACCTTCGACAGTTCTTGGAAAACGACCTTGGGTCGCCAACTAGTGTCGCTAACGGCAACCTCACCCTCGTGGAGATGTGCAGCAGTTGCTCCCAATAGGAGCAACTCGCAGATCATCCTGACTTGCAGGACAGCAATCTCACACCAGCCTAAAGCAAGTGAGTTTGCGGTGTCGGCTTCGACCCGTTCAATTGCATCTTCCGCAATGCGAATTCGTTGAATAATCGCTTCGATGACCGGAGCGTATAGCGATACAGATTGCGACATCACCCCGCCGCCCGCTTCAGCGCCACGCGGACGAGATCGTTGAGCGTGGCATCATCGCCCAGCTCCTTGACTGCTGCCGTCACAGCCATGCTCGCGGTGGCGGGCTTGAAGCCGAGGTTCTGCAGGGCGGATACGGCATCGGCGCTGGTGGAGCCGGCGGGCGCGGTGGCGAGGCCTTCGATCGGCGGGGTGCCGGCGCCAGCGGAGATGGGGCCAATGCCGCCGGCTTTGTCCTTGAGTTCGTTGACGATCCGGCCGGCGAGCTTGGGGCCGACGCCCTGCGCGCGCGCGACCATCGCGGCATCGCCGCTCGCGCAGGCGCGCTGCAAGTCTTCCACCGAGAGCGCCGAAAGGATGGCAAGCGCGACCTTGCTGCCCACGCCCTGCACCGCCGTCAGCAGGCGGAACCAGCCGCGCTCGCCCGCACTGGTGAAGCCGATCAGGCGCTGGTCGTTCTCGGAAACCTGAAGCTCGGTGTGGACAACGACCTTGTCGCCGCGCACGCCGAGCCGATCCAGCGTCTTGGCTGAGCAATGGACGAGATATCCGACGCCGTTCACATCGATAATCGCCCAGTCTGGGCCGAAATCGTCGAGCAGGCCAGTAAGCTTGGCGATCATGGTTTGTTCTATGGCAGCGAACCGCGCGGTCCGCCAGCCCCCATGGAACAGCTTTACCCGAGAAAGGTGCTGAGCACCGCGGGGTGGAAGCTGCCGCCGAGGAAGCCGTTAAGGCCCATGAACAGCCCGAACGCGCCGAATACCCAGGCCGCCCAGAGCAGCGCGGAGGCTTCGGCCAATGCGGCGACGGCTGCGAGCGAGATGGCGGTGGAGATGGCTGCGTCGGCCGCGTCGAACTGGTCGTCGTGGACATTGAGCGCGTCGTATAGGTCGCCCTGCGCCTTGGCTGCCTTCGCCAGCTCGGGTGCCTCGGCCTTGTATTTGGCGATATCCTTGTCGAGCCCGGCCATCGCGGCCTCGGCCTTGCCCGGAGCAGCAAGCGTGGCGAGTTGGAGCCGGGTTGCCTCGGCTAGATGAAGCTTCGTCTTCGTCGCCTGATATTCGTTCCAGGTATCGATCGAGGCGGCCTGCGCGGCCTGCATCGCCTGAACGATGTTGCCATCCTTGATGTTGCACAGCCCGGTGAACACGGAGAGCACCACGACGGTGATAGCGACAAGACGGTTGAGCCGCTTGTCCTTGGCTTCTGCGCTGACTTCGATTTCCATGGCGCCATTGTCGCCTAAGCGCGGGAACAGTCAAATGACGGTTTGGCAAGGTCTAGCGATGACTGCCGATCATGTTGGCATGGGTGATGGCGACGGCGAGGGCATCGGCGGCGTCCTCGCCCGTCAGCACCACGCCCGGGAGCAGCACCTGGAGCATCGCCCTGATCTGCGCCTTCTCCGCGCCGCCCGTGCCGACGAGCGCCTTCTTGATGACCTTGGTGGGGTATTCGGCGACTGACATCCCCGCGCGCGCCACCGCCAGCATGGCCACCCCGCGCGCTTGGCCCAGCTTGAGCGTCGACTGCGGGTTCACGTTGACGAAGACTTCCTCGACCGCGCCCGTATCGGGGCAATGCTCGGCGATCACGGCGGCAAGGCCCGAATCCAGCTCAACCAGACGCTCAGCCATGGAAGTCTTGGCGTTGGTCCGGATCTGGCCGTTGGCAACGTGGCTGAGGCGGCTGCCCGCCTTGGCCACCACGCCCCAGCCCGTGCAGGTAAGGCCCGGGTCAATGCCGATGATAATCACAATTTCAGCCCGAAACGCGGGCCCACGTGCATCATGCCGAGATAGAGCGCCACGGTCAGCGCGCAGCCCGCCGCCAGCGCGATCCAGAAGGACACGCCGTGGCGGAGCAAGGCGGGGATCACGAGGAACATCGGCAAGCTGGGCAGCACATACCAGAACGTCGCCTCGGCATGGATCGCCATGTTCTCGGCATCCGGACGCGCGCGCCAGAGCAGGATCATGCCGAGTACAGAAACGAGCGGCAGCGAGGCGACCAGCGCTCCCACCGTCGGCAGCTTGCGGCCGATCTCGGAAATGAGCGCGATGAGCAGACCGGACAGCAGGGCCTTGATGGCAAGCGGAAGCATGGCTCAGAAGACCATGTCGAACGGGCCGCCGGAGGTTTCCTTGCTCCGCCAGCGGCGCGGGGCTGTCGCCTGCACCGCGTCGAGCGCGCCCGGGCGAAACCCGGCGCCTGTGCTGCAGGCGAGAGCAGCCAACTGCGTCTCGCCGCTGGCTCCCTCAAGCACGGTGATGCCCGAGATGCGGCGGCCGGGGTTCTCGTTGAGCGAGCCGGTTTCCCCGGCGTGGACGACATAATGCATCGTGCCGCGCGTGAAGCGGAGCGAGGTCTGATTGAGCCCGCCCTGGCTTCGATTGCTACCCTTGTGAATATTGCTCCAGTCCGGCGCGCTGGCGATATCGATCATGGCGCCACCTGCCAAACCGTAGCGATAATGCAGGCTCGTCTTGCCAAGGCAGACGCTGCCCACCCTTGCGCCGAAGCGGCAGGCATAAACCACGCGCTCGCCCCCCCGGCAGAGGCTTGGCGCGGAGGCGGGTGCGGCGGCAGCGATTGGGGCAGGCTGACGAACGGATTTCGCCGCCGATCCGCCAGTGGCCAGCAGGGCGGCAACGCCGAATGTTGCCGCTAGCGCGCGCATCAGCCCAGCTTTTCCATCACGTCGTCGGGGATCTCGTAATTGCCCCAGACGGTCTGGACGTCGTCGTCATCGTCGAGCACGTCGATCAGCTTGAGCAGGGTCGCGGCGGTTTCGGCATCCACCGTGGTCTTGAGGCTGGGCTTCCACGCGAGCTTGACGCCCTCGGCTTCGCCCAGCGTCTTTTCGAGCTCGCGCGCGACGGGATGGAGCTGCTCGATCGCGACCCAGATCTGGTGGCTCCCGGGGTTTTCGTCGCCATCGCCGATATCGCTCTCGACGTCTTCGGCGCCGGCCTCGATCGCGGCTTCGAGGACCTTTTCCTCATCGCCCGCCTTGCCCGGATACTCGATCAGGCCAAGTCGCTCGAACCCGTGGCTCACCGCGCCCGAGGCGCCGAGATTGCCGCCGTTTTTGGCAAAGGCGGTGCGCACGTTGGTGGCGG
>CAILIO010000019.1 GCA_903834285.1 uncultured Sphingomonadales bacterium | reverse complement strand
TGTGGATCGGCGTGCAAAAGGAACCCGGTTAGCGGGGTGATCGGCGTCCAAAAGGGAACCACCATTCCGATGGTTTAGACAGCGGCCTGGATTTTCAGGTGGCGAGATCGGGATGTTGGTGGTGGAGACAGTTGTACGCATCAGGCGCGCGCACGCGGGCGGCAAGGCGATCAGGGAGATCGCGCGGGATCTGCGGCTGTCGCGCAAGGTTGTGCGCAAGGCGATCAATGCGCCGGAAGGGGCGTTTGACTATCATCGCACGGTTCAGCCGCGGCCTCGGCTCGGGCCGTTTCAGGAACGACTCGATACGCTGCTGAGCGAGAACGAAGCGCGGCATCGGCGTGACCGTCTGCGGATGACGCGGATCCACGATCTGCTGCTGCGTGAAGGGTTCGAGGGTTCGTATGATGCGGTGCGGCGCTACGCCCGGCGCTGGGCGGATGGCCGCCGCAGGGATCCCGGCGGCGACGTGCCTGCATTCATCCCGTTGCTGTTCAAGCCGGGCGAGGCGTACCAGTTCGACTGGAGCCACGAGGACGTGGAGATCGCGGGCAAGCCGATGCGCGTGAAGGTGGCGCACATGAGGCTGTGCGCGTCGCGGGCGGTGTATGTGCGAGCCTATCCGCGTGAGACGCAGGAGATGGTGTTCGACGCCCATGCCCGCGGCTTTGCGTTCTTTGGCGGGGTGCCGTTGCGCGGCATCTACGACAACATGAAGACCGCGGTGACGACGGTGTTTGTCGGCAAGGAGCGCGTGTTCAACCGCCGCTTTCTGGTCATGGCCGATCACTACATGGTCGAGCCGACCGCTTGTTCGCCAGCGGCAGGCTGGGAGAAGGGCCAGGTCGAGAACCAGGTCCAGACGATCCGCGGCCGCTTTTTTCAGCCCCGGCTGAAGTTCGCCAGCATCGAGGAACTGAACGGTTGGCTTGAGGCCGAGTGCCTGCGCTGGGCGGCGATGCACTCGCACCCCGAGCAAAAAGACATGACCGTTGCGCAATGCCTGGAGGCCGAGCGGCCTGCACTGCAACCGATGCTGGCGCCGTTTGACGGCTTTCACGAGACCAGCCACGCGGTCACCGGCACTTGCCTGATCAGCTTTGACCGCAACCGCTATTCCGTGGCGGCGCGGGCGGTGCGCCGTGCGGTTCAGGTCCGCGCCTATGCCGATCGGATCGTGGTGCGCCTGGGGGATGAGGTTGTCGCCGAACACCCGCGCTGCTTTGGGCGCGACCGCACGCTCTATAATCCGTGGCACTATCTGCCAGTACTGGTGCACAAGCCGGGCGCGCTGCGCAATGGCGCACCATTCCAGGATTGGGCCCTGCCGCCGGCGCTGGCCCGGCTGCGGCGCAAGTTAGGCAGCGGGGACGAAGCCGATCGCCGCTTTGTCCGGGTGCTTGCCGCCATATCCAACGATGGGCTGGAGGCGGTAGAGGCCGCCATCGGCGAAGCGTTCGATACCGGCGCTGCCAGCGACGAGGTAATCCTCAATATCCTGGCACGCCGCCGCGAACCGCCAGCAGATCAGCCCCTGAGCGTTGTGGTCGATCTCAAGCTCAAGCATCCGCCCCGCGCCGATTGCGCGATCTATGACACGGTGCGAGGCTACAATGCAGCGGCATGAGATGATCGACGCCATGCGCGCGCTGGGCCTCAAGGGCATGGCCGGCGCGTTCGACGAGGCGGTAACCACCGGCGTGCAACGCCAGCGCACCACGCCCGAGATCCTGACTGATCTGTTACGCGCCGAAGCCGCCCACCGCCATGCCGCCTCGATCCGCTACCGGATGAGCGCCACCAAACTGCCGGTGATCAAGGATCTCGATGCGTTCGTGTTCGAGGGCACACCCATCAACGAGGAACTGGTCCGCTCGTTGCACGCCGGATCGTTCCTGCCCGGCAGGCGCAATATCGTGTTGGTCGGCGGCACCGGAACCGGCAAGACGCACTTGGCGATCGCCATTGCCGCCAGCGTCGTACGCGCAGGCGCCCGTGGCCGCTATTTCAACACCGTCGATCTGGTCACCCGGCTTGAAGACGAGGCGCGCATCGGCAAGGCCGGCTCGCTCGCCGCCCAGCTCAGCCGCATCGAACTCGTCGTGCTCGATGAACTTGGCTATCTGCCGTTCGCCCGTTCCGGCGGCCAGCTGCTGTTCCACCTGATGAGCAAGCTCTACGAAAAGACCTCGGTGATCATCACCACCAATCTGGCATTCGGCGAATGGCCCACGGTATTCGGCGACCCCAAAATGACCACCGCGCTGCTCGACCGCACCACCCACCATTGCGATATTATCGAGACCGGCAACGACAGCTGGCGCTTCAAACACCGCAACTGACCCAGCCCAAACCCCGATAAATTTTTTGCTTTGCGCTGGCGCTGCCTTCGGTCGGGCTACGCCCTCCCTACGCCAGCCCCAGCGCAAAATCCGTGCCCGTAATCAACCCCAACGCAACGCCGCCAGGTGGTCCCCTTTTGCACGCCGATAGTGGGTCCCGTTTGGACGCCGATTGACAC
>CAILIO010000018.1 GCA_903834285.1 uncultured Sphingomonadales bacterium | reverse complement strand
TGTCCTGCGCCAGCAGATGGCCGACATGCAGAAGAAGCTGGACCAGCTCGCCAGCTGAGCAAGGACGGGCATCCTCGCGACACGAGGATTGCCCGAATCCTCTTTGCGGCCTAACCGGCCCGAATGAGCCAGACAGCATCGATCAAGCACGCCCTGCCCGTCCTGCGGCAGGAAGACTTCGCCCAATGGTACCAGGCGGTGATCGCCGAAGCCGAACTCGCCGAGGAATCGGGCGTGCGCGGCTGCATGGTGATCAAGCCCTGGGGCTATGGCATCTGGGAACGCATCCAGAAGCTGATGGACGAACGCATCAAGGAAGCGGGCGTCGAGAACTGCTACTTCCCGCTGTTCATTCCGCTCTCATATTTCGCGCGCGAAGCCGAGCACGTCGAAGGCTTTGCCAAGGAAATGGCGGTCGTCACGCATCACCGGCTGATCGGCGATGGCAAGGGCGGGCTGGTGCCCGATCCCGAGGCGAAGCTGGAAGAGCCGCTGATCGTGCGGCCGACGTCCGAGACGGTGATCGGTGCCGCGATGGCGCGCTGGATCCAGTCGTGGCGTGATCTGCCGATGCTGACCAACCAGTGGGCCAACGTGGTGCGCTGGGAGATGCGCACGCGCATGTTCCTGCGCACGAGCGAGTTCCTCTGGCAGGAAGGCCATACCGCGCATGCCGA
Organism: uncultured Sphingomonadales bacterium; assembly: GCA_903834285.1. Lineage (GTDB taxonomy): Bacteria > Pseudomonadota > Alphaproteobacteria > Sphingomonadales > Sphingomonadaceae > Novosphingobium. The sequence continues at coordinate 30,198 of CAILIO010000018.1, read as the reverse complement.
CGAGGCCGACGCGATGGAAGAGACGCTGCGCGCGCTCGAGATGTATCGCAGCTTTGCCGAGGACGTGCTGGCGATGCCGGTAGTCGCCGGGCCGAAGCCCGAGAACGAGCGCTTCCCGGGCGCGGTCGAGACCTTCTCGATCGAGGCGATGATGCAGGACGGCAAGGCGCTGCAGGCGGGCACCAGTCATTACCTCGGGACGACGTTCTCCGAAGCAGCGGGCATCCGCTACCAGGACAAGGAGGGCCAGCAGACGCTGTGCCACACCACGAGCTGGGGCGTTTCGACACGCATGATCGGCGGCGTGATCATGGTGCATGGCGACGATGACGGGCTGCGCACCCCGCCGCGCATCGCGCCGCAGCAGATCGTGATCCTGCCGATGCTACGCGACAATGATGGCGATGCCGCGCTGCTGGAATACTGCGCCGCGCTGCGCACCAAGCTGGCGGCTCTGATGGTGTTCGACGAGAAGGTGCGCGTGCTGCTCGACAAGCGGCCGGGCAAGGCGACCGCCAAGCGCTGGGGCTGGGTGAAGAAGGGCGTGCCGCTGATCCTCGAGATTGGCGGGCGCGATGCCGAGGGCGGACAGGTTTCCGTGCTGCGCCGTGACCGGTTGTGGCGCGAGGATGGCAAGGCCAATTTCATCGGCATGGCGCAAGACGACTTTGTTGCCTCGGCGGCGGGCGAGCTGGAGGCGATCCAGTCGGCGCTCTTCGTGGAAGCCCGCGCGCGGCGCGATGCGCAGATCGAGCGCGGAATCAGCGATCTGGCCGGGCTGGCGGCGTTCTTTTCCGAGGACAAGGACTTCCCGGGCTGGGTGGAGCTATGCTGGTCACGCCCGACGGGGGCGGCGCTCGACCAGGTGGTGGAGCAGCTGAAGGCGCTCAAGCTCACGATCCGCAACACGCCGATGGATGCGGTCCCTGCGGAGGGGCTGTGCCCGTTTACCGGCGAGCCGGCGGTCGAGCGCATTCTGGTCGCGCGGGCCTATTGACCTTTGGGGCAGGTGGGGTGCCTGTCGCTTCGACTTCGCTCGACACGAACGGAGGTTGGGATATTGGACTGCTTATGAAAGCATTCCTCGCGCTCCCGCTGCTCGCCTTTGCCTTGCCGACCGCCGCGATGGCCGCGCCGGACGACGCCGTCACGCAAGGCAGGCTCGAGGCTGATATTGCGCGCCTCGTCGCGTTCGGCACGCGGCATACGCTGTCGGTACAAGACGACCCCAAGCGCGGGATCGGCGCGGCGCGGCGCTGGGCGGAGGCCGAGTTTCGCAAGACGGGTGCGGCCTGCGGCGGATGTCTTGAGATCGTGCTGCCAGAAGCCATGGTTCAGGGCGAGCGGGTGCCCGCGCCGACGCGGCTTGTCGATGTCGTGGCGATCCAGCGCGGGACCGAGCGGCCGAATGAGGTCGTGATCGTGCAGGGGCACATCGACAGCCGCAATTCGGACCCACTCGATGCCAAGGGCGATGCGCCGGGCGCCAATGACGATGGTTCGGGCACCGCGCTGGTGCTCGAAGCGGCGCGGGTGCTTTCGAAGCAGAAGTTTGCCGGGACGATCGTCTATGCCGTGCTCTCGGGCGAGGAGCAGGGGCTCTATGGTGGCAAGCTGCTGGCGGACTATGCCAAAGCGCAAGGCTGGACGGTCAAGGCCGTGCTCAACAACGACATCGTCGGCAATTCGCGCGGGTCTGACGGACTGACCGACGATGCCCATGTGCGGGTGTTTTCCGAAGGGCCGCGTGCCGATGCGAGCTCGGTCCGGCTCGATGCGCAGCGGGCCATCGGGGGCGAGAACGACAGCCCTTCGCGCAACCTTTCACGCTGGCTGGCGGGGCTGGGTGATACCGGGCTCGCTGTGCGGCAGGTCTGGCGCGCGGACCGCATGGGGCGCGGTGGCGATCACCTGCCGTTCCAGGAGGCGGGCTATCCGGCGGTGCGCTTTACGGTGGCGGTTGAGAACTACGAGCGACAGCATCAGAACGTGCGCACCGAAAGCGGACGGCCGTTTGGCGATACGGTGGAGGCGATGGACTTCGCCTATCTCGCCAAGGTGACGAAGCTCAACGTGCGGGCACTGGCGGCGCTGGCAGGCGCGCCGATGCCGCCTGCCGCCAAAGTCACGGCTGCGGTGCAAACCTTTACGGATGTGGACTGGGCTTCCTTGGCCGGCGCGGCGCGTTACCGTTTGTGGCAGCGGCGCACCGATGCACCGGGCTGGGAGGCAAAGCCTATCGCCGAGACGAGCGAAACCCATGTGCGCCTTGAGGGCGTGCGGGGCGACGACTGGTTCTTCGGGGTGAGTGCGCTGGCCGCGGACGGGGCGGAAAGCCCCATCGCTTCGGCAGTGCCGGGCGGCGACTATCGCCCCGAGGCGGCGGGAAAGCGCTGACCTTGCCATCGCCGCCGCGAGGGGCCACAGGTCTGTGATGGTACTTCGCAAGCAGACGCCCAATGGGCCCGACGGACTTCCCACGCGCCAGCAGGTGCTCGATTTCATCGCAGCATGCGAAGAGCCGGCGGGCAAGCGTGAGATTGCGAAGGGCTTTGGGCTAAAAGGAACCGAGAAAATCGCGCTGAAGTCGCTGCTCAAGGACATGGCCGAGGAAGGGCTGATCGACGGCAATCGCAGCGCGTTCCATCGCATGGGCGGCGTGCCCAAGGTGACGGTGCTGCGCGTGCTCGAGATCGAGGACGGACAGCCGCTGGCGATCCCGGATAGCTGGCAGCCCGATGACGGCGCGCCGCCGCCGCGCGTGCGGATCATCGAGCCGCGCGTGAAGGGCAAGAGCGCGCTGGCCGCGCTCAAGGTTGGCGACCGCGTGCTGGCGCGCACCGAGGAAGCGGGCCGGGGCCTCATCGCGCATGTGATGAAAAAGCTGCCGACGCGGACCGAGCAGCTCCTGGGTGTTGTCGAGTTCGATGGCGCGGGCAAGCCGTGGCTCGCGCCTGTGGACAAGCGTGTGCGCAATGCTGTGGCTATCGCGGATTTGGGCGGCGCGGCGGAAGGGCAGCTCGTGCTGGGCGAGCCGGTGAGCAAGAGCCCGCGCGCGGGGCTCAAGGTGACCGAAGTGCTCGGCGATCCGCTGGCGCCGCGCGCGTTCAGCCTCATCGCGATCCACAAGCACGGCATTCCCTTTGCGTTTGCGCAGGATACGCTCGACGAGGCGACGCTGACGGCAGGGATGGCGCTCTCTGAAGGTAACCGTGAAGACTTGCGCGCTTTGCCGATCGTGGCGATCGATCCGACGGACGCGCGCGACCATGATGATGCGATCTGGGCCGAGCCCGATGGCGAGGGCGGTTTCCGCGCGGTCGTCGCGATTGCGGACGTGAGCTTCTACGTGCGCCCCGGCGGAGCGGTGGACCGCGAGGCGAGAAAGCGCGGCAACTCGGTCTATTTCCCTGACCGGGTGGTGCCGATGCTGCCGCATGTGCTGAGCTCGGATGTGTGCTCGCTCAAGGTCGGTGCGGACCGGGCAGCGATGGCCTGCCACCTGACAATCGACGCCGAGGGCCGGGTGACGGGCTGGCGCTTTACGCGCGCGCTGGTGCGGATTGCCGAAGTGATTGCCTACGAGGAAGCACAGCGGCGGATCGATGCGCGCGAAGCCGCGCCGCATCTGCAGAGCCTGTGGGCAGCATGGCGCCTGCTCGAGAAGGCGCGCAGCAACCGCGATCCGCTGGAGCTGGAATTGCCCGAGCGGCGGGTGGTGCTAGATGCCAATGGCAAGATCGCCGAGATCGCCCTGCGCGAGCGGCTTGATGCGCACCGCGTGGTCGAGGATTTCATGATTGCGGCCAATGTCGCGGCAGCCAAAGCCCTGGAGGCCAAAGTCGCGCCGGTGGTCTATCGCATCCACGAGCCGCCGAGCCGCGAGAAGCTGGTGGCGCTGAAGGACTATCTCGCCACCTTCGGGCGCAAGCTGGCGCTGGGTCAGGTGATCACGCCGGGGCTGTTCAACCGCATGCTCAAGGACGTGACCGACGAGGCCGAGAAGGCGCTCGTTATGGAAGCCGTGCTCAGGAGCCAGACCCAGGCTTACTACGGGCCGCGCAATGCCGGGCATTTCGGGCTCGCGCTGGGCAGCTATGCGCATTTTACCTCGCCGATCCGGCGTTATTCGGACCTGCTGGTCCACCGCGCGCTGGTGGATGCCTATCATCTGGAGCAGCCGCGGCCCGAGGAGCGGGAAATCCCGGCGACCTCGGGCCTGTCGGACCGCGACCGGTCGGACCTCGCGCGGATCAGCGATGCCATCAGCAAGACCGAGCGGCGGGCGATGGAAGCCGAGCGCGAGACGATCGACCGCTATGTCGCGGCCTGGCTTTCGGGCCGGGTGGGCGAAGTGTTCGATACGCGGATTACGGGCGTGCAGAAGTTCGGCCTGTTTGCCACGATCATCGGGCTTGGCGGCGACGGTCTTGTGCCGATCTCGACCCTGGGGGCCGAACGCTTTGCCCATGACGAGAAGCGGCAGGTCCTCATCGGGGAGCAGACCGGCGAAGAGTTTGCGATGGGGATGATCCTGAAGCTCAGGCTTGCCGAGGCCAATCCGCTGACGGGTGCGCTCAAGTTTGAACCGGTGGACATGGCCGAGGGAGCGGGGCGGATCGAACCGCGCGGCGGGCGGCCATTTGAGCGGGGGCCGAAGAAGGCCGGCGCGTTCGTGCAAGGGCCGCGCGGGCGGCCGCGCAATATCCGGCATCAGGGCAGGAAGAGGTAAGCCGCCCTAACTGAACGAATCGATGCCGCGTTCGTCTATTCCGCCGGGGACGATCATCAGCACGCAGGGCAGCTGCCCGAGGTGCGAGGTGAAGTGGGTGACGAGCGGGCCGGGATTGCCGTCCGCCGCCGCGCCCAGCACCAGCGCGGAAACTTCGGGATGCTCGCCCAGATATTCGCGCACGACTTGCGGGCCACTGCCGGTGCGCACGGCGACGGCAGGATGAAGGCCGGATTCGCTGGCGAGACTGCCGGCCGCGGCGCTGGCGAGATCTTCGGCGCGTTCGCGCGCTTCGGCTTCGATGGTGGCCTGGATGCTGCCGAAGACGACGAATTCCTGCTTGGGCACGAGTGCGAGGATATGCACGGTGCCGCCGGTGCGCACTGCGCGTCGCGCGGCAAAGCGCAGCGCTCGGGCGGCCTCTTCGGTATCATCCATGATCACGAGATAGACGCGTTGCTGCGCGCGCGCTTCAGCGCCGGGCGTGCCTTCCGCCTCGCTTGCCATGCCAACCATCTCTGCCCCCTCGCGATATGGTCACTTTACACGCCGATCGCACTGCAGGTCATACGGCGAGGTCATCCGTATTGGCCTAATTCGTATGCGGGGCAAGCGCCAAGAGACTTGACCCGACTTGCCCGGGTGGCGAAATGGCGCCCCATGTGCCAAGAGGCGCGCGCGAGGTGGGAGAGGCCTGATGGTCGTTCCCGGCGCAAGGCCTCGCGAACCAGGCCCCGATAACCGTTAGGGAAAAGAGCTGCCCATGCCGATCCAGATCAAGATGCCCGCGCTGTCACCCACGATGGAAGAAGGCACGCTGGCCAAGTGGCTGGTCAAAGTTGGCGACAAGGTTTCGTCCGGCGACATAATGGCCGAGATCGAAACCGACAAGGCGACCATGGAATTCGAGGCAGTCGACGAAGGCATGGTTGTGGCCATCGAAGTGGCCGAAGGGACCGAGGGCGTGAAGGTCGGCACCGTGATCGCGACGATTGCGGGTGAGGATGAGGACGACGCGGCTCCGGCAGTGGCAACCCCGGCACCTCAAGCGGTTGCTGCTCCCGCGCCTGCTCCGGTTGCAGTGACGCCGGCTCCTGTCGCCGCTCCCGCTCCCGCGCCTGTCATGGTGGCCCCTGCGCCTGCTCCGGTCGCTCCGGCGGGCGATCGCATCGTGGCGAGCCCGCTGGCCAAGCGCATTGCCGGCGAAAAGGGTATCGACCTCAACACCGTGACCGGCAGTGGCCCGCACGGGCGGATCATCAAGGCGGATCTTGATGTGGCGGCTGCGGCTCCTGCTGTGGTTGCAGCGCCGGTTGCGGCTGCGCCGGCACCTGCGGCCGCGCCTGCGCCCGCACCCGCGCCGTTCAGCACCGATATTCCGCACGAGGCGGTCAAGCTTTCCTCGATGCGCAAGACCATCGCGCGCCGCCTGACCGAGGCCAAGGCAACCGTGCCGCACTACTACCTCACCGTTGATATCAGCCTGGATAAACTGCTCAAGCTGCGCGCGGAACTGAATTCGGCGCTAGCCGGGCAGGGCGTGAAGCTCTCGGTCAACGATCTCCTGATCAAGGCGCTGGGCAAGGCGCTGATCCTCGCCCCCGATGCCAATGTGAGCTTCGCGGGCGACACCCTGATCCGCTATTCGCGCGCCGATATCGCCGTGGCGGTTTCGATCCCCGGCGGGTTGATCACCCCGATCGTGACAGGGGCTGACGTCAAGTCGATCTCGGCGATCCAGAAGGACATGGCTGATCTGGCCGCGCGGGCGAAGGCGGGCAAGCTTGCGCCGCACGAGTATCAGGGCGGCACGGCCAGCCTCTCAAACCTCGGCATGTTCGGCATCAAGCAGTTTGAGGCAGTGATCAATCCGCCGCAGGGCATGATCATGGCCATCGGCGCGGGCGAGAAGCGCCCCTATGTGATCGACGATGCGCTGGGGATCGCCACCGTGATGTCCGCCACTGGCAGCTTCGACCACCGCGCCATCGACGGGGCGGAAGGCGCGCAGCTGATGCAGGCGTTCAAGACGCTGATCGAAGCGCCGCTGGCGCTGGTTGCGTGAACGAAGCAACGTTCTCGAAGCTGCGCCGCGCAGCGGAGATAACGGGTTACCTCTTCATTTGTGTCACCCCATTGATTTTTATTTTGAAATCAATTGAGTATAACGGCCGAGGTGATGATTCCTGGCAGTACTCGCTCGGCTACGGCATGGCCTGTCTGGGCGCTGCCAAATTTTTCACCGAGGCCACGCCGACTAGCAAAATCGTGTTTGCGGTTCTGCTGATCCCGGTAGCATTGATGCTGCTGGGCATTGCCTCAAGCTTTTTTCGCTGACCTGGACCAGAGGAATTTATGGCTGACCAATACGATCTTCTCGTTCTCGGCTCGGGCCCCGGCGGCTACGTCGCGGCGATCCGCGCTGCGCAACTCGGGCTCAAGGTCGGCATCGTCGAGCGCGAGCTCTTGGGCGGCATCTGCCTCAACTGGGGCTGCATCCCGACCAAGGCGCTGCTGCGTTCGGCCGAGGTGTTCAACCAGATGAAGCACGCGGCGAGCTATGGCCTCGCGGCGGACAATATCCGCGCGGATATCGACGCCGTGGTGAAGCGCTCGCGCGGGGTGGCCAAGCAGCTCAACCAGGGCGTTACGCACCTGATGCGCAAGAACAAGATCACCGTTCATATGGGCACCGGCGTTCTGAAGGGCGCAGGGCAGGTCGAAGTGACCGGCGAGAAGGGCACCGAAGTGCTGTCCGCCAAGCACGTGATCGTGGCGACCGGTGCGCGCGCGCGTGACCTGCCGTTTGCCAAGGCGGATGGGGACCGCATCTGGACTTATCGCCACGCGATGGTGCCGCCCGCGATGCCCACCAAGCTGCTGGTGATCGGATCGGGCGCGATCGGGATCGAGTTTGCGAGCTTCTACAATGACATGGGCGCGGATGTGACCGTGGTCGAGATGCTCGACCGGATCGTGCCGGTGGAAGATGCCGATGTTTCGGCGTTCCTCGAAAAGTCGCTGACCAAGCAGGGCATGACGATCCTGACGGGTGCGGGCGTGGAAAGCATTGCCACGAGAGCTACGGGCGTGAAGGCCAAGATCAAGGGCAAGGACGGCACCTCTGCGGAGCACGACTTCAGCCATGTGATCGTGGCCGTGGGCATCGTGCCGAACACCGAGAACATCGGCCTCGAGGCGCTGGGCGTTGCGGCCGAGCGCGGGATCATCGCCATCGACGGCTATGGCCGCACCAATGTGCCCGGCGTCTGGGCGATCGGCGACGTGACGCCGGGTCCGTGGCTGGCGCACAAGGCGAGCCATGAAGGTGTTATTGCGGCGGAGACCATCGCGCAGGCGCTGGGCAATACCGAAGTCCACCCGCACCCGATGGACCGGCTCAATATTCCCGGCTGCACGTACTGCCATCCGCAAGTCGCGAGCGTGGGCCTGACCGAGGCCAAGGCCAAGGAAGCGGGCTACGAGCTCAAGGTCGGCACGTTCCCGTTCATCGGCAACGGCAAGGCGATCGCGCTGGGCGAGGCCGAGGGCTTCATCAAGACCGTGTTCGACGCCGAGACCGGCGAGCTGCTGGGTGCGCACATGATCGGTGCGGAAGTGACCGAGCTGATTCAGGGCTATGTCGTGGGCAAGACGCTCGAGACGACCGAGGCAGAGCTCATGCACACTGTCTTCGCGCATCCCACGCTGTCGGAGATGATGCACGAGAGCGTGCTCGCGGCGTACGGGCGCGCGATCCACATCTGATATTCAGGGCGTGACGTCGACCCATGATGTGATCGTCCTCGGCGCGGGCGCGGCGGGGCTGTTTTGTGCGGGGCTGGCGGGCCAGCGCGGCAAGCGTGTCGCGCTGCTCGACCATGCCGATGCGCCGGGCAAGAAGATCCTGATCTCGGGGGGAGGGCGGTGCAATTTCACCAACCTCCACACCGCGCCTGATCGCTACTTATCGGAGAACCCGCATTTCGCGCGCTCGGCGTTGAGCCGCTACACGCCGACGGACTTTATCGCGCTGATCGAGCGGCACGGTATTGCCTGGCATGAGAAGACGCTGGGGCAGCTGTTCTGCGACGGCTCGGCCAAGCAGATTGTGGCGATGCTGATGGAGGAATGCCGCGCGGGCGGAGTGGACTTGCGCTGCGGCGATCCGGTGGGCGCGATGGAGCATGGGGACGGCCTGTTCCGCGTCACTTATGGCGCGCAGACGCTGGCGGCACCGGCGCTGGTGATCGCAACCGGCGGACCTTCGATCCCCAAGCTGGGGGCGAGCGGCTTTGCTTATGATCTGGCGCGGCGCTTCGGGCTCAAGGTGGTGCAACCGCGCCCTGCCTTGGTACCGTTGACGCTTTCGGGCGAGGAAGCGCTGTTTCGCGAGCTTTCGGGCGTTTCGGCGGACGTTATGGTGCGCGCGGGCAAGGCTGCTTTTCGCGAGGCGGCGCTGTTCACGCATCGCGGCCTGTCCGGCCCCGCGATCCTGCAGGTTTCCTCCTATTGGAAGCCGGGGAGCGCAGTGGAGATCGATTTTCTGCCCGATCAGCCGCAGGACTGGCTGCTCATGGCCAAGCGCGAACGGCCGCGCGTTGCCATGGCGCGGGTGCTGGGCGCGGCGCTGCCTGAGCGGCTTGCCGTGCGGCTTGCCGAGCGCGTTGGGCTGGAAGGCGAACTGGGCCAGAAGCAGGACAAGGTGCTGCGGGCAGCCGAAGCGCAATTGCGGAACTGGACCTTCACGCCAAGCGGGAGCGAGGGTTTTGCCAAGGCGGAAGTGACCGCGGGCGGGATCAGCACGGCGGGGCTTTCCTCGCGCACCATGGGCGCAAATGCGGTGCCGGGGCTCTATGCGATCGGCGAGGCGATTGATGTGACGGGCTGGCTCGGAGGCTATAACTTCCAGTGGGCCTGGGCGAGCGCCCATGCTGCGGCGATGGCGCTGGGCTAGGGCAAGCCAATCTGTTTGACCTGACCGGTGGCCATGTTTCCGGGTGGTAGCATCGATACGGCTCACCGCAGCGGCACCGCGGTGACCCTGCGGTTGTAACCAGATTGACTATATTATTTGGCTAACGGTCCATAATAGACTTACTTTGCCCCGCATTCGGGGTCATCAAAGTGCGGGTTTTCGTGACAATGAAAAAGGCAATCACGCTGCGCAGGCTGGCCTGTGGGGCAGCGTTGGCCGTGACCGTGTTGGGTGGAGAGGCGGCTTTGGCCAGTCCGCTACATCTCACCTGGTATACCACAAACGGACAAACTCCTGACGCACAAAATCCGTTCGTGTGGACGATGGATAGCGTTCCGAATGGTTTCGACGTTAATGCATTTTATATACAGCCGACAAGTGTAATTCAAAACGGAAACATTGTTGAGTATAACTCTCCTGAATTTGACGCAACTCAGGATGTAGGGTTGCGACAAGGGATTAACTTCAACAACGATATTTGGGCGACAGACGATAATTTCTTCTCAGGCCCGTTGTCTGCTCCGATTTGCATTACAGGTACATATAAGTTTAATTACAACGCCGGGTACCAAGGCATTGACGTTGGCAAGACTGGCTTTATGACTATCAGCAGCGGCCCGAGCGCGCCTGCGCCGCTGGTCGGTTTTGGTTGGCTTTCGGCGCTCGCTGCGGCGATCGGCCTGTTGGTGACCCGCGTGCGGCCCTTTGGCCGCAAAACCGCGCAAGCCTGACACTTTTATTAAGGGAGGCGCGTGGCTGGTTTAAAACCGGCCGCGCGCCTTGCCTGTTCGGCGCCAATGCAGTCCCGAGCGAGCGCCAATTGCGTTTGCCATGATCGAATCGGGTCTTGCTCCCAAGCCCTGTCGTGGGGCGTGCATCTGCAGAGCTGGTGCTGACCTAAACTGGCGATGACCCCGCCCGCTTTGGTGCGCTCGGTTCCTGTCTGGTTAAAGGGTAGTGGGTGGATTGTATCACCTCGGGACACCAGCTTCTCAAATTCTGAAAATCCCCATAAATCGTGGTTAATAAAAGGAATTCTTCCCAACTTCAAGACTTCTGAAACGCCTCGTGATGTTACGGTGAATGCCTAGTCGTTCCTGACGAGGTTTCTGCCTTATGCGTCGCCTTCCTTTGATCGAGCCCAAGCCGCCCCGTCTCAGCACGATGGGCGATGCCTTGCGCGCCATCGAAGCGCGCGGCATCTACAGCAACGGTGGTCCGGTGGTGCGCGAATTCGAGGAAGCGGTCACCCAGCGGCTGTTCGGCGGGCGCGGCGCGTCGCTGGCGGTGTCGAGCGCGACCACCGGTCTCATGCTGGCGCTGCGCCATGGCACACGCGGACGCGGCGGGCAGGGTGCGGCGGGCGGCCTCGCGCTGGTTCCGTCGCTGACTTTCGCGGCCACGGCGCAAGCGGCGATGTGGGCCGGACTGACCCCGCTGATCCACGATATCGACCCCGCCACCTGGTCGTCCGATCCGGCGGCGGAAGAAGCACTGATCGCACGCTATGGCCACCGGGTGCGCGCGATCGTGCCTTATGCCACGTTCGGCCGCTCGCTCGATCTCGAGCGCTATCGCTGGCTTGCGCGGCGGCATGATCTGACCGTGGTGATCGACGCCGCGGCCTCGCTGGGCTCGATCGATGCGGACGGGCTCAATTTCGGTGCGGGCGCGGGCTTTGCCGTCGTTTATTCGATGCATGCGACAAAGACCTTTGCAACCGGCGAAGGTGGCCTGGTGCATAGCGGCGATACCCAGCTGATCGACGAATTGCGGCGCATGACCAACTTCGGCTTCGGCGAGGCGCGTTCTGCCGATCTTCCCGGGATGAATGCCAAGCTATCGGAAGTCGCCGGACTGCAGGCGCTCGCCAAGCTGGATGAAATCGACACGGTCGCAGCGCACCGGGCGCTGCTGGGCCGGACTTATGCAGAGGCCCTGCCCGAGTTTGCGGTCCAGGCAGCCGATCCGGGGCGCCAGTGCTTCCAGTTCTGGTCTCTCCTGCTGCCGGCCGCGCTCGCGCCTGCGCGCGAGAAGCTCATCGCCACGCTCGGAGGGAGCGGGATCGGCGCGGGCCACTATTTCAGCCCGCACCTCGCGCAGCAGCCGCTGTTCCGCGACACCAGCCTGATCGAGCCCACACCGGTGGCCGATGATGTCGCGCGGCGGATCATTTCGCTGCCGATCACCGACTCGATGACGGTCGATGACGTCCGCTTCGTGGCCGAACGGCTGCGCCGCGCGATAGCAAGGCTCGGCCTGCGCAAGGCGGCGGCGCCTGCCGCGCAGCCGGTCCACGGCACCTTGATCGTCGGCGGCGGCCCGGCCGGAACCGCCATGCTGACGGCAGCGTCGAAGGCCGCACAACTGCCCGAGCTCGTCAGTGCCGGACTGGCGCTGGTCGAGCGCGGCGCGGCGCTCGGCGCGGGCGAACTGGGCAGCTATGCCATTCGTTCCGACACGACGGCCGAAACCTTCCTCAGCGCGATCAAGGACAATCCCGTGCCCGAGCTGGCGCGGCTCATGGATCATCCGGCGGGTGCTGAAATGGCACGCCATTGCGGCCAGCTCGGCGCACCGCTGACCACGGCCGGCGAACTGCTGGCGGTGACGGGGCAGCGCCTCGGCGCGGTGGTGCGCGAGCTGGGCGGCACGCTCTATACGCGGTGTGATGCGATTGCCGCGCGGCGCACAGCGGACGGGCTCTGGGCCACGACGGTGAAGCCCGTAGGCGGCGAAGCGCATGACGTGCTCTCGCGCCATGTGGTGATTGCCACGGGCGGTGCCATGGACGCCGACGCTTTGCGCGCCACGCCGATCGCCGGAGCAACATTGGGCGAGCTGGCGGGTGAACGGCTGGTTGGCGCGGACCACGCCATGCGGATCGGCGGGATTGATACGATCGCGGCGAAGCTCGCCGACGTGCGCGCGCCGCGCATTGCGATCATCGGCGGTTCGACCAGCGCGATGGCGAGCGCGGTGAAGCTGCTCAAGTCCGCCGACCTGCCGCTGGGTGCCGGGGCCGTGACTGTCCTGCACCGGCGGCCGCTGCGTCCGTTCTACTTCTCGCGCGAGTCGGCGCTGGCCGATGGTTTCAGCGACTTCACCGATGCGGACATCTGCCCGGTCAGCGGGTTTGTCTACCGCCTCGCTGGCTTCCGGCTCGAATCGCGCGAGATGGTGCTGCGCGCGCTGGCCATTGGCGGGCGAGAGCCGGATCCGCGCCTCACACTGTTCCAGCTGGGTGAGCACGACGACGCGGCCGCGCGGGCGATCATTGCCGAGGCCGATGTGGTGATCGGCGCGACGGGCTATCGACCGCGTGCGCTGCCGCTGTTTGACGCCGATGGCGCGCCCATTGCGCTGGCCTGCCACGCAGGCGGACCGATGGTGGACAAGCACTGCCGCGTGATCGCCGCCGATGGCACGCCGGTTTCGGGCGCATTCGGCATCGGGCTCGGCGCCGGGTTCGTGCCGTGGGGCAAGCTGGGTGGTGAGCCGAGCTTCCGCGGCAATGCCAACGGGCTGTGGCTGTGGCAGAACGATGTTGGCCAGATGATCGTTGGCCAGGTGCTCGGCGCTTCGGCCAAAGCGGCGGCGGCATGACGGCATCCCCTGCCATCAGTGTGGTCATGGCCGCGTACAACGGCGGCGCGCTGATCGAGGAAACGATCGCCAGCGTGCTCGCGCAGACGTTTGCCGATTTCGAACTGGTCGTGGTCGATGATTGTTCGACCGACGACACGCTGGCGCGGCTTAGGGCGATTGCAGACCCGCGCGTGCGGGTGATCGAATCGGCGGCAAACGGCGGCCCGGTGGTCGCGCGCAACACCGCGTTTACCGCAGTGCGCGGGGCCTATATCGTCGGGCTTGACCAGGACGACTTGTGCCACCCTGATCGCTTTGCCGCGCAGAAGGCATGGCTCGATAATCATCCCGAATGCGTACTGGTGGCAAGCGCGGTCGATCTGATCGAACAGGGTGTCGTGCGCCCCGAATCGGGCGAGCGGGCCCGCATGCCACAAGCGACCAGCCCCGCGCTGCTCGCGTGGCGGCTCTGGTTCGGCAATCCGCTGGTGTGGTCGTCCGTGATGGTCCGCGCCGAGGCGGTCCGCCGGCTCGACGTGTTCGAGCGCACCGACCGCCTGTTTGCCGAGGACTTCGATTTCTATCGCCGCATTGCCGCGCATGGCACCATCGCGCGGATCGACCGGCCGCTGCTGACGTATCGCATTCATCCCGGTGGTGCCTCGCAGCGCTATACCGCGCGCATGGTCGAAAGCGCGACGGCGGTGCTTGCCGAACCCTATGCTGCTTTGTTTGGCGATGCAGCTAGCGGCTCGGCGCGGCTCGCCCTCACGCATTTTACCGGCGGAGCGGCGGTGCCCGATCTGATCACGCTGCACCGGCTCAATCTCGTGCTGGCGCGGGTGCACGCGCGGGCTATGGCCGCAATCGCGCCATCGGATGACGAGCACGGCGCCATCATGGCAGAATATGCGCGGCTTTGGTGGCAGATGGCCGATGCCACGGTGCGTTCGGGCTCGCTGCCGCGCGTGGTCGTCTCAGCATGCTGCCCGAAGGAGCTTGGCGCACGCCATCCCCGGCCACTGCGTGCGGCAAGCTCTGCGTTGATCGGCGCGGCGCGGGCGCTGCGGGCACGGTGGTGCGCTTGAGCGAGGCACAAGCCGAAATGGCAGGGCACGTTTGATCGACATCTAGTGGCGGGACGGGTGGGAGACGAGCCAGGTCGGATGTCACTCTGAAGCGGGTCTGACGGCGTTTGCTGAGATCCATGCGACATCGGTCACGCGGCGGACCCCGTCGATGCGCCGCAATTGGACGACAATATCGACAACCTGCCTGATGTAGCTGCCGATCGCATCCCACCCGATCCCGGTCCGGGCGGTGAGCGCGAGCAGGGCGATCTGATCGAGTGCGCCTTGGGGTGAATCGGCGTGAACCGTCGTGATCGAGCCGGGATGGCCGGAGTTGACAGCCCGCAAGAAACTGAACGCTTCGGCGCCCCGCAATTCGCCAAGCAGGATGCGGTCCGGGCGCAAGCGCAAGGCTGCCTGGAGGAGCTGTTCGGTATCGACTTGGCCTTCACCGCCATCGCCGCGGGTGGCTGTCATGGCCACGACATTGGCGTGGTCCAGCTGAAGTTCAGGGGCATCCTCGATCGTGACGAGGCGCTCATCGCGCGGGATGCATTTAACCAGCGCGTTCATCAGGGTGGTTTTCCCAGATGATGTTCCGCCCGACAAAATGATTGTCTTGCGCGTGGCAACCGCAGCCCGAAGAAATGCGCTGTAGTTGCCCTGACTTTGCAAATCGGCGAGGTCGCGCTGGGTCTGCGCGATGTCATTCAACCGGACATGCGAAAACAGGCCAGCCTGATCGAGCTCTTCCAAGGAGCGATCCGACATGCCGTGGCGGCGGATCGCGAAGACCGGCCCCGACCGCACGACCGGCTCCCCGATGATCTGCACGCGCGTTCCATCGCTAAGGCTCGCCGAAATCAGCGGGTTCTGGCGATTGAATGCCTGATGGCTGGTCGCCGCGATTTGCCGGGCAAGGCGATCGAGCAGGCTCGACGTCAGTTCGGGCACATCGAGCCGCTGGATCGGTCCACTGCTGTGTTCAAGCCAGACTTCGCCGGGCTGGTTGATCCACACATCCGTTACCCCGGGCGCATCGAGAAATGGCCGCAGGAACTGGAGGTATGCACTGAGGTAAACGCCGTCCACGTCAGCGCTTGCCTGTCACGCCGGTGAAATCGAGGTCCCGGGCGACGAATACCTGGATCGGCGTGCCGGGGTGAACGATCACTGTCGGAGCGATATCGATCTCCTTCTGCAGCGCCAGTGTGGCGACGTTGGCCGCCTGGGCTTGTGAGCCGATGATGATCGAGGTGCTCGGAGATCCGATGCTGTTCGCACCGGCCTGAAGCCCCGCGTTGAGCACCGAAAGCAGGATGGCGTTCCCGAACCGGCGGAAAAAGTGCGTATGGGTTTCGCCCGAAACACCGCTTTGCCCCGCGCTGTCGGTGGCCGGGGAATCGAGGTCGACCGAAAGGCCGGCCGGTGTGATCAGCCGTGACCACACAACGAACGCGCGTGACTGTCCGACGGCCACGCCGTTGCGATATTGGCCGATCAACCGCGTTCCCCGGGGGATCAGCACCGTCGTTCCATCGTAGCCGCGTACGTCGCGTCCGACGATGGCCCTGACGAAGCCCGGCAGATCGGAGTTGATCCCGGTTTCGAGCACAGCTGGAATGATCGTGCCCTGCGGCGCGATCCGGGCGGTGTCGGACATGCGGCTGGGCGCCACCGACGATGCACCACCGCCCAGTTGCGCGCCCAGTCCGGACTGTCCGCCTCGATCAGCGGGGGCAGGCGTCTGCGCCGATCCTCCGCCGGCCGATGCGTTGAGCAGGCCGGCCGCCGCCCCGCCGGCAGTGCCGGGCATATCAACCACCAGGAGCGGACTATGATAGCGTTGCGCTGGGGTTTGAGGTGCTGGCGGCAACGCGGCCGCTGCGTCCATCGGGTTATTGCTCGCACCGATGACCGCAACGTCAGGCGTGCCACCATTGGCGGGCGAAGCACCGCCGAGCCCGGGCATCAGCACGGCCGGGGCCTGCCCATTGGCTCCGCCTGCAAGCATGTCAGGAGTAGCACCGGCAAATCCGGACCCTGTGCCGGAGGGTGCGCCGCCGGCCTGAGCGCCGTTGGGCCCTTGGCCTGCTTCGGTGTAATCGCGTGCACCTCGGAGCCCCAGAAAGACCATCGTCCCGAACACGACGACGGCAAGGCCCCCCAGGATCGGCAGCGCCAGCGACGGCTTGCGGGCGACGATCGATGGCGGCCAGGCAGTCGGTCCGACGAACGGAGACGGTTCGTCGCCGCCAAAATGGGGGTCCGTCATGGCTTCGCCTCCTGCACGGCGGCGCGTTCGGCCTTGCCATGCTTTGTCCGGTGCGGAACGAGCGTGGAACCTTCGGCCACGTCGGGATGATAGGCATCGTTGTAGACGCGGGTGACCAGCTTGCCGCGCCGCAATTCAAACACCGCTGCCAACCGGTCAACAGCAACATACCCATCGCGATTGGCAAGGTTGGTCACGGCTAGGGCACCGCCGGCTTCGCGGACAAAGATCGCGGGCAAATCCATTGTCTCGGCAAACTTGAAATAGGTTGCCTTGCCATCATCGAAGACCCGCATCGGCAGAGCTTCACGCGAGCCGTCATAGCTATAGGCAGTGTTGACTTCGCGCGGGCCGGTTGCCCCAGGCACGGCGGGAGCCGCGGTGGTAGAGTCGTCGGCCTTTGCAGCAAGCGCAACCGGAGCATCGTGGACGAAATGCAGCGCGAAGACCTGCTCGCCGAGCAGGACACCGTGCTTGCGCGCAAAGGATGTCAGCGCGAAGTAATAGACCCGCTGGTCTGTCACTACGGTCATGTTGGTCGTCGCCGGTGCCGTCATGGCTTTTACAAACAGCAAGTTGGCGCGGTGGTTGGGGGAAATCTGCCATTCGGCGCTGTCTCCGATCGAAACCGTTTCAATCTTCTCGTCGCCGCCGAAATCGATGGTCACCGCAAATCCGGGCGTGGTCGCCAGTGGCACGATCATGTCGGGAACATATTCGATCAGCTGCACACGTGGGTCCGTCGCGGCCGCCGGGCTTGCCTCGGCCAGGCTGCTGGCGTGCGCGGGGGCGCAGACCGCCATGAACAAGCCCAGTGTCAGCGGCCGCCAATCGTGCATGAGCCCGGCTTTCATGGCCGCTTCCTTGTCCTGCCCGCGCTGGCCGTGCTGCCGGTTCGCAAATGCGCGTTACGCCAATAGGCATCGCCCGCGCGTGATCCTGATCCGTTTGCGATTGTTGGCGCCTGGTTCGCCAGGACCGCACCCGACGCTGCATCGAGGCGGACGAAAGACGCACTGCTACCACCCCTGCGGCGGCTCGCGCCTGCTCCGCCGAGCGTCAATGCCAGACGGTCCGCGCGCGACAGTACCTCTGAGGGGTGGGCTCCGATGCTTTCGCTGCTCACGCCATCGGACCCTTTTGCGCGTCCGCGATCGCCGCCCCGGCGTGGCAGGCCAAGGCCGCCGGCAATCGCAAGGCCCGCTGCAGTGAGGGCGGCCTGCGCCGCGGCAAAGACGAAAATGATCAGACTGAGCGTATCGACCGTGGCGAGGCGGATGTGACCGCTTGCCCTGCCTGCGGCCAGATCCTGAGCCCAGGGTTCGGCCGTGACGAGCAGGATCAGCGTCGTCGTCCAGCATAACAGCGGAAGCAGTGCAACACCCACCAGGGCCCGCAACCAGCCCCAGAACAGGCCCGCCGTTTCCGCCAGCAGCGCCGAGGCAATGAAGAGCGGTCCGATCGCGGTCAGGATGCCGACAGCAACCATGGCCATGGCCAGAATGCCCGCCGTGCTGATGAACAACGTCGACTGCGCGGTCCAAAGCTTCTGCGAAGCCAGCGCCTCACCCCCTTGTAAGAGCACGGGATTGGGACCGGCCTTGTGACCCAGATCTTCCGCATCGGAGCCGATCTCATCATAGAGGGCTTGCAACCCGACCAGCGGATCGGCGGCAAGCGTCGAACCGCCCTTGCGCAAGGGTTCGGAAACGACCTTGGCCACTTCGTAGGGCGCGTCGGCCGCCAAATCGAACACCAGCGTTTCGAATACCGACCAGTTGAACACGAGGCTCAGCACGAGGCCGATCTTCAGCGCCAGCATCGGGGCATCGATGACGCGCGTCTGGCCGATGCCAAACATCATGCGGAAACCGATCAGTGCAACATAGATCACCAGCAGGCTGGTAAGCGCGGCAGGGAAGAAGGATTGCGGACCTGACAGCGCGAGGTAGGCCGCCTTCGCATAGCCTTCCACTTGGCAGTCAACCGATCCCAGAACGCCGCGAACGGCGCCGAGACTGTCTGCTGGTCCTGGACACGTCATCATCGGCGCTGCCCCTGCACGGCGCTGATGAACGGGGCCAGCCAGTCCTGCGGATCGTCGCCCAGTTGTTCGCGCAGGGTATCCAGCAGGCGCACGGAGCGTTCTGTGCCGGAAAGGACCGGGATCAGATCCTCAAGCCCGGATAGGTCCAGTCGCACCACAGCGCTATGGTCCGGCCGCTTGACCAGCAGGCAGCGCGCGGTGTCGGGCAGGCTGCGCACCAGCGCGAATTCGTGCTCGGTCAGGCCGAAGCCGGCGATATAGTCTTCGCTGCGCGCCTTGGGATTGGGCAGGAAGAACTGCGTAGCAGCCTGTTCGATGATGGCCCCGGAAATCCGGCTGTCCAGCGCATCGCCAGCGCTCTGGGTGCAAAAGCCGACCACGCCGTTGCGCTTGCGGATCGTCTTGTTCCAGTCCTTCAAACGCCGTGCAAAGACATCGTCGTCAAGCGCCTTCCAGCCCTCATCGATCACGATCATCGTGGGTTGGCCGTCGAGCACTTCTTCGATGCGGTGGAACAAGTACAACATCGTTGGCGTGCGCAGGACCGGGTTGTCGAGCAGTTCGGTCATGTCGAAGCCCGCAATCGCCTGCGCGAAATCAAGTGTGTCCTCGGCATTGTCGAACAGCCATGCATGCTCGCCGTCGCCCAGCCAGGGCCGCAGACGGGCGCTCAGGTCGCCTGCACGCGGCACCCGCGCGCCGGCCAGCATTTCGCGCAGGAAACGCAACCGGCGCAAGCCCTGGGGCTGATCGAAATTGGCGTCGATCGCATCGGCAATCACGGCAATTTCCTCGACGTCCAACAGGTCCATGCCACCAAGGAGCACCGCCAGCCACTCGCGCAGGAAGGCGCGATTGCCCGGTGTATCGGGCAAGAGCAGGGGATTGAACCCGGTTGGGTTGCCGGGGGCAAGCCGGTGATATTTGCCGCGTGCCGCCCGGATGAACGGTTCGCCACCCCGATCCTTGTCAAAAAACACGATGCGCGGCCCATACTTTTCCGCCTGCGCCATCAGGAAGGTCAGGAGCACCGTCTTGCCCGCACCGCTCGGGCCAATCACCGTGAAGTTGCCCAGATCGCCATAATGGAGATTGAGAAAATACGGCGTGTCGGCGGTGGTTTCGAGCACGGCCAGCGCCGGTCCCCAGTGGTTGTCGGTCGCCGAGCCTGCCGGTGCATCATGAAACGCGGCGAAGCTTGCGAAATTGGCCGCCGATATCATCGCCTTGCGCGCAACATAGGCAAAATTGGAGGGAAATTGCGCCCAGAAGGCCGGTTCCAGATTGATGTCCTCGCGCACGCCGACACCGCCGGCTTCTCCCAGCGCGGCTTGAACGTCGGCCACGGCGCTATCCAGCGCAGGGAGATCCGGCGCGCGCACCAGAACCGTCAGGTGGTGCTCGCCGAAGGCCGCGCGCCCGGCGCCGACGTCATCGCGCGCTGCTGCAAGTTCCTCGCGCAGGGAAAAGGCGTCATCTTCGGCGGCGCGCAACCGCCGCAACGCGGTACCCATGCGCCCCAGAGCTGCCTGCCGGTCCATGAACGCAAAGCTTTCGCTCAGGACCATTTCGTGTGGCAGCCGGGTGATTGCGTCCAGCATGCCGGGCGCAGACAGCGCCGGATAATCCTTGAGCGAGACGATCGCCGCATAATGGCGCGGACTGCCATTACCTGCGCCGATTTCCATGGCGTCCAGCCCGAACGTCAGCCGCCGATCCGGGATCTGCATCGCGATCTCGTCGGCGCTCGTCGCCACACGCCGCGTATCGCCGCCCAGCAGCAAGGCCAGAAACGCCGCGATCTCCGAAGCCTCGCCCGCATCGTCGCGGATCACGCCCAGCGCGCGGGCGCGATAGGGAGCCAGCGTTGCCAGCACGGCCTCCCGCGCGGCCTGCATGCGGCGCAAATCTTCGCGCTGAACCCCGGCGCTGTCCCGGCTCGCCCGCAGGAACCGGTCGATCCAGCCGACCCCGCCCCGGAGCGGGCGTTGCACCAAGGTCAGGTAGTGGGTGTTGCGAAACAGGCCTCGTGCACCCAAGGCCGCGTGCCAGCGGGTATCGAGCATCTGACAAAACGGATCATGGAAGCCGCCCGCGCTCTCGACCTTGATCGGCCGACGGACGATGTGGTGATAAAGACCAAGGCGGGAATCGGCGATGCTGCGCAGCAAGGTCTCGCGCAGCTGCTTACGATAGCCGATGTCGGCATCGTCGGCGGTTTCGCCTGCGAACCCCTCCACCTCGACAACTTGAAGCAGGGTTCCATCGCGGGAGATGACCGTGTCGCGATCGAAGTGCCAAGCATAGGGTAAATGCTTGCCTATCGGCGTTTCGCGCAGCTGCAACTTTGCGCCAAACCCGTAACTGATGGCCAAGCCTGTCATCGTCAGCCGTTCACGGCGTGTAGGAATTCGCCGACCAGAAACCGAAATTCCTGACCCGCGGGCAGCGGCTGACGCGGGTGATCCACAGATCGAAAAAGCGCGGATCGCGAAGGCAGCCCATGACGCCCGCTGCATGGATGACCAGGGCCAGCAGAAGGATGGTAAAACGGTGGGTCATCAGAAACAGTTCGATCGTGGCAATGAGGTTGAAAACGGCGTAGCTGTAGGTCACCCCCGCCACCATCTGCGGTCGGGTCAAGGCGCCGAACAAGGGATCAGCGGCCAGCCCGCTCATGGCGTGGCACCGGCCACGCCGCGGATCCCGGCGACGATGGTTGCCGCGCCGAACAGAATGAAGGCGCCCAGAATGACCGTCATCCCGCGCCGCCAGTCAATCCGTCCTGTCAGCATCATCAGTCCGACAACGGCGACCGCGATCACTGCCGCCGTGGTGGCCAGCGAGCCCAGCAGGGTGCCTTCGACCCAGCCCAAGGCCGCGTTGATCGGGCCTGACCCGGCCGGATTGACCTGAACCCCTGGCGCTGGTGTCACCACAACTTGGCCCAGCGCGGAGCGTGCGCCCGTCAGGGCAAGGACGGGAGCCCAAAAGGCCTTTCGAAGCATGTTTGACGCGAAGCGCACCGTGGTCCCCTCGTTATCCGGCAGGTCTTGTGTTGGTCTGCATGGCACGACTCGCCAGCCGCTCCAATACCGCAGCGACATAGGCGCGGGTTTCCCGCCATGGCGGCACGCCGTTATAGCGATCCACCGCGGTGGTGCCCGCATTGTAGGCGGCCAAAGCCTTGATCAGGTCGTTGTCGTAACGGCGCAGCAGGTTGGATAGCAACGCGATGCCGCCCGCCACATTGGTGCGCCAGTCGTGCGGGTTGACGCCGAGGCGCGCGGCAGTGCCGGGCATCAGTTGCATGACGCCAATGGCGCCCTTTGGCGACAACGCGCCGGGATGCAACCGCGATTCCTCCCAGGCCACGGCCTCGACCAGCGCAGGGTTCAGGCTGTGCCGGCGCGACAGGGTGGTGATGGCCGCCAGAATTGTTCGCGCGCGGGCCGGCCCTGTCAGTTCATCCAGCTGCCTGGATGGCACAGAGCTGGACGGTGCGGCTGTCTCCGGTGTGCCCACGCGGTCTACCCGGGCGAATGCACCATCATATCCGAATTCGAACACGTCCGCACGGGCCGTCGCCCCCGGCACGAGGAGCGCGAATGCAAGCATGGTTCTGACAAGGGGTACTGCCATGAGTCAGGTATTTGCCACCAATATCAGCCGTCGCTCATCGTCGAGCCGGGGAAAAACGGCAGCGAGCGCTGGCGTATTCCCGTCAAACGGGCCCACGCGTTGGCGATCGCAGGGGCAACGCAGGGGACACCGGTTTCACCAACGCCGCCAGGGTCCTGCGTGCTGGGAACGATCGTTGTGGCGATCACCGGCACATCGCTCATCCGGGCAACGCGGTATTTGTTGAAATTGCTCGAAACCGGCACGCCGTTGGTGAACAGGGCCTGCTGCCACAAGGTGGCGGCCATGCCATGGATCAACCCGCCTTCAAGCTGCGCGGCCACCGAGTCCGGATTGACCACTGTGCCGCAATCGATGGCGACGGAGAGCTTTTTCACACGCAGCGTGGTGCCGCTTTTACCAACCTCGGCCACGACGGCGATATAGCTGCCGAAGCCTTTCAGGAAGGCCAGCCCCTGGGCATTGCCGGTTGCCGGTTTGCCCCAGTTGGCGAGGGTGGCCACAGCATTGACGACGCCGAGCCCACGCGAGTCTCCTGCGAGCAAGGTGCGCCGGAAGGTGAGCGGGTCCTGCTTCAGCAGCAAGGCCATTTCGTCGATCGCGCTCTCGACCGCAAAAGTGTTGTAGCTTTCGCCCACCGATCGCCAGTAGCCAAGCGGCAATGCGCAAGGGTTGGGCACGAATTCGATCTGGCGATTAGCAATGGCGTAGGGCAGGCCCACCGCACCCGCGACAGCGCCAGTGTCTTCGGGATTGCTCGGATTGCGCTGCGCGCTGATCGAGGGGGAAACGTTGCGATAGACCAGCGCAGTCGGCAGGCCTGCCGTATTTGCGCCCAAACGGACGCGGATTTGCGCGCCGGGCCGATACTTGTCGTTCGAGAAGTCCTGCGGGCGGCTCCAGGTCAGCTTCACAGGGCCGCCCACGGCCAGCGCGATCTGCACCGCCTCGGTCACGTAGTCCTGCTCGATCTTGCGGCCGAAGCCGCTGCCGATGTAGGGCGTGTGAACTTTGACCGCGGTCATCGGCAGGCCGGTCAATTTGGCAACCGTGGGCAGGACGAAGCCTTGCGCCTGGGTCGGTACCCACAATTCGATTTCGGTCAGCACCCCTGCGGTGTAAGTCGGTTTCACCGTGCAGTTGATGACTTCCAGATAAGTGTGGGCCAGCATCGGCAAGGTGTAGGTCGCATCGATGGACTTTGCCGCACTGCCCAGGGCCGCGCCGGCGTTGCCCGATGTCTCGGCCACTTGTGGCACCAAGGTTGTCGAGGTCAGCAGGGCACTGCCCGCCTTATACAGGCTGGTTGTATCCAGCAGCGGCAGATTGGTCGGCAATGTCCAGACGACGCTGCGCGCAAGGCCCTGCGCCGCGCTGAAGACGGCATGGGTATTGCTAGCCACCACGCCGACCGCGGTCGACAGATTGATCAGCTTTGCGCCGCTTGCGTTTGCCGGCATCGTCTTCACGGTGCCGCCGAGCGTGGGACAATGGACCGTCGTGGCGTAGACCATGCCGGGCAGGACCACGTCGATACCGAAAATGGCCGAGCCGTTCACCTTGGCTGGGATATCCAGCCGGTGCAGCGCCTTCCCGACGAGGCCGCCGCTGTCGAGCAAAGGCTGCGCTGCGGGCATGGGTAAGGTTGCGGCCTTCACCACCAGCGCGCCGAAGGTGTGGTAGACCCCGTTCTGCTCCACTCGGCCACCGCTGGCGAGCGTCCATGTGCCGCCGTAAAGCTGCGAGGCGGCCGTCAACAGCAGCGCGCGCGCCTGGGCAGCAGCCTGACGCATCGGCCGATACCAACCGCGCATGCTCGTGCTGCCGCCGGTGACTTGTGCGCCGAACAAGGGATTGCCGAAGCTGGCGACATTGGCCGCCGTCGTCACCGAGTGCTCGCCCCGCACTTTGGTCCAATCGAGGTTCAATTCAGCCGCGGCGAGTTGCGCCATGCCGGACATGATCCCCTGGCCCATCTCGGTGGACCCGATGATGACAGTGACGAGGTTGTTACTGTCGATCTTGAGATAGGCGCCGAGCGGGCTTCCCGGAGCAGGCATGAGACCCGCGTCAGCGACCGCATTGGAGCCGGCCAGATTGGCCGATGACTGCATGACGAGTGGCACGACCAGCGCCGAGGCGGCAACCGTTGCGGCTCCACCTGCAATGAAACCGCGGCGTGTCGTGGTAAGATCTGAGGCTTCGGCCATTATCGGCTCCTCTGCTGTCGCGGTTTACTCAAAGGGTGCTGATTGCCTTGGCGATGCGGGGGTAGGTGCCGCACAGGCAGACATTGCTGAGCTCACCGGCAATGCTGCTGCCATGATGCCCGGCCTTCATCGCGGCGACGGTAGCCATCAGGAAACCGGACTGGCAATAACCGCATTGCGGGACTTGCGCGGCGATCCATGCGGCCTGCGCCTTCTTGCCATCGGCATCGTTGGCGAGCCCCTCGACGGTCATGATGGTGCCGCCCGCGACTTCGCCGACGCTGGTGTCGCAGGTCTTGATGGCCTGACCGTTGGCGATGACCGTGCAGGCGCCGCAGATTTCAATGCCGCAGCCGTATTTCGTGCCGGTCAACCCCAGCACGTCGCGCAGCACCCAGAGCAGCGGTGTGTCGAGACTGTCGACGGTGACCGTTCGTGCCAGCCCGTTGACCGTGAGATTGACCGTTTTCGCCATCGCTGCATACCCCAGATGATTCGCCCATCTTGCAACGGGCTGGTCGATATTGCTGTCAAACGCTATGACGCCGCCGACCTTGCAGACCCTCAGCTAGCGCCCGCCCGCTTACCAAAATTTATCCAAGCAGCCTTAAGTGAAATAAACCTTAAGGCGCGACCGGAGCCGCTGCGGCCTGAAGCTTCAGGGTTTTGCCGACCAGTTCCACGCGCAGGTTCATGATCGACGCAAGATCACGCGCAGTACGGGCCCCTGAGGTCACCGCCAGCGAACCGGAGAAGCGGCGTTCCTGCAATTCGGGCGACACGGTCAGCAGCGTGCCGGTCAGCCGCGTGATGTCTTCGGCGACCACACGCAGAGGAACATCGACGTAGCTGAGCGATCCGCTGCGCCATGCAGCAAGGCCAAGGCCAGTACCGGGTACCTGGTGCAGACCGGTGCTTTCGCCATAGATCACGCCATCGCCTGCGCCGAGTTCCACGGCAGCAGCGGGTGCGGCGCGGCGTATAACGACTTTCCCTTCGCGCACGGCGACCCGTACGCCTGTCCGGTCGGCCACGACGTCGAAAGCGGTGCCGATGTCCTCGATCGTCAAAGGCCCGGCCCTCACCCGCAGAGCGCGTGACGGATCATGACGAATGGCGAAATGGGCCTCGCCTTCAATCGCGATCTGTTCACCGGCCACGGCCAAACGGCTGTGCGGTGCCAGCGTGATGTGCGATCCGTCCGAAAGCGCCACGTCGCGGGGGGCGTCTTGCGACACGGTGACCTGTGCGGCGGTCGAGTGCCAGACCGGCAGGCCCACGACCAACGCCAGCGACGCTGCCACCAGCGCACTTGCCGCCAGCAATCGCCACCGACGCGCTGGCGCCTCGCCCGGTTCGGTCTCGGTCGTTTCCATCTCCGGAGCGAAGGGCGCTGCTAGCGCCGAGGCATGATCGACCAGCAGAGCATCGGCCATGGCAATTTCATCATAGGCCGCACGGTGGCGCGGATCGGCTTCCAGCCACTGCGTGAAGCCATCCCAATCCATGGCTTCAGTCCCGCTTGCAATGTGCCATTGCGCAGCCTTTAAGAACATGTCCTCCGGGAGGTGATTGCCAGCGGAAATTGCAATTAGTCCTTGCCGGAGGATGATCGCCCATCATGGCCATCGTCGTCAGACGTCGCGAGATTGTCATATCCGCAGTCCGCATTAACCATGGGTAGCAGAATTCTACGTAGATGGCGCAGAGCCACGACCAGATGCTTTTCGACGCCGCTGCGGCTGATGCCCATGATTTGTGCCACTTCTGCCTGGGCGAGGCCCTCGATCCGGTGCAGCCGCAAGGCTCGGCCTGCCCCTGCGGGCAGGGCGGCAATCGCCTCGTGCAGTAAACGCAGTTCCTGCTGCTGCATCAGCAGCGCTTCGGCATCGGGTGCCGGATCGGCGCGCATATCGGGTAAGGCTTCGTCCGCGCCGTCAGCAGCCAGCCAGCCGCGATCCCGCGCCATCGCGCGTCCGCGGGCGCGCTGTGCATCGAGTACCAGATTGTTGGCCATGCGGAAAAGGTAGGCTCTGGCATTCCCGACCGGACCGGGTGATGCAGCACCGATCCTGACCCATAAGTCTTGCAACAGATCGTCCGCGTCGGCCGGATCCGCACTCCGCGCCCGCAAAAACCGCAGGAGCGCCGCACGCTCCGCCGTGAACACGGCATGGAGCCCTGCATTCGCGGATGTCGCTGGCCGTTCGTCCGCATCGGTTTGCATCAGGCGATCTTCCGCTCGATTCAAAGGTGATAGGTCAGCATCATCGTGGCCCTGACAGGGGCCTGCGGCGTGTATTGCGGCGTCGCCAGGCGAAACGGATTACCATAGGAAAATGTGTTTCCGGTGCGGCTCAGCGGGTTGTCGATGGCCAGCGACAGGCACATGCGGTCCCACCGCAGGGAAGCGGCTAGCGCGGTTTCAAGGACATTGCCGGTCGGCTGATCCAGTTTTGGATCGAAGCTCAGGCGTGCAGGGCCCAGCCAACGCAATGACAGCCTGACATGACCCTGCCCACCCAACAGGGTAAACGCATGATCGAGCCCTGCACGTACCGTGTAGTCCGGGATCATCGGCAGGTGCGCGTTGACCAACGACACCCCTGCGGCATTGCGGATCAACCTCGCGCGCTGCACCGTGCCGCCGGCAGCGATCTGCCAGTCATGTGCCAGCCGCAGCATCATGCCCAACTCGCTCCCTTCGATCCGGGCACGGCCGACGTTCTGCGTTTCCACCAGGCCGTTTGACTGGAGCGTATCGGCCTGCATGTCGCGCCACCAGGTGATGAAAGCTGCGGCATCGAAGGTTAGCTTGCCATGCTCCCCGCGCCAACCGGCTTCGAGAGTGGCAAGGCGATCGCCGGCGAATGCGCTCGCCTGACCATCTTCGCCAAAGGTCAGCCCTCCCTGGCGGAAAGCCTCGCCGTAGCGGATGAACACCAACTGGCCGTCATGCGGGTGCCAGGAGAGGGCCCCCGCCGGGCTGAACCCTCGCTTGACCGTGCGCTGGTCACCGGAAACCTCCTCGACGGTGCGCTGCACGTGTTGCACGCTGACAAAGAGCCGCGCTCCGCCCTCGATGTCGAGGTGATGGGCAATCGGCAGGGTGACCGTCGCAAATACACCGGTATCGAACGCGTTGCGCACGCTGACGTCAACGGCCACATCTTCGCTCATCGTGGCCACGGGAGCTGGAAGCACGATCATCGCCGTGACCGCTTGACTGATAGCCGCGTCTCCCTCCGTACCGGGATCCTCGATGGCGCTCGTACCCGTCAGGTTGCGCAATTGATGGTCACGCGATTCGGTATGTGCCGCGCCGATCAACCAGCTCGCTCCGGCCACGTGTCCCGACAGGCGAAGCTCGCTTTCCCAGAGCCGGAACTGGCGGTTGTCGTTGAACAGGCTCGGTACATCGACGCCCAGCGCTGCTCCCAGCGCAGAGGCCCCGATCGTGGCATCGAGAGTGGCGCGCACATGATGCCACGTAAACCCTGAAATCGCATCGAGATGGACGCCCCCGACCGCACCGCTCAACTTGAAGGCGGCATGCGCGATTTCGGTCAGGTGTGGTTCTGCTTGCTGATGAGGTCTGGAGCGTGTGCCACGTTCATAGACATACTGGCTGTCATCAGCGCGGATGCGCTGCGCGAGGCCCGAAAGGTCGATCCGCCAACCGGGACCTGGAACAATGGCCAGATCGCCCCGCGCCCCTGTCACCCTGCTCCGGTTGGTTGTCTGGCGCGTTGCGGTCGTGATCCAGCCCGGATCAAGCTCGCCATAGCCGACCAGCCGCAAGCCTACGCTATCCGCGATGAGCGGCAGGTTGATCATGGCCGAACCAAGCGCACCCAGGCGGCCATTGCCGTAGGCCGTGCCGCCGGCCGAGACCATGGCTTCGCTCCGGTCAAGCCGCACCGGCTTGGGCACAATCTGATAAATCCCGCCCAGCGCGCCGGTCCCATAAAGCGATCCCTGCGGGCCCTTGAGCAATTCGACCCGCTCGACATCAACCAGCCTGAGGTCTGGATCGGGCGCGGAAAAAGTCAGCCTTTCGCCGTCGAACACGACTGCGACCGGCGACTGGCTGGAGCCGTTCAGCGGGGTATCGGCAACGCCGCGCAGGAACATGCGATTGTTGCCTGCACCGAGCGCCGTCAGCACCAGGCCATCGTTACCGCGCGCGACGGCGCTGCTGGTGGTCGCAGAGGAACCCTGTTCGTCTTGCCCGAACGGCAAGACCGCTATGGCGCGCGGCAACATCGCGATCCGGCTTGCCGTCTTGCTTGCGGTGACCACGATGTCTCCCACCCCGATGACCGCTGGTGCAGGGGAGGGCTCACGGACAATGGACAATTTGACCTGACGGGCCGGCCTGGGGGCGGCGAGCGCGATCTCGATGCGCCACAGATTTTTGCCGATTTTCCGCGCAACATACCCGCTGTGCTCCAGCATCTGGGCAAGCGCGTCCGATGCTTGGCGCGCATCGTGGACGGGCCGGGTCATGATCGCGGGAATTGGCCCCTCAGCCCCGATGGATATGCCAAACCGGGCGCTGACCTCGCGCAGTGCGTCGGGCAAGGGGGCGGCTGGAAAATCGCTTCCGGCGGACCGGGCCGACTTTGCCGATGAGGGGATCGCCCATGAAAGGGCAATCGCAAATCCCGCCACCGCTGCAGCCAACCGGCCACGCTGGAACGTTCGAAGGAGCATAGGCGAGCCTTTGATCAGCCTTGCATCAGGCTGCAGTGCCGTTGCTCGATCTGCTTCTGCCCCCAAGTCAAGCGCACGTTCGACGGGTTGCAGGTCCTGCGAGGTCTGCCGAAGCTTTGCCGGTGCTGCTGCGCCCACACCGCCCGACCCACGCATGTTTCTGCCTGCTCCACCCAGCGTCATGATCGGCGCCATGCCGCCACGGTATTGTAGAATCCCCTCTCACGCCTTTGCGGTGAACAGGTGCAGCGGAGCGTCAATCGGAGGGTGCCTCAGCTGCCTCGCAGAAGGCAGACCAGTCGGCCCAATCTGCGCTTCGATTAGCGTTAAATGCCAATGCATTCCGCGGCTATCTTTGGCGGACAGGGTGGGATTCGAACCCACGGTGAGCTTCCACCCACGGCGGTTTTCAAGACCGCTGCCTTAAACCACTCGGCCACCTGTCCGCAGCATCGTGCGAGAGCCGATAGCGGGCCGGCGGGGGAGCGCAAAGCAATTTTGCATGGGGGCCGTGTGCTCGGGGGGTCTGCGCCGCTTCCCACGCAATTCATCGATTGAGGGATTCCCACCGCGCCTTTGCTGTGCGAGTGTCACGTCACGATGAAGTTGCTCCTCCGTTTCCGTGGTCTGCGCGCCCTCGGCCTCTTGCGGGCAGGGCTTGCGGCGCTGGTGCTCTCGCTCCTCGCCGGGCCTGCCGCGGCGCAGGGTGACGCGGCGGCAGGCGGATTTCCGGGCTATCTCCAGTATCTTTCCGCCAAGGCGCGCGCCGAGGGGGTGCGTGAGGAGACGATAGCGGCGGTGACGGCCGGGCTGACCGAGAATCCGCGCGTCATCGCGCTGGACCGGGCGCAGCCGGGGACGTCGTCCTCGATCCCGGCCTTCGCCGGTTATCGCCGGACGCATGTCGATGCGGCGCGAATTGCCGGGGGGCGGCGGCAGT
>CAILIO010000017.1 GCA_903834285.1 uncultured Sphingomonadales bacterium | reverse complement strand
CGGGTTTCGTGGCGGACGTCGACGCCGTAGGCCGAGGTGTCCTGGCTGATGACGAGGAGTTCGCGCGTGCCGGCGGCGACCAGCTTCTCGGCCTCGCGCAGCACGGCATCGATGCGGCGGCTGGCGAGTTTTCCCCGCAGGCTCGGGATGATGCAGAAGGCGCAGGCGTGGTTGCAGCCCTCGGAAATCTTGAGATAGCTGTAGTGGCGCGGGGTGAGCTTCACATCGCCCGGCTCGGCCTGCGGGATGAGGTCCACATAGGGGCCCATCGAAGGCGGCGCGGCTTCGTGCACCGCTTCGACAACCGCCTCGTACTGGTGCGCGCCCGTCACCGCCAGCACGCTGGGGAAGCGCGCGCGGATCGCTTCGGCTTCATTGCCCATGCACCCGGTCACGATCACGCGGCCATTCTCGGCGATGGCTTCGCCGATGGCGGCGAGGCTTTCCTCCTTGGCGGAATCAAGGAAGCCGCAAGTGTTGACCAGCACGACGTCCGCCCCGGCGTAGTCCGCGCTCATGGCATAGCCATCGGCGCGCAGGCGGGTGAGGATGCGTTCGCTGTCGACGAGCGCCTTGGGGCAGCCGAGGCTGACCATGCCGACTTTGGGGGCTTCGGGGAGTATGATGGGAGTTGTGGCCATGGCGGCGGCGCTTACACGCAATTGGCCGGGCCGTCACCACGCGCTATGGGCAGGCGATGATCATTCGTATCACCAAGGGCAGCGGTGAGGACCATGTCGCGGTGGTGCGCGCCGATGGGTCTCGGGCCGAGACGCGCTTTCCCTGGAAGGGACCCGTGCCGCACGATGCGGTGCATCTGATCGTCGAGCGCGAGCTGGGGCTGGCCGAGGCGTTCTGGGGCATGGTGGCGGGCGGTCGGCACCCGGAGGAGATTCAGGCGCTCGCCAAGGCCGGCGGGCATGCCAGTGCCACCCGCGCCGGCGTGCCCGATGCCGGGATTGCCCAGCTGCTGCAGGCCGAGCGGCTGGTCGAATGCTACGAGGCCCTGCACTGGGGCGGCGGCGGCACGCTGGCAGATATTCTGGTCATGGCGGAGCCGAACTGCGCTGCCAGCCATGTCGCCTGCCCGGCCATCGGCGAGACGCAGCACGACGCGATCATGATGGCGGTTGCGGCCCTTGCGGACGCATGGCGCGCCGCGCCGCGTGGGGCTACGCGGGAATGGGTATGGCCGTGACGGAAAGGCGTTTGGCATGGGTCCGGTAAACTGGCTGGCGGTGGTTGTGGCGGCTTTGGCAGCGCTGGCGTTCGGCGTTGCCCTGCAGGGCCCGTCGGCGCGGCGGCCTGCGCAAGTACTGCTGGCGGGCGCGCTGCTGTGGCTGACGGCGGCAATGATGGGGCACATGTTCGCCCGCGTCGGGGCGGCGACTTTGGCGGTGAAGCCGTGGCTCTATTTCATGATGTCGGGCGGGCTGGCGCTGGCTTTCGTAGCGCCGGCGCTGGCGATCGGCGAGGCCCGGGCTGGGGCTTCGGCGGGCAAGGTGCTGCGCGGCGCGGGGTTCTGGATTGCGAGCTATCTGCTGATGGGCGTCGTGTTCTGGGCGTTCAAAGCCTGATCGGCAGATAGAGCGCCGGGTTGCGGGGGGCCGTGCCCTTGCGCAGTTCGAAATGGAGGCCGGGCCGCTTGGCCTCGCCGCTCTTGCCGATGCGGGCGATGATCTGGCGGGCCTTCACGGTCTGGCCCTCCTTGACCGTGACCTGCCCGAGATAGGCATAGGCGGTGACCCAGCCGCCTTCGTGCGCGATCAGGATAAGCTGGCCGAAGCGCTCGGGCTCGGTGCCCGCGAAGAGAACCTTGCCGGCGGCGGCGGCGTGGACGGTCATCCCGGCGAAGGCGGCAAGATCGATGCCGTTGTTGGGCAGGCCTTTGACCGGGACGCCGAACTTGACTGTCACCGCGCCGGATGTGGGCCAGACAAGGCGCGGGGCGCCGGCTTCCCGCTTGGTCGAGGGCGGTGAGGGCTCGCGGCGTACCGGGACGGGTGCGGGTGCTGGGAGCGTGCGGCGCGGCAGGGCGGCGCGATCGGGGCGCTTGAGCACTTGGCCTTGCCGCAGGATATAGGGCGGCTGCATCCGGTTCGCGGCGGCCAGCGCTTCCACGCTCACCCCCATGCGCCGCGCAATCACGCTGAAGCTGTCGCCCGCGCGGACGGTGTAGGACCACGCGACAATGGGGGCGTCGAGCAGGTTCTCCGGCTGCCCCTGCGCGGCGAGACTGCCCCGCAGGAGCAGCAGCGCCGCCGCGGCCAGCCAGCGTTTGCGCATCAGCCGTGCGGCGTGAGGCGGGTGACGCCGCCCATGTAGGCTTTCAGTACTTCGGGCACGTCGACCGTGCCGTCGCCCTGCTGGTAGTTCTCCAGCACCGCGACGAGCGTGCGGCCGACCGCGAGGCCAGAGCCGTTGAGCGTGTGGACGAACTCGGTGCCCTTTGCGCCCTCCGGCCGATAGCGCGCGTTCATGCGCCGGGCCTGGAAATCGCCGCAATTGGAGCAGGAGGAAATCTCGCGATAGGCGCCCTGCCCAGGCAGCCAGACTTCGAGATCGTAGGTCCGCCTCGCGGTGAAGCCCATATCACCCGCGCAGAGCAGCATCTTGCGATAAGGGAGATCGAGCGCCCGCAGGATCGATTCCGCCGCCTCGGTCATGCGTTCGTGTTCGGCTTCGGAGTCCTCGGGCCGGGTGATCGAGACGAGCTCGACCTTCTCGAACTGATGCTGGCGGATGAATCCGCGCGTATCGCGCCCCGCCGCGCCCGCCTCGGAGCGGAAACAGGGCGTGAGCGCGGTCATGCGCAGGGGGAGGGCGGCGTCGGGCAGGATCTGGCCGAGCACCGAGTTGGTCAGGCTGACTTCGGCGGTGGGGATCAGCCAGCGGCCGTCGGTCGTCTTGAACAAGTCCTCGGCGAACTTGGGCAGCTGGCCGGTACCGAATGCGGCTTCGTCCTTCACCATGAGCGGCGGATTGCATTCGGTGTAGCCGTTCTCGCCCGTCTGCCGGTCGAGCATGAACTGCGCGAGCGCGCGGTGGAGGCGGGCCATGGCGCCGCGCAGGAAGGTGAAGCGCGCGCCGGCGATGAGCGCGCCGGTCTCGAAATCGAGGCCGAGCGGGGGGCCGAGATCGGCGTGCTCGAGGGGCTGGAAATCGAACTGGCGGGGCGTGCCCCAGCGGGTCAGCTCGACGTTGCCGGCCTCGTCCTCGCCTTCGGGCACATCGGCGGCGGGGAGGTTGGGATGCGCGGCGAGCGCGGCATTGAGCTCGGCGGTGAGGCGGCGCTCGTCTTCCTCGAGCACGGGGAGCGTCGTTTTGAGCTCGGCGACTTCGGCCTTGAGCGCCTCGGCGGCGTCCTTGTCGCCCTTGCCCATTGCGGCGCCGATGGCCTTCGACGCTTCGTTGCGGCGCGCCTGCGCTTCCTGCATCCGCGTCGCGACATCGCGCCGCGCGGTATCAAGCGCGAGGATCGCCGCCGATTGCGGGGCGACGCGGCGGCGGGCGAGGGCGGTGTCGAACCCTTCGGGGTTCTCGCGGATCAGGCGGATATCATGCATGGTCCGGGCGCTATGCCGTCTGCCAGCGCCCGGGGCAAGTGCGTGGACGTCAGGTGTGCAGGCCGAGAACGCTGTAGAGCGGGCAGACGCCGGCAAAAGCGGTGGCGATCGGCACCATGGCGATCAGCGCGATGGCCGGGTGGCCAAGCACGATGCTGAACACGATGAGCATGGCGGCCAGCGCCAGACGGATCACGCGGTCGGCATCGCCGATATTGTTCTTGAACATGGAATTGGTCCTCCAGACGCGGGGTGTGGAGGCCTTATGCGCGCCCGGCGGCAGGCGGACATTGATGCGGATCAAGTAAGGCCTGCGCCGAATTGGCGGGCTTATCGCAACGGCCCATCTCGTCATTGCGAGGAGCGTAGCGACGAAGCAATCCAGAGCGGCGTGCACTGACGCTCCGGATTGCTTCGCTGCGCTCGCAATGACGAGGGTTGGGGCAGAGGTCAGAGCACTCGATACTGCGGATGCCCACTGCCAAGGATATCGAGGATCGGCAACGGGAAGGCGGCTGCGGGATCGAACACTGGTTGGTCGGGGATCGGGTGCGACCAATCGAGTACGTAGTCGCGCCGGGATATGCGCCATTCGCCCCCGCGCTTTTCGAATGCATCGAGATAGCGCCCGCCGTAGAGTGTTCCGGCATAAGTGCCTGCCTCGCTTTGGCGTGCTCCGGCGGTGAGGCCGTAGGTTTCGACATCGGCGTGGTTGGCGCCCGACAGGCGGATCGCGGGGGTATTGAGGAAGTGCCAGCGCCGCGCGCTCTGGCGTTCGATGGCCATGACGACCGGCACGAAATCGGCGGCGCTGCCTTTGAAGAAGCCATAGTCGATCGCCGCATCGGGCCAATAGCAGCTGGCCTGCCCCTCCTCGTCGAGCCAGTCGAGCGTGCGCGAATAGCGTGCCAGAATGTCTAGAATCGCGTCCTTGGACAGGAGATCATCGAGCGATGCGGCGGCGGTCATGCGCGGCCGCTCCACCATGCCGGAATGGTGAGGGGGAAGCGTTCCTGCGCGGTCTTGAGATCGGCATCGGCATCATCGGGCAGCGGCGTGTCCACGGTCTGCGCAAGACCGCCGCCCGCGCCCCTGACCGGATCGAGATATTCCAGCCCGATACCATCTAGTACGGCGGCGAAATCATGACCCTCGTGGTGCGGCGACATCTGGTGGCGGTAGAACGTGGCCTTGTCGTCGAACGAGAGCAGGCAGTAGTAGAGGTTCGGTTCCTCGCCCTTCCAGTATTCGTAGCGCTTCACGCCGGTTTCGGTGGTCCAGGTCTGATGGGCCATGTCGGCCATGATCTCTTCCCACTGCGCTTCGGCGCCGGGCTTGATCTTGATGTGCGCGAGAAGGGTGGTCATGCCGTGGTCTCCCGTTCGAAAGTGCAGTGCAGCGCGAGCGTGCCGAGCATGATGCCCGGCTGGTGCAGGAAAGTGTTGCCGGGCGCGTAGTCCAGCGTGGCGAGCCGGTCGCAGAGGCGGTTCCAGGCGATGGTCTGTTCGAGCCGCGAAAGGCCGGTGCCCGGGCACACGCGCGGGCCCGCCGAAAACGCGAGGTGGCGGGTAACGGCGGCGCGGTCGAGCTTGAGGTCGAGCGGATCTTCGAATTCGTCGGGGTCGATATTGGCGGCGCCCCAGCGCAAGTGCAGCGTCGATCCGGCCGGAACTTCGACGCCCTGAAACACTTCGTCCTGCGAGGTGATGCGGGTGGAGAGGCCCTGCGTCGGCGAGCGCAGGCGCATGCCTTCCTCTATGAACGGGCGGATCAGCGCGCGGTCGGCCTTGATCTGCGCGAACAGGCCCGTGCGCTCGATCAGGAGCTGGGCTTGCTCGACGAGGGCGTACTGCGTTGTCTCCAGCCCGCCGATGACCATGGCGTAAACGATGCCGTCGATCTCGTCGTCGGTGAGCTTGCGGTCGAGTGCCTCGTAGTGGACCTGGGTGAGGTAGCTGATCATGTCCTCGCCCGGATTGGCGCGGCGGCGGCGGACATGATCGCCCACGTATTCCGAAAAGCCGGCGAGGAGACGGAACTTCTCGGCGCTCTGCTCCGGGGTCAGCACATTGTTGTGCCCGCACCCGTGGACATAGGACATGACTTGCGCGTTGCCCCAGATCTCGAGGTCTTTCACGTCTTCCAGCGGGAAGCCCAGCACGCTGGCCATCGTGCGCTGTGGAAGGGGGCGCGCGAAATCTGCGACGAAATCGAATTGCTCGCCCGCGATCCACGCCTCGATCAGGGCGTCGACATGGCCGGTGATCATCGCTTCATGGCGCTTGGCGCCGGGGCCGACCCACGGATCGGTCAATTGCTGGCGGTGCGCGCGCCACAGCTCCGGATTGGGGCGCAGCGAGGCGATCGATTTCACCATCGCATCGATATCGGGCATGGCGCGGACCGAGGCCGGATCCGCCTCTCGGGCGGCGAGCAGCAGCGAGAGCGTGGGCGGATAGCGATCCCAATCGCGCACGACGCGGGCGATGTCCTCGTACTTGGAGAGGATGAAGGCATCACGCTCCGGCGTCAGGCCTTCGCCGGGCAGGCGCAGCACCGGGGCCTCTGCATGGAGGATCGCATAGGCCTCATACCAGTGCTCGGCCGCACCGGGGGCGAACAGATCGACGTCTCCCAGCGCGTGCGGGCACGCCATCGGGCTCAGCTCGTGATTGACGCGGCTCATCGCCTCTCTCCCCCTGGCTCTATTCAAATCGCCAGTTGTTGTGCGCGGCATGGTGCATGACCAATGCACGGCCTGCCACAGTCACTTTTGCCAAGATCACCGTTGGCTGTGCCGGACGGGAGGGACTGCACAATGACCCGCATCGCCAAGATTGCCCCCGAGGATTGGGATCCGCGCCTGCGCTCTGCGCTGCGGCCGGAAGACCGCACCGAGATCGAGCAGGGCATGATCCGCTTCCTTGCCCACTGCCCCGATCAGGTGCTGGGCATGATGCAATTCGCCGGAGCGTTGAAGGTCCATCGGCAATTGCCGGAAAAGCTGGTGGAACTGGTGCGGCTGCGCGTCGCCTTCTTCAACCAGTGCCGCAGCTGCATGGCGATCCGCTATACCGATGCGCTGGAAGACGGCGTGACCGAGGACCTCGTCTGCTCGCTTGAGCGACCGCAGGAAGCCGAGAACCTGACCCCCGCCGAAAAGGCCGCGATCCGTTTCGGCGAGGCTTTCGCGACCGACCATCTGCGCATAGACGAAACGATGTATGCGGGGCTTCGCGAGCACTTCAGTGAGTCGGAGATTGTCGAACTCGGCATGACTTGCGCCTTTTTCGTCGGCTTCGGACGGCTCGCGGCGACGCTGCACATGGTCGAGGAGCTGCCCGATGCCTTCCGCCGCGAGGGGCTTGTCGCGCCCTGGGGTGAGGAACGGGTGGTCGTGCGATGAGCGCAGGAGCGGAAACACTCGGCGTCAATCTGTTCGACCCGTCGGTCCAGCAGTGCCCTTATGATGCCTATCGCACGTTGCGGGATCAGGCGCCGGTCTATTGCCAGCCGGGCACCAATATCTATGTGGTTACCCGCTACGAGGACGTGCGGCGGGTGCTGCTGGATACGGAGAATTTTCCGAGCAGCCCCAAGACCGCCGGGCTGCAGACGCTGTCCGCCAATGTCGAGCGGCAGAAAAAGGTGGTTGCGCGCTTCAAGGAGCGCGGCTGGCTGCCCGAGCCGACGCTCAGCGGGCGAGACGATCCGAACCACAAGCAGATGCGCGCCATGTTCAACGAGGCGTTCAAGCCGAGCCGGATCAAGGAAATCGATCCCCTGGTGGAAACGCTCGCCTACGAGCTGATCGACGGCTTCGTGGCGGATGGCCGCTGCGAATGGGTAAGCCAGTTCTGCGTGCCGCTCCCGCTCTACATCATCGGCGAGCAGATGGGCGCCAAGCGCGAGGACATGTGGAAGATCAAGCGCTGGACCGATGCCTTCTTCCAGCGCATCTCGATGATGCTGCCCGAGGAAGACGAGATCGAGATGGTCGATCGCGAGATCGAGGCGCAGCACTATTTCCAGCCGATCTTCGAGCGGCTGCGCGCCAATCCCGATGACTCGCTGATCAGCGTGCTGGTCAACACCGTGATCGATGGCTGGGCACGCCCGCTTTCCGACAACGAGCTCCATGCCGAGATGATGGCCGATACCTTTGTCGGTGGCAGCGAGACGACGACCAATGCGCTTGCCGCGGGGATGAAGCTGCTGATCGAGAACAAGGACGTCTGGCAGAAGCTGAAGTCCGATCCCGAGCGCTACATGAAGACGTTCGTGGAAGAAGTGGTCCGGCTGGAATCGCCGGTCCAGAGCCTGATGCGCTTCTGCGCGAAGGATACCGAGCTGGAGGGGACGGTGATCCCCAAGGGCGCGCTGATCAACGTGCGCTTCGCCGCCGCGAACCGCGACGAGCGGGCGTTCGAATGCCC
Organism: uncultured Sphingomonadales bacterium; assembly: GCA_903834285.1. Lineage (GTDB taxonomy): Bacteria > Pseudomonadota > Alphaproteobacteria > Sphingomonadales > Sphingomonadaceae > Novosphingobium. The sequence continues at coordinate 289 of CAILIO010000017.1, read as the reverse complement.
GGAAAAGCTCGATCTCGACCGGCCCAAGGCGGGCGCGCACATGGGCTTCGGTTCGGGCACGCACCATTGCCTCGGCGCGCCGCTGGCCCGGCGCGAGCTGACCTGGGGCTTCCAGGCGGTGGTTGACCGGTTCGAGGACATGCATTTCGCGGACGGCGCGAACGACTTTTCGGTCCACCCGCACTTCCTGCTGCGCAGCCTGAAGGCGCTGCATATCGAGTTCGAGCCGAAGCGGGGGTGAACTGACCGCGTCACCGAGACCCCTCGTCATCCCCGCCTTCGCGGGGAT
>CAILIO010000016.1 GCA_903834285.1 uncultured Sphingomonadales bacterium | reverse complement strand
TGGATTGCTTCGCTGCGCTAGCAATGACGAAGATAGTGAGATAACCGCCGCGCCAGCGCCCCGCGACAGGCTCAGGCCGAGCGGGACTTGGTTACTAATCATGAGGATTGAAGGAGCCGGGCGACCCGCCGCACATCGTTGTGGCTGCTTCCTTCCGGACCTGACCAGATTGGCGACAGCTAACGTCCGCCCGACTCCCGCCGCGCATATGGCGAGATCGGGCCAACTTTGCAAGCAGCACCAATGCCTCCCCATTTGTCCTTCGGAAAAATGGAGAGGATCGCAAAATTACCGGAAATTGTCGGCGTAGCTCTGCAGCTTCAGCCGCTTGGGTGGCACCGGGCTGACATGCGCGGCAATGCCGTACTTTTCGGCATAGGCCTTGGCCTCGTCCGCCGAACCGAACGTCAGCACCACCTGCACTTGCGTGTCGCCGGACCCCGCCCAGCCCATCAGCGGATCGGGCCGCCGCGCCTCGGCCGGCGCGAATTCGAGAACCCACTGGTCGGTGCGCGACTTGCCCGATTGCATGGCGTTTTTCGGGCGCTGATAGATGCGTGCAGTCATGCGCGTCCCATGCCCACGAATCGCCTATAAAATCAAGGCCGCGTCAGCCCTGTTCACCGCTTCCCCGCCTCGAAAGCATTCTTGGTCCGCAGGCTCGCTTCTTCCTCCCATGGCGCCTCGGGCCAGCGGTGCCTCGGATAGCGCCCCTTCATGTCCTTCACCACATCGCGCCAGGATCCGCGCCAGAAGCCCGGCAGGTCCGCCGTCGTCTGGATCGGCTTCTGCCCCGGCGAGGTCAACGAAAGCAGCAGCGGCCTTGGCGGATCGCCGACCATAGGGTGCCGGTCCAGCCCGAACAGCGCCTGCACGCGCAGCTCCACTGCCGGACCGCCCTCGTGCGCATAGTCGATCGCGTGGCTCGTCCCAGCGGGCGAGGTGAACTCCGCTGGCGCCAGCCTGTCGAGCGCGGCGCGCCCGTTCCAGTCGAGCCGCCCCAGCAGTGCCTCGTGCAGCTTGCCCGCCCCGATCTGGAAGTCGCGCCGCCCCGCCAGCAGCGGCCCCAGCCAGTCCTCAGCGTGGGCGAGCAGGGCCTCCTCGGAAAGCGCGGCGAGCCCGGCGTAACGCGCGCGCTTCAGCAGCGCCAAGGTCTTGTCTCCCAGCGGCAGCAAGCCAAGCCCCTCGGCGCGCAGCCGCTCCAGCAAGAGCGCCTCGACCGCCTCGGCCGGCGGCGCAGGATCCGGCACGCGCGCCAATACCACGGCCCCCAGCCGCCGCTCGAGCCGCGCCTCGACGCGCGCCTCTGCGGCATTCCACGTCAGCGCCTGGCGGCTCTCGATCCGGTGCGCGAGATGCCGCGTCACCTCGGCCTCCTCCAACGCCAGCGCCGCGGTAATGCGCGCGCCCTTAGCCTCGCCCTGCGCATCGCCGATCACCAGCCACGCAGCGCGGACCAGCGAACTCGCCGGATCGAGCCGATAGCCTCGCCCGCCCGAGGCAAGCCATTCCTCCCCGCTCGCCGAACGCGCCCGCGCGATCCGGTCCGGAAAGGCTTCTGCCAGCAACACGCCGGGCGGCACCGTCACGCCCCGCTCGGCTCCAAGCTCACGCGCAGCCCGCTCCGCCGCCTTGGCCCAGCGCGCCGCGAGTGAGCGCGAAGCCTCTGCCCGGCCACCCCGCTCGCGGGCCCAGCGCTCCAGCCGCAAAGCCAGATCCTCGCCGCGCCCCCCCAGCCCGCGCTCCTGCAGCATAAGCGCAATCCGTGCCGCTTCTTCCGCCTGACCCCGCGCGGCAGCATAAAGCAGCATATGCGCCAGCGCCGGCTCCATCGGCAGTGAGGCCATAGCCTGCCCGTGCGGGGTGATCCGCCCCTCTTCGTCCAGTGCACCAAGCGCCACCAGCGCCGCGCGCGCCGCCCCCATCGCGGCCACAGGCGGCGGATCGATCCACGCCATCGCCGCCGGATCGCCCGCCCCCCACTGCGCCAAAGTCAGCCCAAGCGGCGTCAGATCGCTGGTCAGTATTTCCGGCGGATCGAATGCCTCGCGCCCCGCATGCGCCGCCTCTTCCCATAGGCGATAAGCGACACCCGGCCCCTGCCGTGCCGCGCGGCCTGCGCGCTGCGCCGCCGAGGCCTGGCTCGCCCGCACCGTCACCAGCCGCGAGACACCCGCCGCCTTGTCGAACTCCGAACGCCGCGACAGGCCGGCATCGACGACGATCCGCACGCCGTCCAAAGTCAGTGAGGTCTCGGCAATGCTCGTCGCCAGCACCACCCGCCGCCGCCCCCCCGGATCACGCCGGATCGCCGCACGCTGGCCAGCTGGCTCCACTTGTCCATGGAGCGGCAACACCAGCGCCTGCGGCAACCGCTCCGCCAGCAAATCCGCGCACCGCTCGATTTGCGCAACGCCCGGGAGGAACGCGAGGATATCGCCCTCCTCCTCGCGCCATGCCAAGACCACCGCGCTCGCCATGGCCTGCTCGGGCTTCAGATCGGGCCGGGAGCCCAGCCAGCGGATTGCCAGCGGATGCGCCTTGCCCTCGCTCTCCACCACCGGGCATTCACCAGAAGGATTGGCACCCAACAGCCGAGCAAACCGCGCGCCATCGAGCGTGGCGGACATCACCATGAGCCGCAGATCCTCGCGCAGCACGCCCTGCGCCTCGATCGCCAGCGCCAGCGCCAGATCGCTCCCCAGCCCGCGCTCATGCGCTTCGTCGAACAGCACAGCCGATATGCCGCCGAGCTCCGGATCGGCGAGCAAAGCGGAGACGAAGATCGCCTCCGTCATTACCAAAATCCGCGTGCGCGCGGAGCGCTTGGCATCAAGCCGGGTGATATAGCCGACCGTCTCACCCGCCTGCTCCCCCAGGAGCTCGGCCATGCGCTCCGCCGCCGCCCGCGCAGCCACGCGCCGGGGCGACAGCACCACGACCTGCCCCGTGCACCACGCCTCATGAATCAGCGCCGGCGCCACCGCGGTTGTCTTGCCCGCACCCGGCGGCGCGATCAGCACGGCAGAGGTGCTGGCGCGCAAGGCGGCCAGCAGCTGTGGCAAAATGGCATGGATCGGAAGCTCATTCACGCCGCAAGCCCTAAGCACCCTGCGCGCGGGCCGCAATCCATGGTAGGCGGCTGCGAATGAGGACCAGCATCGAAATCATCGTCGCGCTCCTCACCAGCCTGCTCGCCAGCGGCGCGGCGATCGCCCTGCTGCTTGCAGCCACCGCCGTGCTCGCCGCCACGCTCGTCTGGTGGCTGCTGGGCAAACGCCTCCACTGACCCATCCCCACTTTCGCTAGCGACCGTTCGGCTTGACCGGCTCGCGATGCCGCGCCACCTTTTGCCAAACTTCTGGAGCACACCCCACATGCAACACCGCCGCCTCGGCGCTTCCGCCATTGTCGTTTCCGATATCTGCATGGGCACAATGACCTTCGGCAGCCAGGCCGACGAGGCCACGAGCTTGCGCATCCTCGACATGAGCTACGACGCCGGCATCAATTTCTACGACACCGCCGAAGGCTATCCCGTGCCGCCCGATATCAAGTGGGTCGGCCGCACCGAGGAAATCGTCGGCAAGTGGCTGAAAACCAAGCCGCGCGATGCGATCATCCTCGCCACCAAGGTCTCCGGCCCCAGCCACGTCTGGTTCAAGAGCCCCAAGCGCAACGGCATGACCGCGCTCGACCGGCACAACATCATCCGCGCGGTGGAAGAGAGCCTGCAGAAGCTCGGCACCGATTACATCGACCTCTACCAGACCCACTGGCCCGACCATGACACGTCTTATGAAGAGACGATGGAGACGCTCGACGAGCTCGTCCGCGCCGGCAAGGTGCGCATTCTCGGCTGCTCGAACGAAACCTCGTGGGGCCTGATGAAGTCGATCGAGGCGGCGAAAGCCGTTGGCGCCGCGCGCTACCACACGATCCAGAACAACTTCAGCCTCAACAACCGCCGCTTCGAGGATGAACTGGCGCAAGTCTGCCGCAAGGAAGGCGTGAGCCTCATTCCCTACTCGCCCATCGGCGGCGGCGTGCTCGCCTGCAAGTACTCGGGCGGCGCCCGGCCCGAAGGCGCGCGCTTCTCGAAGTACCTCGAAATGGGCGGCCGCCAGGCGAGCATGGCGCGCCGCTTCGTCAACGAAAAGTCGATCGAATCCGCCGAACGCTTCGCCGCGATCGCTGCCGAACACGAGCTCGATCCGGTGACGTTCGCGGTAGCCTGGTCGAAGCAGCACGATTTCGTCGCCTCGACCATCGTCGGCGTGACCACCGAGGAACAATGCGCCCCGATCTTCGCCGCCGCCGATCTGGTCCTGCCGGAAGAAGCGATGAAGGCCGTCAACGCGGTGAGCCGCGAGATCATGTACCCGATGGGGTGAGTTTGGCGGGCGCGGCTAGTCCCGCGCCCCCTCCCGCGCTTCCAGCATGGCAGCCCATTCGTTCGCCCAGCCGTCCAGCGAGGCGAGCTTCTGCGCGAGCGCCATGCCGTGCCCGGTCAGGGCATAGCCCGCCTCGCACTGTTCGATCAGCGCGAGTTCGCGCAGGTCTTTCAAGCGCTGGTTGAGCAAAGTTGGCGAAACTTCGTCGCAGCGCGTGCGCAGCGCGCGGAAGGTCGCCGGGCCCTGCCCCAGTTCCCACAAGAGCCGCAGCGTCCAGCGCTGGCCCAGCACATCGAGCAGCACCATGATCGGCCGCCCGGTCTGAGATCCCCTGACCGGCATACCGGGAAGCTTGGCCACGCGCGTGCTCCTGCTTGACGCTACTTTTTTTGTAGCATACCGTTCGCTACCGGACCTGTAGCAGAAGGAACGCGCCATGACCAACCAGCTCACCCCGCTGATCGAGCCCTATCCTCCGGAAATTGCCGCTGTCCTTGCGACCTATCCTCAGCAGGAAGGCTATATCCTTGCCCTGTTCCGCACCTTCGCGAACAGTCTGCGCTTCCTGCGCAAGGGCGTGCCCAACTTGCTCGACCGCGAAAGCCCGCTGCCGCTGCGCATGCGTGAAATCGTGATCCTGCGCACCACCGCGAACCGGAATTGCGAGTATGAGTGGGGTGTGCATGTCGCGATTTTCGCCAAGGCGGCAAAGCTTACGCACGCGCAAATCTCCGCAACATGCGATGCAGCCGTTGATCCAGCGCTGTGGGATGAATGCGAAGCGCGCCTGCTTGGCGCAATCGACGTCTTGTGCCGCGATGGGCGGATGGACGACACCCTCCATGCCGCGTTCATCGCCGACTGGACCATGGAACAGCAGCTCGAGATTTTTGCGTTATGCGGCGCTTACCACACCGTCAGCTTCGTCGCCAACGCGGCGCGCCTGCCCGGTGAAGCCTTCGCGGCGGTGTTTCCACCAGCACGCGGCCGAGGTTCCTAATACCGCCGCGCGACCGCGAATTCCGCCGCCTCTGTCATCGCCGCCTTGGCCGCGCTCGCCGGGAACGCCGCAATCGCGTCGATCGCACGCTGGGCATAATGGCGCGCGCGCTCGCGGGTGGCATTCACCGCCTCGTGCTTGCGGATCAGCGAGACGGCGTGGGCGAGATCGGCATCGCTGTTGCGATCCCCCGCAATCGCTTCCTGCCAGAACGTGCGCTCCTCGGCCGAGCCGCGCGCATAGGCGAGGATCACCGGCAGGGTCATCTTGCCCTCGCGGAAGTCGTCGCCCTGGTCCTTGCCCATTTCGGAGGCGTCCGAATCGTAGTCGATGGCATCGTCCGCCAGCTGGAACGCGATGCCGAGGTTGCGGCCATACGAATCGAGCGCCAGCTCGTCCGCTTCGCTGCGCTCCGCCACAACGGCGGCAATGCGGCAGGCGGCGGCAAACAGCGCCGCGGTCTTGGCGTTAATGATCGCTAGGTAGCGCTCCTCGCTCGTCTCCACCTGCCGCTGGGCGACAAGCTGGTCAACTTCGCCTTCCGCGATCACGGCAGAGGCGCCCGAGAGGATCTTCAGCACCTTGAGACTGCCATCCTCGACCATCAGTTCGAAGCTGCGGCTGAACAGGAAATCGCCGACCAGCACCGTCGCCGGATTGCCGAAAATGATGTTGGCGGCCTGCTTGCCGCGCCGCATGCCCGAGCCATCGACCACATCGTCGTGCAGCAAGGTCGCGGTGTGGATGAACTCCACCGTCGCGGCGAGCTTGTAGTGGCGGCTGCCGCCGTATCCCAGCAGCGAGGCGCTGGCGAGGGTCAGCATCGGGCGCATGCGTTTGCCGCCGCCGGCGATGAGGTGGCCAGCGAGCGCCGGGATCAACGGGATGCGCGATTGCATCCGGCCGAGGATCACTTCGTTGACACTGTTCATGCCTTCGGCCACGAGCGCCATGAGCGGCTGCAGCGAAGGCTCGGCGCGGCGGGGGAGCGGGTGGATGGTCGCGGTCATCACCCGCCCGCTTGGCCTGCCCACCGGCGCTTGGCAAGATGCAACTTGTGCCTGCGGGTCGCGGTGCGGATGATTGAGCGGGGATTTTGATATGGATGAGGATTCGGTTCTGGCCGGTTACCGCCAGAGCATCGACAATATCGATGCGGCGATGATCCATATCCTCGCCGAGCGATTCCGCATCACGCAGGCGGTCGGCGCCTACAAGGCAGCGCACCAGCTCCCGGCCAGCGACCCTTCGCGCGAAGAACGCCAGATCACCCGCCTGCGCGCGCTCGCGGTCGATGCCAAGCTCGATCCCGAGTTCAGCGAAAAGTTCCTGCGCTTCATCATCCAGGAAGTGATCCGCCACCACGAACAGGCGGCGGAAGCAAAAGGGTGAATACCGGCCTCGGCGCTGAAGGCTGGCTCCGCAACGCGTGGTATGTCGCGGACTGGGCCGATGCGATCACCGAGGCGCTCACCTCGCTGGAAATTCTGGGTGAGCGCGTGGTGCTGTACCGCGCCGCGAACGGCTCCCCCGTCGCGCTCGAGGATGCCTGCCCCCACCGCAAGCTGCCGCTCTCGATGGGACGGCGCGAGGGTGACGCACTGGTCTGCGGCTATCACGGCCTCACGTTCGACACCGCCGGCGCCTGCATTGCCGCGCCGACGCAGAGCGTGGCGCCGAAGGCTTGCGTGCGCGCCTATCCGCTGGCCGAGCGCTACGGCCTTGTGTGGATCTGGATGGGCGATCCGGCTGCGGCGGATCCGGCGAAGATCGTCGATATCCCGCAGTGCGGTTCGCCCGATTGGGGATATAACCGCGGCCCGGTGATGCAGGTCGATTGCCACTACCTCTATGTGGTCGACAATCTGCTCGATCCCACGCACGTCACCTGGGTCCACCCCGGCTCGTTCGGCGACGCTTCTTGCGCTGCCGTTCCCATCGAGACCAAAACGCGCCCCGATGGCGTCACCGCCGCGCGCTGGCTCATAGCTACCGCGCCCGCGCCGTTCTATGCCAAGTTCCTGAAATTCAAGGGACTGGCCGACCGCTACCAGCACTACGAAGTGCGCTACCCCTCGAACGCGGTGATCAAGGCGGTGTTCGTGCCGGCCGGCACCGGCGGTCACGACAAGCCGCTTCACGCCGACGCCTTCTGCATGGACAGCTTCAATTTCCTGACCCCGGTGAACGCGCGGGCGACTCGCTACTTCTGGTTCCAGCTCAGGAACTTCGCCCCCTATGATGCGGCGGTTTCCGAGGAATTCACCCAGGACGTAAAGCACGCCTTCGAGGAAGACCGCGCAATCCTGAACGCGGTGCAGATCGGCATGGATACCAGCCCCACGCCCAGCATCGACCTCAAGAACGACCTCGCCTCGCACCGCTTCCGCCAGACGCTCGCGCGCAGGATCGCGGCGGAGGTCTAGGCCTTCCCCGCAGCCCCAACACAACACCTCCAAGACACATCGTCATTGCGAGCGTAGCGAAGCAATCCAGAGCGGTTTGCGTGACGTTCTGGATTGCTTCGCCAAGCTCGCATTGACGAAATCAAGTGGATGGCTCGTCAAACCGCGATCAGGAAGTCGGTGTAGGCCAACGCCGGCGCGCCGGTCAGCAGCGCCACTTGCACTGCGGCGGTCGAACCCGTGCCGTCGGCATCATACCACAGCGCCCCGGTCGTGGTGTTGTAGATGAACCGGTCGGTCGCATCGTGCGCCGTGTTGACCCCCGCGCCCGACCAGAACGCATCGACGCTCATCGCGCCCGTCGCAGCAAAGCCGGTAAACACCGCGCGGCTGAACGAGAGCTTGTCGGCGCCCGAGGTGAAGTCCTGCAACGTATCAAGGTTGGTCAGCGCATTGGGCGCGGTATCGAACACGAAAGTGTCGGTTCCCGCGCCGCCGTTCAGCGTGTCATTGCCCGCACCACCCACGAGGCGGTCGTTGCCGATCACCCCCAGCAGCGTGTCGTTGCCCAGCCCGCCGGTGAGCGTGTCGTTGCCATCGAGGCCCGAAAGCACGTTGTCCGCGCTGTTGCCGGTGAGCACGTTGTCGAGCGTATTGCCGGTGCCGTCGATCACCGCGCTGCCGGACAGCGTCAGGTTCTCGACATTGAGCGCGAGCGTCCAGCTCAGGGACGCGGTGACAAGATCGGTCCCGCCGCCCGCCGCTTCGGTCGTCACGTCGAGTGCGTTGTCGACCACATAGCTGTCGTTGCCGCTGCCGCCGATCAGCGTGTCCGCCCCCGCGCCGCCATCAAGCACATCGGCGCCGCTGTTGCCGGTGATAACGTTGGCCAGCGCATTGCCGATGCCGGTGTGCGCCGAGGAATTGGTGAACGTCAGGTTCTCGACATTGGCGCCCAGGGTATAAGTCGCGAGCACGGTCTGCACTGTGTCGGTGCCCTCGTTCGCGAGTTCGGTCACCACGTCGCCCGCCACATCGACGACATAAATGTCATCGCCGAGCCCGCCGATCAGCGTGTCGATGCCCCCGCCGCCGTTCAGCGTGTCATTGCCGCCAAGCCCGACGAGCACATTGTTGCCGCTGTTGCCGGTGAGCACATTGGCATCATTGGTGCCGGTACCGTTGATTGCAGCCGTCCCGGACAGCGTCAGGTTCTCGATATTCGCAGCAAGCGTCCAGCTGATCGAGGCCGTGACGAGATCGGTCCCCTGCGCCGCAAGTTCGGTAGTCACATCGCCCGCATTGTCCACCACGTAGCTGTCGTTGCCGGCGCCGCCCACCAGCGTATCCGCGCCTACGCCGCCATCAAGCACGTCGTTGCCACTGTTGCCGGTCAGCACGTTGGCCAGTGCATTGCCGATGCCCGTATGCGCCGAGGAATTGGTGAAGGTCAGCCGCTCGACGTTGGCGGTCAGCGTATAGCTCCCGAGCGTCGTCTGCACGGTGTCGGTGCCTTCGCCGGCAAGCTCGGTCACCACATCACCCGCCGCATCGACGACATATGTATCGTCACCCTGCCCGCCGATCATGGTGTCGTTTCCGGCCCCGCCGTTCAGCGTGTCATTGCCGCCAAGCCCGGTGAGGACGTTGCTGCCGCTGTTTCCGGTGAGCACATTGGCATCGCCGTTGCCGGTGCCGTTGATCGCGGCCGTCCCCGAAAGCGTCAGGTTTTCGACATTGGCGGCAAGCACATAGCTGACCGAGGCGGTGACGAGGTCCGTGCCCTGCCCGGCCACTTCGATCACCACATCGCCGGCATCGTCCACGACATAGCTGTCGTTGCCAAAGCCGCCGACCAAGGTATCCGCCCCGGCCCCGCCGTTGAGCGTATCGTTGGCCGCATTTCCGGTGATCACGTTGGCCAGCGCATTGCCAGTGCCGGTATGCGCCGAGGCATTGGTGAATGTCAGGTTCTCGACATTGGCCGCCAGCGTATAGCTCGACAGCGTGGTCTGCACGACATCGGTGCCCTCGCCGGCCAGTTCGGTCACCACATCGCCGGTCGAATCGACGACATAAGTATCGTCGCCCAGACCCCCGATCATCGTATCGTTGCCCGATCCGCCGTTCAGCATGTCGTTGCCGCCCAATCCGGTCAGCACATTGTTCGCCGAATTGCCGAGGAGCACGTTGGCATCGCCGTTACCGGTGCCATTGATCGCGCTGCTGCCCGAAAGCGTCAGGTTCTCGACATTGGCGGAGAGCGTCCAGGTGATCGATGAGGTGACCAGGTCGGTGCCTTGCCCGGCGAGTTCGGTCACCACGTCACCGGCATTGTCGACGACATAGCTGTCATCGCCGAGCCCGCCGATCATGGTATCCGCGCCTGTGCCGCCATTCAGCGTGTCGTTGCCGCCGAGCCCGGTCAGCACATTGTTCGCGCTGTTGCCGGTGAGCACGTTGGCGTCGCCATTCCCGGTGGCGTTGATCGCCCCGGTGCCGGACAGTGACAGGTTTTCGACATTGGCCGCGAGTGTCCAGGTGATCGAGGACAGAACGGTATCGGTCCCCTCGCCCACCGCCTCGACCGTCACGTCGCCCGCGTTGTCGACGGTATACGTGTCATTGCCCTGCCCGCCGATCATCGTGTCGGCGCCCGATCCGCCGTTCAGCGTGTCGTTGCCGCCAAGGCCCATAAGCACGTTGTTCGCGCTGTTGCCGGTCAGGATGTTGGCATCGCCGTTGCCGGTCCCGTTGATCGCAGCTGTGCCAGTAAGCGCCAGGTTTTCGACATTGGCCGCCAGCGTCCAGGTAATCGAGGACAGGACAGTATCGGTCCCCTCGCCCACGCCCTCGATCGTAGTGTCACCCACATTGTCGACGGTGTAGGTGTCATTCCCCAACCCGCCGACCATGCGGTCCGCACCGGTGCTGCCGTTGAGGCTGTCCGCACCGCCCCCGCCGGTGAGCACGTTGTCGAGTGCGTTGCCGGTGCCCGTGTGCGCGGCATTGTCGGTGAAAGTCAGGTTCTCGACATTGGCGCCCAGCGTATAGCTCGCGAGCGTCGTCTGCACCGTATCGGTGCCCTGCCCGGCAAGTTCGGTCACTACGTCGCCGGTCGCATCGACGACATACGTGTCATTGCCGAGGCCGCCGACCATCGTGTCGTTGCCCGCGCCGCCATCGAGCAAGTCGTTGCCGCCCAGACCATTGAGCGTGTCGTTGCCGCCAAGGCCGATGATATGATCGTCACGAGCCGTGCCGTTCAGCACTTCGGCGCCATCGGTGCCGGTGATCACGTTGTAGGCGCCGTAGCTGAAGAGCTGCGCCTTGATGCTCGTCCCGTCGGCATCGCCGCCAATGCCGCTGCTGTCGGTCCATGCGATGACGAAGCCGTCTCCCGTCACACTGGTGATGACCGGGCGCTCCTGATAGCCCGCCGTCACCGAGTTGATCAGCATCTCGCCGCCCAGCTTGGTGCCGTCACCATCGAAGACTTGCGCCTTGATGTCGCTGTCGGTGGGGGTGACGAAATGCTGCCAGGTCACCACGAAGCCGCCGTTGGGCAGCCCGGCAATCGCGGGGAAATCGCGCTCGCCGGGGGTCGTGTCGCTGACCAGGAGCGATCCGCCCACTTTCGCGCCCGCCGCGCTGAACACTTGCGCGCGGATGAGCGTATCGGGCTCACCCACGGCCGGGTGCGAATCCTGCCACGCCACCACAAAGCCGCCCGTCGCGAGCCCCGTCACCACCGGCAGCGCCTGATCGCTCTGCACTTCGCTATCAACCGCGATCTCGCCGCCGATCTTGGCGCCCGCCGCGCTGAAAAGCTGCGCCTTCATCACCGCGCCGGGAAGCCCCGTCAGCGGATCGACGACATTGCCGTCCATCCATGTCACGACATAGCCGCCGCCTGCAAGGCTGGTCACCACCGGCTGGGTCTGATCGCTGGTGGTCTGGGTGTTGACCCGCACCGTGCTGCCCTCTGGCACACCCGTGGCGCTGTAAAGCTGCGAGAGGATCCCGGCCCCGCTCGTATCGCCGCCGGTCCCCGCATAATCCTGCCAGGTCATCACGAAGCCGCCGCCCGAGAGCCCAGTGATCGTCGGATTATGGTTACCGGGCTGGTTGTTGCCGCCCTGCTGCGTCCAGGTCGCGGTGTTGACGAGGAAAGCCGGCGTCACCACCGTGCCGGTCGCGCTGAAGACCTCGGCCTTGATCTTGTAGTCCGACTGGATGCCCGCTTCGGTCCAGGTCACCACGAAGCCGCCGCCCGGCAGGCTGGTAATGGTGGAGAACGACTGATCGGTCGCCGCGCCGCTCGACAGCGCAAATTCAAGGCCCAGCTTGGCCCCCGCCGCGCTGTAGATCTGCGCCTTGGCAATGCCGAGGCCGTCCGGGCCGGAATAATCGGTCCAGGTCACGACGAATCCGCCGCCGGAAAGCCCGGTGATCGAGGGCAACTCCTGAAAGCCCGTGACCTGGGTGTTAACCAGGAACTCGCCGCCAACCTTGACGATTTCAACCATTCTGGGTCCCCGCGCGTACCGCGCTGTACCGCCCGGCTGCCATTCGGCACGCGGGGGCACAGCAGGTACATTCCACTCTGTTCTACGGTGGACTAACGGATGATCGTTAATATTCCCTGTTCCCCGCCGCCGCTTACGTAAGGGACCGACCGTGTCGGAAAGCGCGGAAATCGGGGAAGTTTGGTCTGGCGGAAGGTCAAGCAGGACCGCGAAAGGTAATGAAGCGCCCGCCCCGGATATCTACCTAAGGCGGCTCAGTCGCCCAGCGGCACGCCGGGAAGCTGCTTGGCGGTGCGGATCGTCAACGAGGTTTTCACGCTCGCCACATTGGGCGCCGGCGTCAGCTTGCTGGTGAGGAATTCCTGAAAGCTCTGCAGATCACGGCTGACGATCTTGAGGATGAAATCGATCTCGCCGTTGAGCATGTGGCACTCGCGCACTTCGGGCAGGGTGCGCATATGCTCCTCGAACTGGCGCAGCGATTCCTCGGCCTGGCTTTTCAGGCTCACCAAGGCGAAGACGGTGATCGCAAAACCCAGCTTCGAAGGGTCCAGCTCGGCGTGATAGCCCCGGATTACCCCGGCTTCCTCGAGCGCGCGCACGCGCCGCAGGCAGGGTGGTGCGGTCAGCCCGACGCGCTGCGCCAGCTCGACATTGGTCACGCGCCCTTCATCCTGCAATTCGGCGAGCAGCCGCCGATCGATCCCGTCGAGAGTTGCCATGGTTCTCTTTATGTCCTGCGTAGGCCCGGATGCTCGGTTTCGGATCGATTGGTTAACACCGCCCCTTGCCTTACCCGCTAATCACGCGGCATGCAGGCGGCTGTCGCGCCAATCTTGGTAACTTTCCACACCTTGTGCGGCGGTCATCCATAATTTTGTTGTTTAATATCGCAATCGTCCCACAATGCAACGCAATCAACAGACCCCTTCCCGACGACCCGCATTTTGTTAGGGTCCCGCTAACCACGCGGGCGCGCCGGATCATGCGCAGCCCTTGCCCGGAGAACGCATGATTGTCGACGATCGCCTCGAAACCGTGCTGCGCACTGTCGCGGCCGGACCGGGTGCGGTTGCCACGCAAATGCGCCAGTTGGTCGACCTCCTGGGCCGCACGCCGGCGACGTGCTGGGCCGAGCAGCACGGTGCGGCGCTGACCCGGCTTGATTCGCTGATCGTCCTGTTGGGCGAGCCGGTGAGTGCATCCCTGATCACCGCCTCCACCCTGCGTTCACCAATCCTTGTGCGGCATTTTGCCGAAGGCGGTCCCAAAGTGGCTCTCGCCGCGATCACTTCGGCGCAGCTGCAGGAGCAGGAATGGCTCCAGCTCATTCCCGATCTCCCGGTCCAGGCGCGCGGCTTCCTGCGCCATCGCCGCGATCTTGGCCCCGGGGTCGAAGCCCTGCTCGCCCGGCTTGGCATCACCGATTTCGCGCTGCCCCTACCAGCCGGTTTTGAGCAGGAACCCGCGCCCGAAGCGCAAGTCGTCGCCCTGCCTCAAACAGGCGCGCCTCAAACAGGCACGCCCCAGATCAGCGCGCCGCAGCCCGTTGAAGCAACAGCCGCCCCCGCCACCGAGGGCATCGGCGCGATCATCGCCCGCATCGAAGCCTTCCGCCGCGCGCGCGATGTGCCGGGGGCGCGAGCCCTCAGCACCGATCCCCTCGCCACTGTGCAGCGCCACTTGCCCTTCGCAGACGAACTCAACGCCGCCCCACCGCCCGTCACGTCGATCGATCTCACGCTCGATGCCGAGGGCACGGTGATCGCGGCGAATGCCGCGCTGGCCGGCGCGCTCGTCGGCCTGCGGCCCTTTGCTGCGGATCCGGATGCCCCGGTCACCTGCGACCCGGCCACGCTCAGCGCGGCGCGCGCACGCTTGCCGGTGGCCGCTGGCCGGCTGGAGCTCGAAGGTGCCGGCCCGGCCGAAGGCGCCTGGCGGATCGATGCCGTGCCCGGCTTCGCGGCAGAGAGCGGGCATTTCCTCGGCTGGCACGCCCGCCTGCGCCGCCCGCCGATGCCGCCCGCCACGGAGGTCGCAGCAGCCAACGATGACGAGGCGAAGCGCAGCACGGACCGCCTGCGCCAGATGCTGCACGAGCTGCGCACGCCGATCAACGCGATTCAGGGCTTTGCCGAGCTCATCCAGCAGCAGCTCCTCGGCCCCACGCCGCACCAGTACCGCAGCCTCGCTGCCGGAATAGCGTCCGATGCGGCGCGAATGCTTGCCGGGTTCGAGGATGTGGAGCGGCTTGCCCTGCTTGAAGCCGCATCCCCGCCGCCCTCGTCGGGCCCTGCTGAGGGTGAAACCGATCTCACTGCGCTGCTCGCTCGGCTGATCACACAGCTCGATCTGCTGCTCGCCCCGCGCGAAGCGGTACTGGCGTACGAGCTTCCCGACGGCCCGCTGCCCGTTGCCATGCCCGGCGAGGAGCTTGAGCGGACGCTGTGGCGGCTGCTCTCGCTGATCGCCAGCGCCGCCGCCCCCGGCGAACGCATGTTGCTTTCCTTGCGCGTCGGCGTGGGTCCGCGCGGCTATGCCGTGCGTCTGACGCTGCCGCTGCCCGCCTCGCTCGCCGCTCCGGCAACGGCCGCTCCCGTGCTGGTTGCCGATAGTCTCGCCAGCCCCGGCGGCATGCTCGGCAGTGGGTTCGCGCTGCGCCTCTGCGCGGCAGAACTTCGCGCCGCAGGCGGTCTCATGGTGCGCGACGGCGCAAGGGTGGACGTTACCCTACCGCTCTTGACCACTGCGCAGCATCCACCTAGCCAAAGAGGCGTAGCAGGCGGACAGGCCCGCTAAGGGGATCATGCAAAGGCGTGTCGCAGGCCAACATTCTCGATGTGCCGGATGCGAGGCAGCATGTGCGCTTCGCACCGGGCTTCGGGCAGCGTTTCCTTGTCACGGTCGATACCGAAGAAGAATTCGACTGGACCCAGCCGCTTGGCCGCACCGGCCACGGACTCAGCCATGTGCCGCGCCTCGCGCGCTTCCAGCAATTCTGCGACGGGATGGGCGTCGCCCCCGTCTATCTCATCGATTATCCGATCGCGACCGACCCTGCCGCAGTAGAGGCGCTGGGCGATGCCGTCGCCAGCGGCCGGGCAGAAATCGGCGTGCAGCTGCACCCCTGGGTCAACCCGCCGCACGATGAGGACGTAACCATCTTCAACAGCTTTGCGGGCAATCTTCCGCCCGCGCTGGAAGCGGCGAAATTCAACACCTTGCGCGATACGATCGAGCGCGCCTTCGGCAAGGCCCCGCTCATCTACCGCGCCGGCCGCTATGGCATCGGCCCCGCCAGCGCCGAAATCCTTTCGGGCGCGGGGCTTGCGATCGACACTTCGGTGCGCTCCCGCTTCGACTACAGCTCCGCCGGCGGTCCCAATTTCCGCGAACATCCGGTCGTACCCTGGTGGGTCGACCAGCCCGGCGGCCTGATGGAGCTGCCGCTCACCACCGTTTTCTGGGGCATGCTGCGCCAGCAGGGCCCGCTGCTCTATCCCGCGCTGTGGCGCGCGCCCAAGCTGCGCGGCCTCCTCGCGCGCATGGCGCTGCTGGAGCGCATTCCGCTGACCCCGGAAGGCGTCAGCATCGAGGAAGCGATCAAGGGCATCGACATCGCGCTCGACGACGGCCTGCCGATCCTTGTTTTCTCGTTCCACAGCCCCTCGCTGCG
>CAILIO010000015.1 GCA_903834285.1 uncultured Sphingomonadales bacterium | reverse complement strand
GACTGGGTGCTGCGCCAAGCCTGCAACGCCATGGCGCGGCTGCACAAGAGCCTGACCAAGCGCGGGCTAACTGCCGTTGAACTCCCCTACATCAGCATCAATATCGCCCCGCAGCAGTTCCTCCAGCCAACTTTCTCGGCGCATGTGCAGCGCGTGCTGCTGGAAACCGGGGTGCCACCCGAACTGGTGCGGCTTGAGGTGACCGAAGGCGTCGCGATCATCGATCCAGACCAGACGCGGCAAGTGCTCGAGCAAGTAAGAAGCTGGGGGGTAAAGACCAGCCTCGACGATTTCGGGACGGGCTATTCCTCACTCAGCTACCTCCAGAACCTGCCGTTCGATACGCTCAAGATCGACCGCTCGTTCATCGCCTCGATGGACGATCCCAAAAGCCGCAAGATCATCCGCGCGATCCTCGATCTGGCCAGCAACCTCAACCTCTCGGTCGTGGCCGAAGGGATCGAGACGCGCGAGCAGGGGGCATCCTTGCGCGAGATGGGCTGCGAATTTGGCCAGGGCTATCACCTTGGCAGGCCGCTCGAGGAGGAAAGCGCGTTTGCGCTGGTGTGGCCCGAACGCGAAATGCCCTCAAGCACCTGATTTGCTGCTGCGTCGCCGCGCCAAGCGGTTATGATGGGCGCAGATCAATCATCTGCAAGAGGAGCCCCCATGGCCACGAACAACCCCTGGAGCCACATGCGCCAGAGCGGCATTGCCGACGATATCGACTTCGAGATCAAGGGCCACGAACTGCAGTTCGTCGAGATCGAGCTCGATCCGGGCGAAAGCGCGGTCGCCGAGGCGGGCGCCTTTGTCTGGAAGGACGGCACGATCGAGATGACCACCGTCTTCGGCGACGGCAGCAACAGCGGCGACGACAGCTTCATGGGCAAGTTGCTGGGCGCCGGCAAACGCCTGGTGACGGGCGCGAGCCTGTTCACGACGGTGTTCACGCATCGCGGCACCGGCAAGGCGCGCGTGGCCTTTGCCGCCCCGGTGCCGGGCACGATCCTCCCACTCAAGCTCTCCGACCTCGGCGGCACGCTGATCTGCCAGAAGGAAAGCTTCCTCGCCGCCGCGCGCGGGGTGAGCATCGGCATTGCCTTCCAGCGCCGGATCATGACGGGCCTGTTCGGCGGCGAGGGCTTCATCATGCAGAAGCTGGAGGGCGATGGCTGGGTTTTCGTGCAGATGGGCGGAACGCTGGTGGAGCGCGAGCTGCGTCCGGGCGAGGAACTGCACGTCGATACAGGGTGCCTTGCCGCCTACACCCCTTCGGTGACGTTCGACCTGATCGCGGCGGGCGGCGTGAAAAGCGTGCTGTTCGGCGGCGAAGGCATGTTCTTTGCGCGGCTGACCGGGCCCGGCAAGGTGTGGATCCAGTCGCTGCCGTTCGCGCGCCTTGCGGGCCGGGTCGTGGCCGCCGCCATGCCGGCCGGGGGCAGCAACCGCGGCGAAGGTTCGGCGCTCGGCATCCTCGGGGACTTCATCGACGGCAACCGGTAACGGCTGCCCGTTAGTGAGGACGAGGGAAAGGCATGGCCCCTCCCCCGTCCTCAAACGTCAGAACGTCAGCTTGACAGTGCCGCCGAAGGTGCGCGGATCGCCGAGGTTGCCGACGATGAGGCCCGTGTTGCCCGAGGCGACGGCGAGCTGATCGAAGTAGTGCACGTCAAACGCGTTGCGGACCCAGCCGTAGATGTCGATCCCCACCCCCGAATTGGGGTCGGTGCGGAAGCCGAGGCGGAAGTTCGACAGGGCATAGCCATCGACATTGGTATAGGCCGAGGGGCTCGCGTTGGACGACCACGACGAGCGGTAGCTGCCGTCGAAGCCGAGGTAGACTTGGCCCTCCCTGCCCAGCGCCGTGACCGGCACATTGCCCTCGGCGCCATAGGAGAACGACCACTTCGAGACGCCCGGCAGGCGCGAACCCGAGATATCGCACTGCGCGGGGCTCACGCCGTTTGGAGTGCCCGGCAGATCGGTCGCCCCGGTCGGCACGCCGTTCGCATCAAGCGCCTGCGCCTTGCCGCCCGAGAGTTCGGGCGGGCACGGCGCATTGGTGAACTTCACGAACTTGGCATCAGTATAGGCGCCGTTACCGTAAACGTTGAACCGCTCACTCGGGCGGAACGAGGCATCGAATTCCACGCCCTGCGACCGGGCCTTCTCGGCATTGGCGAGATAGCCGCGGATCGAGCCCACGGCGAAGTTGTTGACCTGCGCCTGATAGTTGCCGACGTCGGTGCGGAATGCGGCAAGGTTGAAGGTCACCTTGCGGTTCAGGAACTGGGTCTTGATGCCCACTTCGTAGTGATTGACGGATTCCGGCTTGATCGTCGCCAGATCAAGCAGCGGCACGCCCGTCACGGCATCGGCCGGCACGCCATTGAGGTTGATGCCGCCGGTCTTGAAGCTCTTTGCATATGTCGCATAGAGGTGGATGTCGCGGGTGACATCCCACGCGGCGGTCACGTCGCCCGAGAAGTTCCAGTCGCTGAAATTGGCAAGGAACGACTGCGGCGCGAGTACGGCCAGCTGCGCCGCTTCGCGCTTGCTGTTGAGGCTCTTGCCAGCGGCGTCGTTCTTGAACACCACCAGATTGCCCGCGCCATTGGTGACGACCGAGTTGTAGTTGCCTTCCTTCTTGTCGTAATTGATCCGGAAGCCCGGCTCGATCGAAAAGGTGTCGGTCACCTTGTAAGTGAACTTGCCGAAGAGCGCGGCACTGGTGTTTTTGAACGTGATGTCGTTGTTCGCGGTGAGCCCATCGAGCACGGTGGGATCCTTCGACAGCACGTTGCTGGGATTGATCAGCCACTGGCTGGCCGCCGCACCCTGCTGCTGGATGCCCCGCGTCCTGATCTTCTGGTAGAAGCCGAAAGCGCCCAGCGTATAGCCCAGCTTGCCGGTCTGGCCCGAAAGGCGCAGCTCCTGCGAATACTGGTCCTGGTGCGAGGGGTTGTTCGACTTCGAGGTGATCGGCAGGCCGAGAAAGTCGCGGTCGTTGCTCGGATCCCAGTCCCAGTAGCGCCATGCCGTGACCGAGGTCAGCGTCCCGATCCCGGTGTCGATCTTCGCGCGCAGCGAGGCTCCGCCGATATCGTTCTTCGCGCGCAGCGGCGTATCGACGTCGGTGATGCGGTCGAACGGATTGGTGCTGGGCACGGCATAGTTCTGCGCTGCGGCAAGCGCGGCATACTGGCGGTTCAGCGGACGCTGGGTCGCCCCGGTTCGCACGAAGACCTGGGTACAGCAATTGGGGTTCTGGTGGCTGTAGTCACCTGCCAGTGTGAACTCGACACCGTTCGTCGGCTTCCACAGGATCTGGGCGCGTAGGCCAAGATTGTCCTGCGAATTGACCCACTGCTTGCTCGTCACGTTGTAAATCGTGCCGTCGCGGCGGGTGATCGAGCCGGCGAGACGCACAGCGACCTTGTCCGAGATCGGGCCCGACACGGCCGCCTTGCCCTGGAAGAAACCGTAGTTGCCGCCGCTGACTTCGACACGACCTTCGGGCTCGAACGTCGGCGCACGGCTGGTGATGTTGATCGCGCCGGCGGTGGTGTTCTTGCCGTAGAGTGTGCCTTGAGGCCCGCGCAGTACTTCAATCTGCTTCACATCGAGGAAGTCGAACGTCGAGGAAGCGACGCGCGCAAAGTAGACGTCGTCGACGTAGATGCCCACGCCTTGCTCGATGCCGTCGTTGGTGAGGCCAAGCGGTGCGCCAAGTCCGCGGATGTTCACCGAGGTGTTGCGCGGGTTGGATGAAGTGAACTGCAGCGTCGGGGTGAGTTGCTGGAGGCGGCCGACGTTAAAGGCACCGGTGGCATCGATGTGATCGCCGCCGACGACCGAAATGGCGAGCGGCACGTCCTGCGCGGTTTCGGTGCGGCGACGTGCGGTTACCACGATGGTGTCGTTATCGGACTGACCAGTGCCGACCGAGGTGGTCTGGTCTGCCGGGGCGGTGGTGTCAGGAGTGGTATCGGCAGCAAGCGCCGGCGTGGCGGCAAGCGGCAGGATGGCCGCCCCCGCAAGGAGGAGAACACGCAAAGTCATCGTCGATCCTTTGTCTGGGTCTCACGATGCCTCCGGTGGTCCGGTGGGCGGTGTGAAGTTGGAAGTTTTGGGTAAGGTAGGGTCAGCTGGGCTTCAGGCGCTTCTTCTCGGTCACGTCGATCTGGACGACGCGGCCTTCGTGCACGGTCAGTGCGACGGTGCCAAAACGCAGGCCGGTGAGCGCCTCGCGCACGCTGGCGAGGCTTTCCTCGAGGTGGCGCTGGGCATCAGCCGGCTGGATTGGTGTGGTCATCGGGTTTCTCCTTGGGTCTGGTCTCCATCTGCGTTGAACATGCGGGCACGGTGGGGATGGAAGCGGATCGTCTCGCCAAGCCGGGGCGCTGCCTGATTGCTCGGCAGATCGAGCTCGACGAACTGGCCGCTGCCTTCAAGCAGGCCCTCGGCCCGCCAGACCGCACCCTTGCGGAACACATTGTCGACGAGCACGGCTTCGGTGCCATCGGGCGAGACGATAATTTCGTGCGGGCGGAAGTGTATCTCGCCGCCCGGCCCGGGAATGCGGTTGGTCTCACCGACGAAGTGCGAAACGAAAGGCGTTTCGGGATCCATGTAAACCGCATCGGGCGCGCCGATCTGCTCGATCCGGCCCTGATTCATGACCACGACACGGTCAGCCAGTTCGAGCGCTTCCTCCTGATCGTGGGTTACGAAAATCGAGGTGAGCCCGACTTGCTTGTGCAGATCGCGCAGCCAGCGGCGCAAGTCCTTGCGCACTTTGGCATCGAGCGCGCCGAAGGGTTCGTCGAGCAGCAGCAGGCGCGGTTCGATCGCCAGAGCGCGGGCAAGCGCGACGCGCTGGCGCTGGCCGCCCGAGAGCTGGCCGGGATAGCGGGTGCCAAGGCCCTCGAGCTGGACAAGGCGGAGGAGTTCCTCGGCGCGCGCCTGCCGGGCGGCCTTGGCCATGCGGTGCTTGCCGCGCCGCACGCTGAGCCCGAAGGCGACGTTGTCGGCCACCGTCATGTGGCGGAACAATGCATAGTGTTGGAACACGAAGCCGACATTGCGCGCAGCGACGGGGAGGCTGGAGACGTCCTCGCCGGCGAGCTGGACGGTGCCGCTGTCCTGGAACTCGAGCCCGGCGATGATGCGCAGAAGCGTCGTCTTGCCCGAGCCCGAGGGGCCGAGCAGCGCGATGAATTCGCCCGGCGCGACATCGAGATCGATGCCGTGCAGCGCCGGATAGTCGCCGAACTGCTTGGTGATGCCGCGAAGGTGGATCAATGCCGTGCTCCTGCATGGAGGCCGAAGCGCCATTCGAGGATGGTCTTGGCGACGAGCGTCACCAGAGCGAGCAGCGCGAGAAGAGAAGCGACCGCGAAGGCGCCGACGAAATCGTACTCGTTGTAGAGAATCTCGACATGGAGCGGCATCGTGTTGGTCTCGCCCCGGATATGGCCCGATACGACCGAGACCGCGCCGAACTCTCCCATGGCGCGCGCATTGCACAAGAGCACGCCATAGAGCAGGCCCCAGCGGATGTTGGGCAGCGTAACGTGCCAGAAGGTCTGCCAGCCAGTCGCGCCCAGCGAAATGGCGGCTTCCTCATCATCCCTGCCCTGTTCGAGCATGAGCGGAATGAGCTCGCGCGCGACGAAGGGGAACGTGATGAACACGGTGGCCAGCACGATGCCCGGCACCGCGAAAATGATCTTGAGGTCATGCTCGGCGAGCCACGCGCCGAACAGGCCATTGGCACCGAAAAGGAGCACAAAGATGAGGCCCGAGACGACCGGCGAGACCGAGAACGGCAAGTCGATCAGGGTGATCAGCAGCGCCTTGCCGGGGAACTGGAACTTGGTGATCGCCCAGCTCGCGGCGATCCCGAAGACCATGTTGAGCGGAACCGCGATGGCCGCGATGATCAGCGTAAGGCGGATCGCCGCAAGCGCATCGGGCGTGTGAAGTGCGTCGAGGAACGGTCCTGCGCCCTGCTTCAAGGCCTCGCTGAACACCGCGAGCAGCGGGAGCAGCAGGAAGAAGCCGAGGAATACGAGCGCGACGGCTATGAGCGCGGCGCGCATCAGCGGGCTTTCGGTGGTGGCCTGCTGCTGGCTCATGCGCCCATCCTCCGGCGGCTGGCGGCCTGGATCAGGTTGATGAGCAGCAGCACCGCAAACGAGGCGAGCATCATCACCACTGCGATGGCCGTAGCGCCCGCATAGGCGTATTGCTCGAGTTGGGTGACGATCAGCAGCGGCGCGATCTCGGTGCGGCCGGGCATGTTCCCCGAGATGAAGATCACCGAACCGTATTCCCCCACGCCCCGCGCGAAGGCCAGCGCAAAGCCGGTGAGCAGCGCGGGGCCGATCGCGGGGAAAATCACGCGGGTGAAGGTCTGCCCGCGGGTGGCGCCCAAAGTGGCTGCGGCTTCCTCAACCTCGCGGCCAAGGTCAGCCAGCACCGGCTCGACCGAACGCACCACAAAGGGCAGCCCGATGAACACCAGCGCAATGGTGATGCCGACCCAGGTAAATGCAACCTTGATACCGAGCGGCTCCAGAAACTGGCCGATCCAGCCACCGGGCGTGTAGAGTGCAGTGAGCGCGATGCCGGCAACGGCGGTGGGCAGGGCAAAGGGCAGATCGACCAGCGCACTCACCACCTGCTTGCCGGGGAACTCATAGCGCACGAGCACCCAGGCGACGATCAGGCCGAACACCGCGTTGACCAGCCCTGCCATCGCGGCAGTGCCGAAGCTCAGCCGATAGGCTGCCATGGCGCGAGGGCTGAAGCCGACAGCGACGAACTCGGACCAGCCCAGCCCCGCCGCCTTCAGGAAGATCGTGGCAAGCGGGATTAGCACGATCAGCGTCAGCCACGCGAGCGTGAAGCCGAAGCTGAGGCCGAAGCCGGGCAGCACGGATGGCTGCCGCCAGCGCCTGCTGGCCAGTGTAGGACCGGACATGGTGAAGCCCCCTGCCCCGCCTACTTCTTGGCGGTGATGCGGTCGAACACGCCGCCGTCGTCGAAGTAGGTCTTCTGCGCCTTGGCCCAGCCGCCGAAGTCCTTGTCGATGGTGACCATCGGGATATCGGGGAACTGCGCCTTGAACTGTTGCGCGATGGCAGGATCGCGCGGGCGGTAGAAGTTGTGCGCGATCGCGGTCTGCGCCTCGGGCGTATAGAGGTACCGCAAGTAGGCCTCGGCGACTTCGCTGGTGCCGTGCTTCTTGGCATTGGCGGTGACAACCGCAACAGGCGGTTCGGCGAGGATCGAAAGCGACGGCGTGACGATCTCGAACTTGCCCTTTCCGAGCTTCTTCTCGGCAAGGAAGGCCTCGTTTTCCCACGAGATGAGGACGTCGCCAATGCCGCGCTCGACGAAAGTGGTGGTGGAACCACGCGCGCCGCTATCAAGCACGGGGACGTGTGCGAAGAGCTGCTTCACATAAGCCTCGGCCGCAGCGTCGGACCCGCCGGCCTTGCGGCCGTAGGCCCAGGCGGCGAGGAAGTTCCAGCGCGCGCCGCCGCCCGTCTTGGGATTGGCGGTGATCACTTCGACGCCAGGCTTCACGAGGTCACCCCAATCCTTGATGCCCTTGGGATTGCCCTTGCGCACGAGGAACACGATGGTCGAGGTATAGGGGGCGCTGTTGTCGGGCAGCGCCTTCTGCCAGTCGGCCGGGAGCAGCTTGCCCTTCGCCGAGACGGCATCAATGTCATACGCAAGCGCAAGCGTGGCGACGTCGGCGTCGAGCCCGTCGATGATCGCGCGGCTCTGCTTGCCCGAGCCGCCGTGGCTCATCCGGAAGGTGACGTCTTTGCCGGTCTTCTGCTTCCAGAACGCTGCAAAGGCGGGATTTATCGCCTGATAGAGTTCGCGGGTGGGATCGTAGGAGACGTTGGTCAGCTCGACCGCGCCGGTTTTGCTCGCTCCGCCCGAGCAACCCGCCAGCATGAGGCCAAGGCCCAGTGCCCCCGCAAGGACCACGCGGCGGCGAAGGGGGCGAATTGTGTCGCGAGTGGTCATGCATCGTACTCCCGTTGGCGTCGGCTCTGGGGGGCTCCCCTCAAGCGTCGGGTCGTCACTAAACTCAATTAATAAGATAGACATTAGAGTTCTACTTTGGGGCGGCAAAGAGAAGCTTTCGATTCGACCGGCAAGCCAGCCGGCGCCCCATATGCTCTCGATTCGCCCCTGCTTTCGGCTGTGAAGTTATCTCAACTTACGAAGTAGAGAATAGGCCCGCGCCCAAGCGAGGCATAATGTCGATGAAATGAGTAGACATTGCCTGTTACAATGCGCCAGCACCCTGCGTGGTTCCCGCGAGGGGTGTGCGCAAAGGACCGGCAAAACCCCGGCGCGCCCCTTGCATGTGCCGCCCCGCCTTGTGCTATGCCGCGCCCATGTCATCGCTCGGTAGTAATCGGTCATCATGCCGCTCCGCGATCCGCCTCGTTACGGCGGATGCAGGGGGGGGCAATGGACATGGATGATCCGCAGGCAACGGCGATCGAGGTCGCGACCGCGGCCACACCCGCCCCGCCGCCACCTTATCGCTATTTCAACCGCGAACTGAGCTGGCTGGCGTTCAACCGCCGCGTGCTGGCCGAAGCTCAGAACCCCAACTATCCGGTGCTCGAGCGGCTCCGTTTCCTCTCAATCTCGGGAACCAATCTCGACGAGTTCATGATGGTGCGCGTGGCAGGTCTGGCCGCGCAAGTGCGCCAGGGGATCGACGAGCTATCGATCGACGGGCTGACCCCGACCCAGCAATTGCATGCGGCCTATCGCGGGGTCGAGGAACTGGTCCGCGCCCAGCAGACGATCCTTGCCGACCTGACGGGCCAGCTAGACAAGGCCGGCATCCGCATCGTCGGCAACCGCAAGCTCGACAAGGCCCATTCCGACTGGCTCGCGCACTATTTCGCGGAACACGTCTTTCCCGCGCTGACCCCGCAGGCGATCGATCCGGCGCACCCGTTTCCCTTCATCAACAACCAGGGCACCGGCATTCTCTTTACGCTTTCGCGGCTGGCCGATGGCGAAGCGGTAACCGAGATGATCCTCGTACCCCCTGCACTGCCGCGCTTCGTGCGCATGCCGGGGGACCCGGCCTGCTGGATCAGCATCGAGGAACTGATCCTGCGCGGAGCCGGCAAACTTTTCCCGGGTTTCCGCATCCAGGGCCACGGCACCTTCCGCGTGCTGCGCGACAGCGATATCGAGGTCGAGGAAGACGCCGAGGATCTCGTCCGCTATTTCCGCACCGCGATCCAGCGGCGGCGACGCGGCCGGGTGATCCTGCTGCAAGTGCAGGAAAACTTCGATCCTGAGGCCGAGGCCTTGCTGCGCGACAAATTGCGGCTCGATCACGCCATGGTGATCAAGGCGGGCGGGCTGCTCGCGATGAACGGGCTTTCGGGAATCGTCGATACCGACCGGCCCGAACTCAAGTTCGAGCCCTATATCCCGCGCTATCCCGAACGCGTTCGCGAACATGACGGCGATTGCTT
>CAILIO010000014.1 GCA_903834285.1 uncultured Sphingomonadales bacterium | reverse complement strand
CCTTGATGCGCATGGTGACGGTCATGGTCGCGGGATCGACCTTGGCGACGGTGCCATCACCCTGTTCCTGCACCCAGACCGCGCCTTCGCCCGCGACGAGGAAGCCGGGATATTTGCCGAGCGCGACCGTGCCGGTGACGGTGTTGGTAGCGGGATCGATGCGGCTGAGCACTTGCTCCTTGCCGCTGACCGCCCAGAGCGCACCGAGGCCGAACGCGAGATACCAGGAGCCCGGTGACGTGGGGATGGAGGCTACGACCTTGTTGGTCGCAGCGTCGATGCGGGCGATCTTGCCGCTCGCCTCGCTGGCGATCCAGGCGGAGCCCGCGCCGGTCACGGTGTTGAGCTCGCCTTCCATATTGTTGGCAATGCCGGTGGAGATCGTGGCGAGCAGCTTGCCGGTCTTGATATCGATGCGCTTGACCGCGCCTTCGGGGCAATCGGCGACCCAGAGCGAGCCGTAGTCGACGCTCATGCCTCCGCAGGGGCGGCCCAT
Organism: uncultured Sphingomonadales bacterium; assembly: GCA_903834285.1. Classification (GTDB taxonomy): domain Bacteria; phylum Pseudomonadota; class Alphaproteobacteria; order Sphingomonadales; family Sphingomonadaceae; genus Novosphingobium. The sequence continues at coordinate 6,797 of CAILIO010000014.1, read as the reverse complement.
GGGGGTTGCCGCTTTCATGCCCTTGATCGACCACTGCTCGACCTGGACCTTGTTGGTGGCCCATACGGTGTCGCCATCGATCGCGAGGAAATCAGCGAAACCGGGGACGACCATGGCGTTTGGCTTCGGGGCCGGCGCGTCCTTGGCGTGGGCGGCCAAGGGGGCCAGCGCGGTCGCGGCGATGAGCAGGGCCTTGAGCGGGGTCATGCGAGTGCTCCTTCAGTTCTTCTGCGCGATATAGGCGCGCCAGCCGCCGAGGTGAGTGATATCTTCGGCGCCAGTGATCGCGCGGGGTTCGGCGACGAAGCCTTTTACGCTGGTGCCGTCTGCCAGCGTGACCGTGCCGATAGCGAGCGGGGCGGGGACTTCGACCGTGAAGCTGCCAAACTCGGCGACGCCCAGTTCATAGACTTCGACCGCGATGGCGGCGCCCCCTTCGGCGCTGTGGATCAGCGCGGGTTTGGGCGGCACGCTGTCCGCCATGGCGAAGAGCTTGTAGGTGGGGGCGGTGTGGGTCGCTTCCACGAACGTCGCATCGCGCGAGGTGAGCTGCCAGTGGAGCGGCATGTCCTTGAGGTGCGCGCCGACAACGGCGAGTTTTACGGTCTGCATTCGTGTCTCCGGGTCCTTGGCCAGATCGAGCGGTGGCGGCGGGGCGAGGTTCGCCTGCGCGAGGTAGGCATCGGCGAGGGTGAGGAGCGCGCGGTCGGTATCTGCCGGGCCGATCAGCGTGATGCCGAAGCCAGTGGCGTTGTGGCGCGTACCGGCGGGAATGGCGAGCGCGGCCATATCGAGCAGGTTCACGAAATTGGTGTAAGCACCAAGATTGCTGTTGAGCGCGATGGGCGCCGCCGCCAGTTCGCGGACGCGGTAGGTCGTGCCGGTGGTGGGGAAAACGAGCGCGTCGAGTTCGCCCCACATGAGGTCGGCGTGGCGCTTGAGTTCGGCGAGGCGGTAGACGCCGTTGAACGCTTCGACGGCAGTCTTGTCCCACCCGGCCTCGACCACGGCGCGGACGGTGGGATCGACCGCATCGGGGTTTTCGGTGAGGATCTGGGCCATCGCCGCAGTGCGTTCAGCGACCCAGGGGCCGCCATAGAGGAGCTGGGCGGCTTCCTGCAGCGGGGCGATGTCGATCTCGACGATCTCGGCGAGGGTCGCAAGGTGATCGAGCGCGCGGTCGTAGAGGTATTCGGATTCGGCGTCCCCGAACCACTGGCGCTGGTGGCGCATCGGCACGCCGATGCGGCGGGGGGCGAGGGTGCGGTCGGACAGCGGCTTGGACCACGCGTCGGCCGGGTCGAAGCCGGCGAGGACGCTGTCGACGAGCGCGGCATCGGCGGTATCGTGCGCAAAGACGGTGACGCAATCGACCGAGCGGCAGGCGGGCACGACGCCGCGCGTGGGCCAGCGGCCCTTGCTGGGCTTGAAGCCGATCAGGTGGTTGAACGCGGCGGGGACGCGGCCCGAGCCTGCCGTATCGGTGCCGAGCGCGATGGGCACGAGCCCGGCAGCGACTGCGATGGCCGAGCCCGAGCTGGAGCCGCCGCTGACATAGGCGCGGTTGAAGGCGTTGCGCGGTATGCCATAGGGGCTGCGCACCCCGACGAGGCCGGTGGCGAACTGGTCGAGGTTGGTCTTGCCCACGCAGATCGCGCCCGCGGCGGCAAGGCGGTCAGCGACAGTGGAGGACGTTTCGGGGGTATAGGCGAAGGCGGGGCAGGCGGCGGTGGTCTCGAAGCCGGCGACGTCGATGTTGTCTTTCGCGGCGTAGGGCACGCCGGCGAGAGGGAGCTTTTCGCCTGCTGCGATGCGTGCATCGACTGCGCGAGCTGCGGCGAGGACCTGCTCGGGCGCGGCGCGGCTGATCCAGATCTGAGGCTGGATCGCATCATAGGCGGCGATGCGGGCAAGCGCGGCTTCGGCCTGCGCCACGGCGGTGGTTTCGCGCGCGTTGACGGCGGCAGCGATCATGGCGGCGTTCATAGCGTGCGCCTCAGGGCCAGCATGGGTGAGCCGGGCTGCAGGGATTGCTTCTCCTTGATGTAGAGCGCTTCGATCGTGCCGGTGCCGGGGCTTTCGACAGGGCATTCCATCTTCATCGCCTCGATCACCGCGATGGTGTCGCCGGCCTTGACCGCATCACCAGCGGAGACAAGCAGCTTCCACACGCTGCCGCCGAAGGGTGCCTCGACGAGGTCGGTGCCATCAGGGACTTGCGTTGTGCCAGCGGAGGGAGCGTCAACTTCCGCAAGATCCGTCACGCGGTCGAACTCACCGCGCGCCTGCCAATCGGCGCGTTCGGCGTCGAAGGCGGATTGGCGGCGGGCTTCGAATTCACTGATGGCCTGCGCGTTGTCGGCGAGGAACTGGCGATAGTCGGCGAGGCGGAATTCGCTCGGTTCGATGCGGAGCGCGCGGCGGCCGGCGGGGAAATCGCGGCGCCATTCGACCAGCTCTTCCGCGCTCACCGGATAGAAGCGGATCTGATCGAAAAAGCGCAGAAGCCAGGGCTTGCCGTCGGTGAAGGCGTCGGTCTGCTTGTAGGTGTTCCAGACCTGCACGGTGCGGCCGAAGAGCTGATAGCCGCCCGGGCCTTCCATCCCGTAGATGCACATGTAGGCGCCGCCGATGCCGACGACATTGGGCGGAGTCCAGGTGCGCGCAGGGTTGTATTTAGTGGTGACGAGGCGGTGGCGCGGATCGACCGGGGTGGCGACGGGGGCGCCGAGGTAGACGTCGCCGAGGCCCATCACGAGGTAATTGGCCTCGAAGATCAAGTTCTCGACTGCAGCGACATCAGGGAGGCCGTTGATGCGGCGGATGAATTCGATGTTGTCCGGGCACCATGGGGCATCGTCGCGGACGGCGCCCATGTACTTTTCGATGGTCTCCAGCGTGGCGGGATCGCGCCATGAGAGCGGCAGATGGACGACGCGGCTGGGGATGGTGAAATCAGCCAGATCGCCGAGGCGCTCCTCCGCCTCGATCAACACGGCGAGTGCGGTGGCCTGATCGAGCTGCTTCCCGTCGAAGTGAAGCTGGAGCGAGCGGATGCCGGGGACGATATCGATGACGCCCGGCAGCGCCAAGCGTTCGAGCTCGACCATCAGCGCGTGGACGCGAATGCGCAGCTCGATATCGAGCACGATCTGGCCGTATTCAACGAGGATGTTGCGGTCGCCCTGCTGGCGGTAGATCGTGCGGGGGCGGCTCGCGGTTTCGGCGATTTCGGCGAGGATCGGCGAGAGATGCGCGATGGGGCGATCGGGCACGGGGCCCGGCAGTGCGCCCTGTGTGAGCAGGCGCTGCTGATCGGCGTCGGCGGCGGCAGCGTCGGCGATCGTGACGGGGGCGAAGCGCAGGCGGTCGCCGGGGATGAGTTGGCCGAGCTTCCAGCGGTCGGCCGCGATGACCACGAAGGGGCAGACGAAGCCGCCTAGCGAGGGGCCATCCGGGCCAAGGATGATCGGCATATCGCCGGTGAAATCGACCGCGCCAATAGCATAGGGGTTGTCGTGGATGTTCGAGGGGTGGAGCCCTGCCTCGCCGCCGTCCTTGCGCGCCCAGTGCGGCTTGGGGCCGATGAGGCGCACGCCGGTGCGGTTGGAATTGTAGTGCACCTGCCATTCGGCGCCGACGATCATGGTGACATCGTCGGGGGTGAAGAAATCGGGCGCGCCGTGAGGGCCGTAAAGGACGCGCAGGGTCCATTCGTTGCCGAGCGGCGGGAGCGCAGTGGCGGTGAGGGGGGCTTCGGCGGGTTCATCGCCGAGGTGGAGCACATCGCCGGCAACAAGGCGGCGCGCGGCGTGGCCGCCGAACTGGCCGAGCTCGAAGGTAGCGCGGCTGCCGAGGTATGGCGCGATATCGAGCCCGCCCGCGAAGAGCAGGTAACCGCGCATGCCGCCGTCCGAAACGCGGCCGACTGCAAGCGTCTGCCCGGCGGCGATGGGGATGACCTGTCCGCGCGGGACGGGCACACCATCAAGGGTGGCGCCGAAGTCCGCGCCGGTAAGTGCGACGCGAGCGGGCGCGGCGAAGACAAGGGTGGGGCCGGAATGCGTGAGTTCGAGGCCCGCGGTGCCTTCGGGGTTGCCGAGCAGGCGGTTGCCGAGGCGGAAGGACTGGTCGTCCATCGGGCCCGAGGGCGGCACGCCGACCGCCCAGAGGCGCTGGCGGCCGGGCCAGTCCTGCACCGTGGTGGCGGTCCCGCCGCTGACGACGCGGACGCTGCGCGGGGTATAGGCGATGGTATCGAGGACGCGGGTGGAGACTTCGCCGCTGGTGAAGGCGGGTGTGCGCACGACATCGCGCAGCCAGCGCAAGTTGGTCTCGATGCCGTCGACCCGGGTTTCGCCGAGTGCGGCCTGCATGGCCATGACGGCTAGTTCGCGTGTGGGCGCGTGGACGATCAGCTTGGCGAGCATGGGATCGTACCAGGCGCTGACTTCGCTGCCCGCCATGACCCAGGTTTCGGTGCGAATATCGGCGGGAAACTGGACGGCGGTGAGCGTGCCGGAGGTGGGGCGATAATCGAGCGCGGGGTCCTCGGCATAGAGGCGTACTTGCACAGAATGGCCGGTTGGCGTGGTCGGGGCGCTGTCGAGGAAGCTGAAATCGCCTGCGCCGCCGCGCACCATCCATTCGACGAGATCAATCCCCATGACCATTTCGGTCACGCCGTGTTCGACCTGCAGGCGGGTGTTCATTTCGAGGAAATAGAACTGCTCGCGCTCTGCATCGTAGAGGAACTCGACCGTCCCGGCGTTGCGGTAGCGTGCGGCCTCACCCAGGCGGATCGCAGCTGCGTAGAGATCCTGCCGGATGTGTTCGGGAAGCAGCGGCGCGGGGGATTCCTCGACCACTTTCTGATTGCGGCGCTGTAGCGAACAATCGCGCTCGCCGAGTGCGACGACGCGGCCCTTGCCATCGCCGAATATCTGCACTTCGACATGGCGCGCGCGGCGCACGTAGCGTTCGAGGAAAACGCCGGCATCGCCGAAGTTGCTTTGGCCGAGGCGGGCGACGGTGGCGAAACCTTCCTGCACATCGGCCTGGCTTTCGCACACGCGCATGCCGATGCCGCCGCCCCCGGCAGTCGCCTTAAGCATGACGGGAAACCCGATTTCATTCGCGGCGGCGAGCGCGTCCTTCTCGCTCGTCAGCAGGTCTGAGCCGGGCGCGAGCGGCACGCCGTGGGCCTTGGCGAGCGCGCGGGCGCTGTGCTTGAGGCCGAACATGCGGATATTGTCGGGCGTCGGGCCGATGAACACGATCCCGGCGGCGGCGCAGCTTTCCGCGAAATCGGTGTTTTCGGCGAGGAAGCCATAGCCGGGGTGGATTGCGCCCGTGCCGGTGGCCTTGGCGGCGGCGAGGATGGCTTCGACGTTGAGGTAGCTTTCGGATGGGCGCGCGCTGCCGATGCAGACCGCCTCGTCTGCCTCCGAAACATGGAGCGAGCCCGCATCCGCTTCCGAATAGACCGCAACCGAGCGCAGCCCCATGCGGCGCAAGGTGCGGATGATCCGGGTGGCGATGGCGCCCCGGTTGGCAATGAGGACTGTATCGAAGCGCATCGGTGAGGGATCGCTCATTGCGCCCCTCCCAGGTGGGGAGGGGTTGGGGGAGGGGGGACGGCGTTTCGAACTTCTGGCGCTGGGCACCCCCTCCCGGCCTCCCCCGAACGGGGGAGGGGCAGAAGGGTCAGGGACCGCGGCGTGCCTCTCATGCGGCGACGATCATGCGCACGGGTGTAGGATTGAAGCCGTTGCAGGGGTTGTTGATCTGTGGGCAGTTCGAGACGACCACGATCACGTCCATCTCGGCCTTGAGATCGACGGTGAGGCCGGGGGCGGAAATGCCGTCGACGATGCCGAGCGCGCCGTCCGCTTCGACCGGCACGTTCATGAAAAAGTTGATGTTGGCGACGATATCGCGCTTGCCGCGCCCTTCGGTGAGGTTGGCTTCGAGGAAGTTTTCGACGCAGGCGTGCTGGGCCTTGGTGTGGTGGCCATAGCGCAAGGTGTTGCTCTCGCAGCTGCAGGCGCCGCCGATGGTGTCGTGGTATTCGACCGTGGTGGCGGCGATGGTCATCATCGGGCGTCCCTCGTTCGAGCGCAGCACGGTGCCGGTGCGCAGGAACAGGTTCCCCTGCGCCGCGACGGTGTCCTGCGCCGAGTAGCGCTCGGTGTCGTCGGCTTCGCTGTAGAGCAGGAAGTCGACCGCCTGGTTGCCTTCGAGATCGACGATGCGCAGCGTCTCGCCCTTCTTGATGTGGTGGATCCAGGGCGCGCGGGCGGGGACAACTTCGTCGTGAACGATGGTATCGGGGAGGCCATCATGATGCGGATCGCGGTTCTGCATGGGTGTGGCCTCCTTACCGGCGGTAATAGTCTTCGACGTTGAGGAAGGCGCGCAGGCCCTCCGGCGTCGCGGTGCGGATGGGATCGTCCTCACCTGCCACCGGCCCGCGCCACGCGGTCGCGCGCAGGGGGGTGACGGTGTAGTCGGGCCGGGGATCGAGTACGTGGGGGACGTTGGCGATCACCACGATAACCTCCATTTCGGCGCGCAGGATCACCTCGCGACCGGGCTCGAAGGGTCCGATCTGGGGCTCGATTGTGCCGTCATCGGCGATGCGCGCACCCTTGAACAAGGTGACGGCGGCGTGAATGTCGCGGCGCTGGAGGCCGTGTTTGGCCGCGCCCAGCAGGAACCGGTCGCGCCCGTTGGGGAACTGGCCGCTGTTGCGCCCATCGCCGTATTTGGCGGCGTTGGTGTAGGTATTGGAGGTG
>CAILIO010000013.1 GCA_903834285.1 uncultured Sphingomonadales bacterium | reverse complement strand
GAATTGAGCCCGGAAATGTCGGTCACCGCGTTCATCATCGCGATGTCCTGCACGCCCATGTAGGGCTTGGTGAAACCCGAAGCCATCGTCGAGACGATCAGGCGTGGCAGGCCGAACGGGAAGCTCTGCATCAACGCGCCGGCGAGGGCCGAGCCCATCGAGCCACCAACTGCCAGAATGCCCGAGATCGGGTCCTTGGCATTCCAGGCATGCGCCGCTGCGATGGAGCCGCGGATCATGGCGTCCTGGCACTTGCCTTCGTGGCCGAGCGCGCGGACATCCTCGATCTTCATTCCGGCCGCTGCCGCCACGTCCTCGGGCGAAATTTCCGCGCCGCCGACGGTGCGGCGCACGCTGGGATCGAGGTGAACGACACGCACTCCTGCCGCTTGCAGCACGGCGCGAACGAAGCGCGCTTCCTCTTCCTTGGTGTCCTGCGTCACGATCAGCATGACGCTTGGGCGCGTGGGCGTAAGTGTGGTTTCGGCCATGGCTATCTCTCATCTCCCTTTCCTAAGAGTGCGTCATCGCGGTTGACTTTGCACCACGGTATGCAATGGGCGCGTTCCATAAGGTGAAACACGCTGACGGGACACCTGGTACCGTAAGGCGCAGGAAGCACCGGGAAGAGACAATGCTGGAACGCAAAGTAAAGACGGTACGCGCGCTCGAACGCGGGCTCGACGTGCTGCTCGAAGTGCAGTCGCGGCGGGCGGTGAGCCTCCACGAACTCCATCAGGCCCTCAAGCTTCCCAAGGCTACTTTGCTGCGCATGCTGCTCACTCTCGGGCGCAAGGGCCTCGTCTGGCAGCGGCTCGCCGATGGCGCGTATCTGCCGCATCTGGGCGCAACAGCGCGCGGTACCGGCAGCGCGGTCGAGCAGATCGCCGAGATTGCCTCGCCCTACATGAAGGCGCTTTCAACCAAGGTCGCGTGGCCTTCCGTGCTGGGGGCTCCGCGCCTCGATCACATGGAAATCCTTGAGACCAACAGCCCGCTTTTCCGGCTCGATTCCGCGATCCTCGGACCGGTGGGCGTCAAGCTCTCCTATATCCACACAGCGACAGGCCGCGCCTATCTCGCAGCTTGCGACGAGAATGAGCGCGAGGCGATCATTGCCCGTCTGCGGCCCAAGGATGCGGCTTTCGGGAGCGAGGACGACTTGCGCGCGATCCTCAAGGAAACCAGCGAGCGCGGTTATGCCTTGCGCGAACCGCTGCATCCGTGGCCGGATCGTTCGAAACAACTCGTGCTGCGCGACGGACGGCGTTCGATGGCGGTCGCGATTCTGACGAACGGCGCACCGATTGCCACGATCAACTTGACCTGGCCGGCCAAGCGCGGAACCGACGAGGGAGTGATGCACCGTCATCTCGATGCACTGCACCAGACGGCGCAGGCGATCGGCCGCGCGGTAGCGGCGCAGTCCGCCAGTGCGCTTCCCTCCGGAATTGCCTGCTGATCCGACACGGGCGAGGAGCCTGCTTGCACAGTTCCACCTTGTGAAATCTGTTTGTGTTACTGATTAAATCAGCCGCCGCCTGTGCGACTATCAGTCCAGAGGATAGAGGGAGATACAAGGCATGCGGCAATGGGTGATCCGGGCAGGCGCGTCGTCGCTGGACGACATGGCCATGCACGATGTGCCTGCGCCGCATGCGGGCCCGGGCGAAGTGCTGGTGCAAGTGCGCGCCTGCTCGCTCAACTTCCGTGACCAGATCATCCCGCTGGGCCTTTACATGGGCGGCACTGTCGCGGTCGATACCGTGCCGCTGTCCGATGGCGCGGGCGAAGTCGTCGCGGTGGGCGTGGGGGTCACTTCGGTTAAACCGGGTGACCGCGTGGCCGGAACCTTCTTCCAGAACTGGATCGACGGACCGCCCAATCCCGGCGCCGGTCCTGCGCTCGGTGCGCCGCCCGCCACCGGCATGCTGCAGGACCTCGTCGTGCTGCCCGAACACGGCGTCGTGCCGCTGGCGGAAAGCTTGTCGTTCGAGGAAGCAGCCTGTCTGCCTTGCGCCGGCGTCACCGCTTGGAACGCGCTGATGGAAGGGCCGCACCCGGTCCGTGCAGGCGAAAGCGTCCTTGTCCTTGGCACTGGCGGCGTGTCGCTGCTGGCGCTCCAGATTGCCAAGGCCGCGGGCGCGCAAGTCATCGCGACCAGCTCCTCGGATGAGAAGCTGGCCCGCGTGGCTGCGCTCGGCGCCGACAAGACAATCAACTACCGCGAGGTGCCGGGCTGGGGCGCGGTGGCGGCTGATCTGGCGGGTGGCGGTGTCGACCATGTCGTCGAGGTTGGCGGCGCCGGCACGCTCAAGCAGAGCATCGCCGCGGTCGGCTTTGGCGGCGAAATCGCGCTGATCGGCGTGTTGACGCGCGAGGGTGATACCAATCCGCACGGCCTGATGTTCAAGGGCGGCAGCATCCGCGGTATTTTCGTCGGCTCGCGCGGCATGGCGTGCCGCCTCAACGCGTTCATCGACACGCACGGCTTCCGGCCTGTGATCGACCGCACGTTCGCCTTTGCCGACGCGCTGGAGGCCTATCGCTACCAGTCTTCGAGCGCTCTGTTCGGCAAAGTCGTGATCACGCTCTGAAAGCCGGCCGCAAGGCCGAAACCATAACAGCCCGGCCGGACAACTGGCGGGCACAAGGGAAGGGTAACTGGAGGGATGGGTCTGGAACTGGGCTTTGGACAGCGCATCGGCGGCGTGGTGCAGACCGCGTTCGTTGTGGCGGACATCCATGCCGCGATCGCCCACTTCCAGCGCGATTGCGGGGCCGGGCCCTTCTTTCTGCTCGATCACTTTCTGGCTGAAGGTCAGGTCTATCGCGGGCAGGAGTCCAAAGCGGATGTCGCCATCGCTATGGGTTTTGTGGGCCACATGCAGATCGAACTGATCCAGCCACTCGATGATCATCCGTCTGTCTACCGCGAAACCATCGAGAAGCGTGGCTACGGCTTTCACCACTTTGGCATCGCCTTCACCGATGTCGACGCCGCACTCCCCGGCTATTTCGAGCGGGGTCACACCCTGGCCTTCCGTGCGCCGGTGCCCACTGGCGGCTCTGTTGCCTATCTCGATAGCGCCGATCCTGCTGCGCCCGGTTTCCTCGAACTGATCCCGGCAAACGAGGGCATGAACACGCTCTTCACCGCGCAGTGGCAGGCATCGCTCGACTGGGACCGCCAGACCGATCCCGTGAGGCCGTTCCTGTGAGCGGCACGCACCTCTCGTCCAGCGTGGACGCCTCGCAGCGCCGTAGCGGCGGCTATCAGAGCTGGGTTGTCGGCCTGCTCAGCCTCAACTTCGGCATCCTCTTCTTTGATCGCAATGCGCTCAATTTCCTCATGCCGTTCGTGCAGCCGGATCTGCATCTCAGCAACACGCAAGTGGGCATGTTCAGCTCGGCCTTGTCGCTCACTTGGGCGCTGTCGGGCCTCGCAGTCGGTCGCATTTCCGACAAGCTGGGATCGAAGAAGCCCGTGGTCGTGGTCGCGACGCTGGCCTTCTGCGTGTGCTCGTTTGCCTCGGGCCTTGCCTCTTCGTTCTTCATGCTGCTCGGCGCGCGGCTGCTGATGGGTGCGGCCGAAGGCGGTGTCATGCCGGTCAGCCACTCGATGATCGTCAGCGAAGTCGCGCCCGAACGGCGCGGTATGGCGATGGGTGTCGCGCAGAACCTGGGATCCAATCTGCTCGGCTCGGGCCTTGCGCCGCTGCTGCTGGTGCCGGTTGCAGCCGCCTATGGCTGGCGGGAGGGGTTCTACCTTGCCGCCGCGCCCGGCCTCATCACTGCGGTGCTGATCTGGTTCACTTTGCGCGAACCACCTGCGGAAACCCATGATGCGGCGCAGCCCAAGGTACCGCTGGGCGAGGCTTTCCGCCACCGCAATGTCGTGCTTTGCGCAGTGATCTCGGTGCTGCTCGTTTCCTACCTCGTGGTGTGCTGGGCCTTCATGCCACTCTACCTTACCAAGGTGCGCGGCTTTGCGCCGGAGACGATGGGCTGGCTCATGGCAACGCTTGGCCTTTCGGCCGGTCTCGGCAGCTTCTTGGTGCCCGCCATTTCGGATGCGATCGGCCGCCGCCCGGTGATGATCGGGTTTGCCTTCCTCGGCGTGATCCTGCCGCTTGGTGGGCTCTATTACACCGGCTCCCCTTGGGTTCTGGCGGTGATCTTCTTCTTCGGGTGGGGGCTCAATGGCCTGTTCCCGATGTTCATGGCGACGATCCCATCGGAATCGGTCGATCCGCGCCTCACCGCGACGCTCACCGGCGTGGTGATGGGGACCGGCGAGGTGCTTGGCGGCGTGCTCAGCCCGTTCTTCGCCGGCGCGCTAGCTGACAGCTACGGCCTCTCCGCCGCGCTCTGGCTCATGCTCGTGCTCACCGTCCTCGCCGGCATCTGCGCGATGGGCCTCGTCGAATCCGCCCCGCGCGTCGTTGCCCGCCGCGCACCTGTCCCCGTTCCCGCCTGACCTTGCTGCGAAGGATACGCGTTCCATGACAGCAGTGCAGAAATTCGCCACCGACGGAATTGCCCCGCCCGAACGCCTCGCGTTCTGGAACGAGCTGGTCGACCGCGTCTACAGCGGCACTTACGTGAAGAGCGCGACCGAGGACTTCACCGGCGAGATGTGGACCTGGCAGGTCGGCGATCTGGCGATGATCCGCCCGCGCTCCACCGCCTCCTTCGTCGGCCGCGATCCGCGCTACACCGATGACGAGCGGCTGATCCTCCACCTCCAGTGCCGCGGCTCCAGCCTCCACCGGCAGAGCGGGACCGAAACCGCTCTAGGCGCCGGCGACTTCGTGATCGGCTCGCCGCACGAAGCCTATGCGATCGATCTGGCGGCCCACGAGCTGCTCGTCGTCGAATTTCCGCGCGCACCGCTTGCCGAACGCTTCCCCGGCATCGACGATGCCCTGCGCCAACGCATGAGCGGGGCGACGCCCGGCGCGCGCGTGTTCCACGATTTCCTGCTCTCGCTCTGGCGCCAGAGCCAGCAGGGTTTTGCGGATTCCGAATGGCAGGACGGGGTGAGCCAGGTCTTTTACGATCTGATTGCGCTGGCCATGCGCGGTGCATCAAAGCCGGATCAGGCCGCCCCCGATAGCACGCTGCGCCGCCACGTCCTCGGCGTGATCGAGGCACAGCTCGCCGATCCCGGCCTGCGCACGCTCGGGATTGCCGCGACGTGCAACGCCTCGGTCCGCACGATCCAGAACCTGTTCGCGAACATGGGTACGACCCCCAGTGCCTATATCCTCGAGCGCCGGCTTGCCCGCGCGGCCGAGCGGCTCAGTGCAGCGCCCGAGGCGAGCATCACCGAGATCGCGTTCGAACTTGGCTTCAACGACAGCGCCTATTTCGCCCGCGCGTTTCGCCAGCGCTTCGACGTTTCACCACGTGAATGGCGGCGAAAATAGCGGGGATTGCGCTTCAGTCCTGATCGGCTTGCGCTCCAGTGCAAGCGGCAGGGTCCGGATCGGTCTATGAATTCGAATGCGCATGTCCAACCGCCGAGGGGCGAAGCGGGCAGTGACATTTTTTTAGGGAGAGCACCATGAGACAAACAACGGTATCGCTTGCCGCGCTTGCTGCCGCGCTGGCCACCCCGGCCTTTGCGCAGTCCGCACCTCAGGCCCAGGCAGAAGCCGCTCCTTCGGGCGGCATCGAGGAAATCGTCGTCACTGCGCAGAAGCGCGCTGAAAACGTTCAGGACGTGCCGATTGCCATTTCGGCCTTCACCGCCACAGCGCTGCAGGAACGCGCCGTTTCGAGCGTCGCCGCGCTGTCCAACATCTCGCCCAACGTGACGCTCGATGCCGGCACCCCGTTCTCGGGTTCGAGCCAGGTTCTTTCGGCCTATATCCGCGGCATCGGTGCGAACGACTTCGCGTTCAACATTGATCCGGGCGTGGGCATCTACCTTGACGGCGTCTATCTCGCCCGCTCGGTCGGTGCGAACCAGGACCTGCCCGACGTCGAGCGGGTCGAAGTGCTCAAGGGTCCGCAGGGCACGCTGTTCGGCCGCAACACCATCGGCGGCGCGATCTCGATCGTCACGCACGATCCGGGCAAGGAATTCCGTTTCGTCGGCAGCGCGATGACCGGCAGCTACGGCCTGTTCACCGCCAAGGGCACGGTCGATGTGCCGCTGACGGATAGCCTCTCGTCGTCGGTTAGCTTCTCGACGATCCGCCGCGGCGGTTACCTGCACCGCCTCGCCTATCCCGGCGCTTCGGGCTACGCGTCGGATCCGATCACCTCGATGAAGGCCGCCGGCTATGGCAACATCGGCCTCGGCACCGAAGGCGGTGACAACACCTACAACCTGCGCGGCAAGCTTCGTTACAACAACGGCGGTGCCTTCCGTGCAACACTGACCGGTGACTACAGCAACACCGACACGTCGCAGATCGCCAACAAGCTCATCACGACCTTCCCGGCGGTATTTGCCGGCACGTACAACTGCGCGATTGCAGGCAACCCGCAGGTCACTGTCGGCGGCGTGACGGGCGCATGCGACAGCTTCATCGGCGGTCCGCCGGCCGTGGCGCTCCTTGGCCGTCGCGGTGGTCTGAACTCGGTGGTCGATCTTCCGTCGATCTTCGGCGTCAACGCTGATGCCAACCCGGACAACAATCGCCTGCCTTATGACAACCGTTTCGTCACCAACAACATCGACACCTCGTATGCCAACGGCAACAACTTCTCAAAGTTGAAGCAGGGCGGCGGTGCACTGACGATGGACTACGACATCTCGGACAACGTCTCGATCAAGTCGATCACGGCCTACCGCGAGTTGCACTGGGCCGTCGGTATGGACCTCGACAACTCGCCGCTGAATTTCCTCCACACCAGCTTCACCATGAACCAGAAGCAGTTCAGCCAGGAGCTTCAGCTCACTGGCCATGCCATGGAGAAGAAGCTGAACTATGTGCTCGGCGCCTACTACTTCCGTGAGTCCGGCAACTTGCATGACTACGTGACCTTCGCCGAAGGCCTGCTGCAGGTTGATGGTCCGAACAACCTCGCCACGAAGAACTATGCGTTCTACGGTCAGGTCGACTACAAGTTCAACGACCAGTTCGGCATCACCTTCGGTGGCCGTTACACCCACGAAAACAAGACCTTCGAGGGTTTCCAGTCGGATGCCAACGGCCTGAACTACAAGCTTGCACAGGCCTTCGGCGATCCCAATTGCGCCTCGCTCGATCCGATCAGCGACCAGTGCCGTATCGACAACAAGTTCCCCAATCCGGGTCAGCCGCTGCGGTACTACATCGCAGGAACGCAGCAGAAGGTGTTCAACAACTTCTCGCCCAAGGTCGGCCTGCAGTATCACCCGTCGCAGGACGTCATGGTCTATGCAAGCTGGTCGAAGGGCTACAAGACCGGCGGCTGGACCACGCGTCTGTCGAACCCGCTGCCTTATGCACCGGGCTTCGGGCCGGAAAAGGCAACGACCTATGAAGGCGGCGTCAAGTCCGAGCTGCTCGACCGTCACCTTCAGATCAATGCGGCGGTGTTCCTGACCGAGTACAAGGGTATCCAGCTCAACTTCCAGCAGGGCATTTCGCCCACCATTCAGAACGCCGGCGATGCGCGCATCAAGGGCTTCGAAGTGGAAGTGACGGCGGCTCCTGTCAGCGGGCTGACGCTGACCGGTTCACTCGGCTTCACCGATGCCAAGTACACTGCGGTTCTGGCTCCGGCGCAGGTTGCGCCGTCCGGTCTGCAGGCAGGCGTGCAGGTGGGCTCGGCGCTGCCCAAGACGCCGAAGTGGAAGATCAACTTCAGCCCGCGCTACGAGGCAAGCCTCGGCAGCCACGGCAAGCTGATCTTCCTGGGTGACATCACCCGTACGAGCTCGATGCGCAATGACACGGAAGGCACCTTCCTGCTCGACCGTCCTTCGACGACTGTCGTCAACGGCAGCATCACCTATCGCGAACCCAACAATCACTGGGATCTCGCGGTTGGCGGCACCAACCTGACCAACGAGCGTTACCTGACCACCGGTCAGGCGCAGCTCGCTGGCGGCCAGATCTACGGCACATACAGCCGTCCGGCCGAATGGTATGCCCGCGTCGGCGTGAAGTTCTGATCCACCTTGCGGGCGGGCGCGACTCTCGCGCCCGCCCATTTTTCCTGGAGATGCAACGTGCCTGAAACCGCCCATTCCGAATTCTGGAAAGGCATCAAGCCGGTCGAGAAAGTGTTCCGGGAAGGCGGACTTCCTGAAATCTATCTCTCGAAGATCGCCGAGGGCGATGAACGCTATTGGGTACCGATCAGCGAAACGGTGAGCTCCAAGCCCGTCTGGATCAGCCCCTCGAAGAACATGTGGGCCGATGTGCTCATGTCTAAGTCGGCGGGCCTGGTGAATCGCCACTATCACCCGCATCCGATCTGGGCCTACACGATCAGCGGCAAGTGGGCCTATCTCGAGCACGAGTGGACCGCGACTGCCGGCGACTTCGTCTACGAAACCCCGGGCGAGAGCCACACTCTCGTCTGCTACGAACATGAAGACCCGATGAAGGTGTTCTTCGTCGTGTCCGGCCCGCTCATGTGGCTGGATGACGATGGCAACACCACCGGGCACTTCGATGTGTTTGACTACATCAAGAACGCGCGCGAGCATTACGACCGCGTCGGCATCGGGGCCGACTACGTCGATACTCTGATCCGTTAATCGGGATCCGCCAAAAGGAGCGCTTCTCATGAATGCCATGACTGCACCGCCTTCGTCGAAGAAGGAGATCGTCGATGTCGGCTTCGCCCACCGCGAACTCGTCGCCCGGCTGAGCCCCGGCGGCCGCTACATCGACGCGCAGACCGACGTCGACAGCCCCTGGGTGCCCTTCGGCGACAACGCTGCGATCAAGCATCTCGCTTTCGACGTGCGCCAGGGCATCTTCTCGAACATCCTCTGGGTGAAGAGCCCCGGCACGATCGGCACGCACCTCCACCGCGGCACGATCGTGATGGTCTGCCTTGAGGGAAGCGTACGCTATCTTGAATATGATTGGGTTGCCTCGCCCGGCGGGTTGATCCTCGAAGTTCCCGGTGAGAGCCACACCCTTGTCACGGAACACCCCGAGGGCGTGAAGCTGTTCGGGTGGATGCAGGGCCCAATCGACTTCTTCGACGAGAACGGCACCTTCGTCGACACCTCGGACGTCTGGTGGTTCATCAACCACTATGAGACCTATTGCCGGGAAAACGGCATTCCTATCAACCCCAAGCTTTACCTCTAAAAGGCGCGACAACCATGGCCACCATGACCGCCCCCCCGTCGGGCGCATACAAGATCGTCGATGTGCCTGAGCTTTATGGCGATTTGATCAAGGCCAAGGGCGTCGAGGGCACTTATGTCGGAGCGACCGAGGCAGAGAGCCCGTGGGTGCCTTTCGGCGACAACGCGGCGATCCGCCACCTTGCGTTTGACGTGCGTGACAACGTTTACGTCAACATCCTCTGGATCAAGGGTCCGGGGGTGATTGGCACGCACAAGCACCGCGGCCGCGTCTGGGCGATCGGGCTCGAAGGTTCGTTTCGCTATCTGGAATATCCCTGGGTGTGCAAGGCGGGCGAGTTCATTACCGAGACCCCGGGCACCGCGCACACACTTGTGACCGATGATCCGAACGGCATGAAGGCGCTGTTCCACATGCAGGGCGCCAACGAGTTCTTCGATGAGCACGGCAATCACGTCGAAACGCTCGATGTGTGGTGGTTCATCAATCACTACGAGACCTACTGCCGGGAACACAACATCCCGATCAACAAGCAGCTCTATCTTTGAAGGAGCAGCTGGCATGCGCGCTGACGGTGTACCCAAGCTAGGTCCAGTGCCGGTGGGCACTTATCTGCGCAATTGCTGGTATGTCGCAGGCTGGGCCGCGGACCTCGGCGAGACCCCGCAGCAACGCGTCTTCCTTGAAGAACCCGTCGCGCTGTTCCGCGACGCGGAAGGCAAAGCCAACGCCGTCAGCGGTCGCTGCCCGCACCGCTGGGCGCCGCTGGGGCAGGGCAAAGTGGTGGAGGGCGCGCTGGCGTGCCCCTACCATGGGCTCCGTTTCGACGGCTCGGGCGCCTGTGTCCACAATCCGCACCCCGGCGGCCAGCTGCCGGAAAACCGGTTGCAGGTCTATCCGCTCGTCGAACGTCACGCGCTGCTTTGGATATGGATGGGCGATGCCGAGCAGGCGGACCCTGCGCTGATCCCGGACTTCAGCTGGCTCTCCGATCCCCGCTGGGAAGCGGTGCGCGGCGCGACCGTCGCAGAGGGACACTACGAGCTCTACAGCGACAATATCCTCGATCTCAGCCACGCCAACTTCGTCCATCCGGCGCTCGTAGCCGCTGCCTTTACCGAGGGAGACCGCAAGTTCTGGCAGGATGGCGAGACGGTCCATTCGGAATACATCCGCCTCGACGATTATCTCTCCGAAGGCATCGGGGGGATGCTCGTGCGGATCGGCGAGAAGCAGGATTTCTATGGCTGGGTCGTCTGGCATGCCCCCGCCGTACTTTATTTCGATTTCCGCGCCGGACCGCCAGGCACGCCGCGAGACGAGTGTACGCTGCTCCCCTCGATCCACGCCTTCACGCCCGAGACGCCCGACACTACGCATTACTTCTGGGCAACCGCGCGCGATTTCGCGCTGGGCGACGCCGAGTTCACCGCCGGCATGCGTGCCGCGCTCGAGTTTGCGTTCGAGCAGGAAGACATGCCGCTCATCCGCGATAGCCACCGCCTCATGCGCGGCGCCGATTTCTGGGACCTGCGCCCGGTCATCCTGAATGGCGACGGCGGCGGCGTGCGCGCGCGCCGCATGCTGCAGCGCCTGATCGAACGAGAACGGCAACCGCAAGCGGCCGAATAGGGCTGCGGCGGAAGGAGAGGATAAACACAAATGGCAATTCTGGACCGCTTTGACATCAAGGGCCGAAGTGCGCTCGTCACCGGCGCGGCCTCGGGCATCGGCCTCGCCTATGCCGAAGCCATGGCTGAGGCGGGGGCTGCGGTCTCGCTCACCGATATCGACGGCGAAGGCGCAGAACGCGAAGCTGCTCGCTTGCGCGAGGCTGGCTACGAGGCCCGCGCCGATCAGCTTGATGTCTCCGATTTCGATGCCGTCACCGCGGCTTTCGACGCCCACGCCAAGGCGTATGGCGGGCTCGACATCGCGTTTGCCAATGCCGGAATCGATGCCGGCGCCGGTTTCTGGAACCCCGCCGGGCATCGCAACCCGGAAGGGCAGGTCGATACTTACGACCACACCCGCTGGGACAAGTCGATTGCGGTGAACCTTACCGGGGTGTTCTACACAGTCAGCAACGCAGTCAGGATCATGAAGCAGCCTGGCCGTGCCAATGGTCGCAGCGGCGGTTCGATCATCTGTACCGCCTCGAACGCGGGCCTTGTTACCGAACCCATCGTCGGCCTGCCTTATATGCCGGCCAAGGCGGGGGTCCTGCACATGGTCCGCGCGCTCGGCCTCGAGCTGGCAGATTTCCGTATCCGTATCAACGCCATCGCGCCGGGCCCGTTTGTCACCAATATCGGAGGGGGCTGGCTCAAGAAAGACCCCGTGGCGCGCAAGGCCTGGGATGCGATTGTCCCCTTGGGCGCCGTGGCCGAAACCGAGCAACTCAAGCCGCTTGCGCTGCTGCTGGCGTCCGATGCTTCTGATTACATGACCGGAAGCCATGTCGTGATCGACGGAGGCATGATGCTGGGGAAATTCCAGTGAAGCGCGCGGCGCTTCTCTTCGCGGGGCTTATGCTTGCGGGTACCGCGCAAGCCGCGCAGAGGCTTGGCGAAGTTCAGGCGCAGCGCAGCCCCGAGCAGGTCTATTCAGCGGTGTGCGGCTATTGCCACGGCAGGAACGTCGGTCCGGTGATCCGCGGGCGGGGGCTTCCCGCCGAGGCGGTCGAATACCAGGTCCGTCATGGCCAGAACGCGATGCCCGCCTTCCGCCCCACCGAAATCACGCCTGCTGAACTCAAGGCGCTTGCCGCGTGGATCCAGACCAGCGCAGCAGACCCCAAGGAGCACGGCCAATGACCGCCCAGATCGACCGCCGCAGCCTCCTCGGCGCCGGCGTGGCCGGTGCCGCCGCCGTAGGCCTTGGCACTGGCGCCAAGGCCAAGGCGGTGCTGGCCCCCGGCGTAAAGAAGGCCGATTTCAAGGGCGCCGTCGCCGCCATGCGCACGGTTGTCGGCGATGAATGGATCTTCGCCGATCCCGATGCCGTCGCGCCGTGGAAGAAGTCCTACACGCCCGACCCTTATGGCAAGCACGTCCCCGTCGGCGCGGTCTGCCCCGAGACTGTCGAGCAGGTGCAAGCGATCGTTAAGATCGCCAACCAGTTCCGCCAGCCGATCTGGCCGGTCTCGACCGGAAAGAACATGGGCTATGGCCAGACGACTACCGCTACCCCCGGGCAGATGATCCTCGATTTGAAGCGCATGAACCGGATTATCTCGGTCGATCCCGAGCTGTGCACCGCGCTGGTCGAGCCGGGCGTCACCTATCGCCAGCTCAAGGACTATCTGGTCGAGAACAACCTGCCGCTGTGGATCGACGTGCCCACCGTGGGCCCGATTGCCAGCCCGGTCGGCAACACGCTCGATCGCGGCGTCGGTTATACGCCCTATGGCGAACACTTCATGGTCCAGTGCGGCATGGAAGTTGTCCTCGCGGATGGCGAGATCCTGCGCACCGGCATGGGATCGACCAAGAACCTGTCCGCGTGGCAGGCCTTCAAATGGGGCTATGGGCCCTATCTCGACGGCTTGTTCACCCAGTCGAACTTCGGGATCGTGACCAAGATGGGCATGTGGCTCATGCCTGCGCCGCCGGTCTACAAGCCCTTCGTCATCCGCCACAAGAAGATGGAGGACGTGGCCCGCATCGTCGAGGCGATGCGTCCGCTGCGGATCGCCAATATCGTGCCCAACGTCGTACTGATGATGGGCGCTGCCTACCAGCTTGCCATGTTCAAGCGTCGCGGCGAGGTGTGGGACGGTGCTGGGCCGATCACCGACGAAGCCGTGGCCAGAGCTGCGCAGGCGAACAATCTCGGCATGTGGAACACCTATATCGCGCTCTATGGCACGGAAGGGATGATCGCGGAGAGCGAGAAGATCATCCGCGCCGCCTTTGCCGCCATTGATGGCGAAGTGCTGACGCAGGAGGAAGTTGGCGACAACCCGTGGTTCCACCACCACGCCACGCTGATGCAAGGCGGCCTCAATCTGGACGAGATCGGCCTCGCGCGCTGGCGCGGCAATGGCGGTGGCCTCGCCTGGTTCGCGCCCGTTGCGCCCGCAAAGGGCAGCGAGACGCAGGGACAAGTCGCACTCGCCAAACAGATCCTCGGCAAATATGGCTTTGACTACACCGCCGCTTTCGCCATCGGAAGCCGCGAACTGCACCACATCATCGCGCTTCTCTACGACAAGTCGGACGCGGTCGAAGAAAAGCGCGCGGATGATTGCTACCGCGAACTCGTCACCGGCTTCGGCGAGCGGGGCTGGGCGAGTTACCGCACCGGCGTTCACGCAATGGACCTTGTTGCGCAGCAATTCGGGACCGTGAACCGGGCGTTCAACGCCAAGCTCAAGGACGCGCTCGATCCCAACCACATCCTCGCGCCTGGCAAATCGGGGATTCTGTGATGCTGCGAAAAATCCTCCTTGCGCTCGCCGCCGTGCTGCTGTCCTCCACCGCGCACGCGCAGGAAAAGCCTCTCACCGTCGAAACCCTGCGCACCAGTGCCGGTTCGCTCTACGCCAATATCGCGCTGATCAAGGGCGAGAAAGACGCGGTCCTCGTCGACGCTCCCTTCACCCGCGCCGATGCCTATCGCGTCGTCGCGATGGTGCTCGATAGCGGCAAGCACCTCACCACGATCTTTATCACCCACGATCACCCCGATCACTTCTTCGCGATGGAAGTGCTGCAGGATGCCTTTCCTGATGCGAAGATCGTCGCGCACCCGGTGGTCAGTGCCGATATCTGGCGCTCGCTCCCTTTCAAGGTGAAGCGCTGGTACCCGGTCCTCGGCGTCAATTCGCCGCGCCATCCGACAGCACCTGCGCCGCTGGAGGGCGACACGATCATGCTCGAAGGCAAGGAGCTCAAAGTGCTCGGGCCAGTCCAGGGCGATCATGTCCACGCCACTGCGCTTTGGGCGCCTTCGATCAAAGCGCTCTTCCCCGGCGATCTCGTCTATAACCAGATGTTCCTGTGGATGGGCGAGCACGATGCCGCCGCCATCGCCGCCTGGGGCAAAGCGAACGACAGCTTCATCGCGCTCAAGCCCGAAATCGTCGTTGCCGGCCACGACAAACCCGGCACGCCCAACGATGCCTCGGGCCTCGAGTTTACGCGCCGATACATTGCTGCGTGGCCGGGGCTCGTTGCCGCTTCGAAGGACAGCGCTGATCTCAGCGCGCGGGTGAAGAAGGCATTTCCGGACGCCGTAGACGTGCTGGGCGATTTCCTGCTCGGCAATTCCTCGCGCGTCGCCAAGGGGGAGCAGGCTGCATGGACCGAATGACTTTCGCCGACAAGGCTGTCCTCGTCACCGGCGGCGCGACCGGCATTGGCCGCGCGGCCTGCGTCGCCTTTGCGGGTGCGGGCGCCAAGGTTATCATCGGCGATATCGATGAGCGCGCCGAGGAAACCGTGGCGATCATCAAGCAGGCAGGCGGCGAGGCGTCGTTTCAACACGCCAACGTGACCGACCCGGCGGCGATGGACGCACTCGTTGCGGCCTGCATCACGCGCTACGGCCGCATGGACGCGGCCTTCAACAACGCCGGCGTCCTCCCCCCGCAGCGCCCGATCCACGAAGTGACGCCGGAGGAAATGAACCTCGCGATCGACGTTGATTTCAAGGGCGTGTTCTTCGCGATGCAGTCGGAAATCCGCCACTTCCTCAAGGTCGGCGGCGGCGCCATCGTCAACACCGCATCCGTCGGCGCGTTGATCGCGGATCCGAACATGAGCGTCTACTGCGCCATGAAGCACGCCGTATCCGGCCTCACCAAAGCGGCGGCGGTGGAGTATGCGCAGAAGAACATCCGTGTGAATGCGATTGCTCCCGGCTTTGTCGTCACCCCGATGACCCAGCACTGGGCGGACGATCCGAACTTCCGCGCCGCCTTCTTCGCCGGCAACATCAGCGGCCGCGCGGCGCAGCCGGAGGAAATCGCGGGCACCGTGCTGCACCTGTGCTCTGATGCTGCCAGCTTCATCAATGGCGCGACCATCGCCATCGATGGCGGCCAAACGGCGCACTGAGGAGCGAAACCCATGCGCGCCGCCGTCATGCAGGGCCTCCACCAGCCCCTCGCCGTCGAAACCGTCGCCGATCCGGTGCCGGGCGAAGGCGATGTCTTGGTCAAGGTCGGCCGTTGCGGCATCTGCGGCTCGGACCTGCATATGACCGAAGACCCGGCTTACGGGCAGGGTGCAGGCTCGATCCTCGGCCATGAATTCGCCGGCGAAGTGATCGAACTTGGCAAAGGCGTTGAGGGCCTTGCGAAGGGTGATCTCGTCGCGGTCAGCCCACTTAAGAGCTGCGGCAAATGCCCGGCCTGCCTAGCCGGCAATGTCTCGTGGTGTGATAGCTTTGGCCTGCAGGGCGGCGGCTACGCCGAATACGCGCTGACCTTGCCAAACCAGTGCGTGAAGCTGCCGAAATCTGCCAGCCTGGCCGACGGCGCGATTATCGAACCGCTCGCCGTCGCGCTCCATGGCGTCGCGATGTCAGGCACGCGCATCGGCGACAAGGTACTGATCCTCGGCGCAGGCCCCATCGGCCTCGCCACCGCCTTCTGGGCGCGGCGCATGGGGGCAGGGCGGGTCGTCGTGCAGGATGTCGCCACGTGGCAGCAAGACCGTGCGCTCGCCATGGGCGCGCACGATTTCATTGCCGACCGCACAGATCCCATCGGCGCAGCGGAGCGATCGCTTGGCGGCAAGGCCGATGTGGTCTTCGAATGCGTTGGCCTCCCCGGCCTGATCGCGCAGGGCATCGAGCAGGTTCGTGCGCGCGGCACGATCGTGCTGCTGGGGCTGTGCACGGTGCCCGATACCTTCAACAGCTTCGCCATGCTTTCCAAGGAAGTGCGGCTCATCACTTCCGCCTTCTTCACGAGCCACGAATACCACGCCGCGCTCGATGCGCTGGACCGGGGCGCCGCTGAACCGCGCCTCCTCATCACCGAAACCATCCCGCTCGACAGCACCCCCACCGTGTTCGAGGCGCTCCGCCGCCGCACCGAACAGTGCAAAGTGCTGATCGCGCCGGGGACCTGATCCATCTGCCACCGGAGCACACGATGAACATTGCAACCACCCTGCCGAGCAACGCCATCGAGCGCGCGGTATTCGAATGCATGAACCCGACCGAGGCGCTCTACAACGCGACCACGACTCCGTTCCACAAGGCGATCCTGCTCAACTTCTGGCGCCACGTCCACCTCGAAGGCGCGGGCCTTTATGACGACATTACCGCCAGCGACATGATGGTCGACCACCCCGTCTACCGTGTCACCTGGGGTGCCAATCCCGCCGTCATCGAGGGCAAAGAAGGCGTGAAGGGCTTCTATAACAGCGTCGGCCAGGCCGTTCTGTGGCACTCGGACGACCGGCTCGCAGTGAACGACTGGGGCATCTGCGACGAAATCACTTTCCACCAGCTAGCGCGCGGCGGCGATCTGCAGGCGATGGGCTATGCGGCGCCCAAGGCCGATGCACTCTACCATGTATCGAGCCGGCAGGCCTTCATCTGGCCCTATGACGACAAGGCTCGCCTTGCCGGCGAGCACCTCTATGAGGACCCGACCAGCATCAAGCTGGAAGAAGTCGCTGCAGATGAAGCGACCACCCCCGCCGCGATTCAGGCAATCCACAAGGCCAAGCTCGCCGAACTCGAAGCCCGCTTTGGTCCGCGCTACTGGGTCTATCAGGGCTGAGGGGAGAGCCCATGCGCAGCTTCCACGACAAGCGCGCTTTCGTCACGGGCGGCGCCAGCGGGATCGGGCTCGGGATCGTCAAGGCTCTTGCGAAGCGCGGCGCCTTCATAGTCATCGCGGACTTGCGCCCCGACCACATCGACCGCGCGTTGGTGGAGATCCGCGAGGCAGGGTTTGCCAGCAGTGTTGCAGCCTTGACGCTCGACGTGACCGATCGCGCCGGGTTCGCCGCGGTTGCCGAGCGCATGGATATCGAACTCGGCGGCATCGACATTCTCGTCAACAACGCCGGCGTCGGCATCGAAGGGCCGCTGCTTGAGGCAGGATATGCCGATTGGGACTACGGTTTCGGCGTCAATCTCGGCGGCGTGGTTAATAGCCTGCAAAGCTTTCTGCCGCGCATGATCGCGCATGGGCGCGGCGGGCACGTGGTCAACGTCTCTTCGCTCGCCGCCGCCGTGCGCATGCCGGCCAATTTTGCGATCTACGCGGCGGGAAAGGCGGCGGTCCTGAACCTTTCCGAAAACATGCGCGAGGAACTGGCGGGGAAGGGGATCGGCATTTCGGTACTCTGCCCCCCGTTCGTGCGTTCCAATATTCATCAGGCCGCGCTCAACCGTCCAGCGCATCTGCGCGAGGGCAGCGAATTCCAGCAGCGCGAGGGGGCGCTGCTCGAAAGCCTGCCTGGCGACGACTTGATGGATGCCGAAACTGTCGGCGAGATTGTCAGCGAAGGTATACTCGCGAACCGCCTTTACATCGTCACGCATGGCGAATTTCGCGACAAGATGCGGGGGCGCAATGAAGCCTTGATGGACGCTGTGCCCGAGGCTGCCTTCCAGTACTGATCAAGTCGCAGCGTTTTCCTCGCGCACGCGCAGCATCGCGAGCGCAGCCGCCGCCATCACCACCGCGCCCACCAGCATCGTCCACTTTGGCTCGGTCGGAAAGAAGCTGCGGATCACTCCGCCCATGATCGTCGCGACCATCAGCTGCGGCACGACGATGAACACGTTGAAGACGCCGATGTAGATGCCGAACTTGTGCGGCGGAAGCACCCGCGTGAGGATCACGTAGGGCATCGCTAGGATCGAGGCCCAGGCGATCCCGACGAAGACCATCGGCAAGAGCAGGGCCCAAGGATCGCGCAGCACAAGCAGCAGCAGGAAGCCCGCCCCGCCGCCCAGCAAGCAGAGCGCATGGGTGCGCGCATTGCCGATGTGCTTCGCCAGTACAGGCAGCAGGAAGGCTGCAAGCGCGGCAACGCCGTTATAAAAAGCGAACATCACGCCTACCCAGTCCGCCCCTGCGTTATAGGCCGCGCCGGTCGTGTCTGTTGCCCCGAAGACGTACTTGGTAATCACTGGCGTGGTGTAGATCCACAGGATGAACAACGCCGTCCAGGTGAAGAACTGCGCGACCGCCAGTTGCCGCATCTGCACGGGCATCTGCGCGAGGTCGCTCATGATCTCAGCCAGCGCACCCTTGGCATTGGTGGCGCGCAGGATGATTTGCGCCAGACCGAACGCGACAAGCCCGCCTCCCAGCACATAGAGCTGCTTGTCGAGCCCCCGTTCGGCGACCACCGCCAGCAGGCCGGCACCAAACAGCAGCCACAACGGCCCGCGGCCGGAATAGACCAGCGCCTGCCCATCCTGCTCAGTCTGCGTGTGATCGCTGTTGAACGCGGCCATTTCTTCAGGGCTGTATTCGCGCACACTGAACGCCGTCCACGCGACAGCCAGCACCATAGCCGCTGCGCCGAGATAGAAGCTCAGCCGCACGGAATCGGGAACCACGCCTTCGGGCGCTGTATTGGCAATCCCGAGGTGCGAGAACAGCGCCGGCAATAGGCTGCCGATCACCGCGCCTGCGCCGATAAACCAGGTCTGCAGCGCAAACCCCTGCGCGCGCTGGTCGCCGGGCGTCATGTCGCCGACGAAAGCGCGGAACGGCTCCATCGCCACATTGAGCGAGGCATCGAGCAGCCAGAGGAAACCAGCTGCCAGCAGCAATGCGCCCGCCTGCGGCAGGCCCAGCAGAGCCAGCGCCGAAAGCACCGCGCCTGCCACAAAGTAAGGCCTGCGCCGCCCGAAGCGCCCCCAGGTCCTGTCCGAATAATGCCCTATCAGCGGCTGCACGAAGAGGCCGGTGACCGGCCCCGCGATCCACAGGAAGGCCAGGTTGTCGACACTGCTCCCGAGCGACTGGAAAATGCGGCTGACGTTGGCGTTCTGCAGCCCGAAGGCGAGCTGGATGCCGAAGAAGCCGAAGCTCACGTTCCACAGCCCCCAGAAAGTCTGCTGCGGTTTCTGACGAGTTGTCACGCCGTTCGGCTCCCCCATGCGCCCGCATCGCGGAGGCATTTGCTTTGTTATCTCTGGCTGATCCCTAGGCCAGGGTAGCCCCGCGGGCAGCAATGCATACGAATGTCATCCATATCCCTGCATCGCCATGCTGCGCGGCATTATCCGCCCGTGCTGCCGCGCACGACAAGCCGCGTCGGCAGGAAAGGCGAGGGCGGCGGCTTGTCTTCGACTTGCGCCATGACCGTTTCGACCAGTGCCACTCCGGCATGGCGCATATCCTGCATGACCGTGGTGAGCGGCGGCGAGGTGAGGCTTGCTGCGGGAATATCGTCGAAGCCGACCACTGCAACATCGCCGGGAATGCTGAGGCCCGCCTCGGCCAGCGCCCGCATCGCCCCGATCGCAATCAGGTCGCTTGCGGCGAATACCGCGTCAAAGGGCTCGCCGCTTTGCAGCAATTTGCGCGCGGCCTGATAGCCGAGTTCCTCCGAGGAAATGGCCGGCACGACAAGAGCAGGATCATGCGTCAGGCCTGCGGTTTCTACCGCGCGCACGAGGCCCTCGTAACGATTCTTGAATTCGGGATAGTGGCTGTCAGCTTGCCCGAGGAAGGCGATCTTGCGCCGTCCTCGGGCAAGCAGGTGCTCGCCTGCGAGGCGCCCTGCGCCGAAATTGTCGGAGCCCACCGTCGCACCGATCGTGTCGGGTTCGACCGCGCCCCAGCGCACAAAATGTGCGCCGCTGCGCACAAGTTGGCGCAAACGGCTCTCGTAGAGCGTGTAGTCGCCGTAGCCGAGCAGGATGAGTCCGTCGGCGCGGTGGCTGTCCTGATAGCGCTTGTGCCAGTCATCATCGAGCCGCTGGAACGAAATCAGCAGGTCGAGCCCGCGCGCTGCACAATGCCGCGTGATCGATCCCAGCATCGCCAGAAAGAAAGGATTTATGCCGGATTCATCGGGCGTCGGATCCTCGAAGAAAAGGAGCGCCAACGTGTTCGATCGCTGCGAACGGAGCGAAGACGCGTTTTTGTCGACCGTATAGCCAAGCTGGCGGGCGATCGCCTCGATCTTCTGGCGTGTGGCGAGGCTGACCGATTTGCTGCCCCGCAACGCGCGGCTCACCGTAGGCTGCGAAACACCCGCCAGATAGGCGATATCGAAACTGGTCGGCTTGTTGGACGGCCTGCGGCCCATCGCCTCCTCCTCCCGCGCCGCCGCGGTTTTCCTCCGCAAGGTCAGCTCGGCAACAGTCTACGCATGGAAATGCATGGAAGCAATTGCCCCCTATGACTCGCACCGTGTTGGCGCCCTTGCGGGTGCAGAGCGTGACAAATGAGCCTCACCCCCTCGCGCTAAACCCCCGGAATCCCGATGGTATACGTATGCCATATTCGTTCTTTGACAGGCCGGTCCTACCCAGCACCTCGTACTGAACCGGGAAACACCGCGTTCCGACAACGTCGAGGCCACAATTTGGCCGCATGGGGGAGATCTGATTTCCATGGCTAAGCACACCCTTTCCGCAATCCGCCTAGGCAGTTCGGCGATCGCGCTGACCGCTGCCGCTCTTTCCGCTCCTGCTTTTGCGCAGGCTGCCGCGCCGCAGGCCGCACAAGCCCCTGTCGATGATGGCGCCATCGTCGTCACCGGCTACCGCGCCTCGCTCAATGCATCGGCCTCGATCAAGCGCAGCGCGCCAACCATCGTCGAGGCGATTTCGGCGCAGGACATCGGCAAGTTGCCTGACGTCTCGATCGCGGACTCGCTCGCCCGCCTGCCCGGCGTGACCGCGCAGCGCCTTGAGGGCCGCGATCAGCGCCTCTCAATCCGCGGCCTTGGCCCGGACTTCGGCACCACGCTGCTGAACGGCCGCGAGCAGGTTACCGTCGGAGACAACCGCGGCGTTGAGTACGACCAGTATCCGGCCGAGTTCTTCAAGAACGTCGTCGTATACAAGGCTCCGACCCCGTCCCTAGTTGCAGCAGGCATCTCGGGCACCGTCGATCTTCGCATGCTGCGCCCGTTGGCACAGAAGGACCGCATCGTCTCGGTGCAGCTGCGCGGCCAATTGAACGGCATCAAGAAGCTCAACCCCGATGGCAGCCGCTATGGCTACCGCGCTTCGGCCGCCTACGTCGACAAGTTCGCGAACGACACATTCGGCATCGCCATCGGCGTTTCGGCAACCGATGCTCCTTCGCAGAATGAGCGCTACAACGCCTGGGGCTTCCCCAACGAAGATAGCGCCGGCAAGAACCTGTTCCTCGGCGGCGCCAAGCCCTACGTTCAATCCAACAAGCTGCAGCGCTATGGCGCGGTAGCGACGCTGGAATACCAGCCGAGCGACAACTTCCACTCGACCCTCGACGTGCTCTATTCGCACTTCAAGGAAACGCAGCACTTGCGCGGCATCGAGTTTCCGATCGCGCCGCAGTGGGGTTCGGGCGCGACCGTGCAGCCCGGCTACAAGGTGGAGAACGGCCTCGTCACCGACGCAACCCTCACCGGCGTCCATGCGGTGCAGCGCAACGACCTCAACCGCCGAACGGCTGACAACTTCTCGGTGGGCTGGAACAACCAGATCGGCCTCACCGACAAGATGCACCTGACGCTGGACGCTTCGTACAGCTCCGCCAAGCGCACGGACTTCCTGCTCGAGACCTACACCGGTTCGGGCTACCAGACGTCCGGTCCGTCGGACACACTCCACATCACGGCCAATCCCAACGGTACCTACAATATCGTTCCGACCATCGACTACACCGACCGGTCGATCTTCGGCATCACCGACCCGCGCGGTTGGGGCTACAACGGAACCACGGCGGTCGTGCAGGCGGGGTTCCTCAACAAGCCGCAGTTCAAGGACGATCTCCTTTCGCTGCGCGGCGACCTTGATGGTGAGATCGGCAGCGGTCTGCTCAGCAAGTGGCAGGTCGGCGTGAACTACAGCCGCCGCAAAAAGACCTCGAACTTCCTGTCCTACTTCCTTTGTCCGAAGGGCACAGGCACGGATTGCACCGTTTCGAGCGGCACGACCAAATTTGCGGCGATCCCTGATCAGGCTGTCATCGGCAAGGTCCCGCTGGCTTACCTTGGCGTGCCCAACATGCTCGCGCTCGATCCGATCTACCTCTACAACAATTCGCTGCAGGCGGTTTACGACAACCGTCCGGTTTCGCTGGTGCGCGACAACGACGTGATCGAGAACGTCTGGTCGGGTTATGGCATGATCAACCTCGACGGCGATGTTGGCGGCAAGAAGGTGACCGGCAGCTTTGGCGTGCAGGCGGTATACACGCGCCAGATCTCGCATGGTTCGATTTCGAACTTCGCGAACGGCGTGGTGACCATTGTCCCGGCGGTCGGGGGCGATCATTACTGGCGCATCCTGCCCAGCGCCAACCTTGCGATCGAGGTTGCGCAGTCGACTTACGTGAAGCTCGCCGGGTCGCAGGCCATGGTTCGTCCGCGCCTCGATCAAGAACGCGTCAACCTCGAATTCAATCCGGTCGACTTCACCAAGATCGGGTCCACTGATCCGGGCAACAGCGCGTTCAGCGCTCAGGGTGGTAACTCGCGCCTGCGCCCCTACCTCTCGACCAATGGCGATTTCTCGGTCGAGCACTATTTCGCCAAGGGCGGCTATGTCTCGGTGGCGGGCTACTACAAGCACCTCACGGACTACGTCGATCCGTCGCAGAACATCCTCTACGACTTCTCGTCGCTCGCGGCGCAGTTCCCCGGGGTCAAGTTCGGCACGACGCAGGGTAGGGTCGGCGCCCCGGCCAACGCCGGGACCGGCAACCTCAAGGGCTTCGAATTCACCCTGTCGCTGCCGTTTGCCAACTTCAACAAGTCGCTTGATGGCTTCGGCTTCTACGGCAGCGGTTCTTACACCGACAGCAAGATCATTCTTGCCAGCAATCCTGGCAACCCGATCACGCTGCCGGGCTTGTCGGACTGGGTCGGAAATGCCGAACTCTACTTCGAGAAGCATGGCTTCCAGGTACGCGCCTCCTATCGTTATCGCTCGAAGTTCCTTGCCGAGGTCGCTGGTCTTTCGGCCAACCCGACCTATCGTACGGCGAAGGCGGAAGGCATTCTCGATGCCCAGATCGGTTATGACTTCCAGCCGGACTCGGCGCTGCACGGGCTCTCGATCCTGTTCCAGGCGAAGAACCTCACTGATCGTCCGTTCATCACCTATCAGAACGACGATGTGCGTCAGGTGATCGACTACCAGCGCTACGGCCGCGATTTCTACATCGGTCTGAGCTACAAGTTCTGAGCGTAAAACGAGGTTCGGGCGGATGGCTTGCTGCAAGTCCATCCGCCCGGTACCTTCGGCCCATGCCTGAAACCACGAAGAAATTCTGGCAGGCTGCCCGGTCTCCGGACAGCCGCGCCGATAGCACCGCGCCCGTCTTTCCAACCGATGGCCGCGCGGTAGCCAGTTCCACCATTCGGACCGCCCCATTTTTCGGACCACAGGGAGCCTGCGATGAGCAGCACTGAGACCAGCGGCAGCGCCCCGGGCCCCGTGCGTATCGTTGTGGCCGGTGGCGGAACGGCCGGGTGGATGACAGCTGCTGCTCTCGGGCACTTCCTTGATCGCGGCTTCACCGTCACGCTTGTCGAATCCGAAGAGATTGGCACCGTGGGCGTGGGTGAAGCGACGATCCCCCAGATCCGCATGTTCAACCAGGCGCTCGGCATCGACGAGGACGCCTTCATCCGCGCCACGCAGGCGACCTTCAAGCTGGCGATCGAATTCGTCGGGTGGGGCGCGCCGGGCGAGCGCTATATGCACGCGTTCGGCGATGTCGGCCGCGATGTCGGGCTCTGCGCGTTCCATCACTACTGGTCGCGCGGACGCCGCCTCGGCATTGCGGGTCCGCATGGCGACTATGCCATCAACGAAGTGGCGGCACAGGCCGGCCGCATGCACCGCGGTAATCCGCTCACCAGCAGCAACATCCCCGAAATGCCCCATGCGTTTCACTTCGACGCGGGGCTTTATGCCGCGTTTCTGCGCCAATTTGCCGAAGGCCGCAGCGTTACCCGCCGTGAAGGCAAGATATCCGAAGTCCGTCACGATCCGCTGAGCGGCGATATCACGACGCTCGTTCTCGCCTCGGGCGAAGAGATTTCCGGCGACCTCTTTATCGATTGCACTGGTTTTCGCGGTCTCCTGATCGGCGGCTCCATGGGTAGCGGTTATGTCGATTGGACGCATTGGCTGCCCTGCGACCGTGCCCTCGCGGTACCGAGCGGGCGGGTCGAGAACTTCACGCCCTATACCCGGGCCACGGCGCACACCGCAGGCTGGCAGTGGCGCATTCCGCTCCAGCACCGCACCGGCAATGGCCGCGTCTATTGCAGCGCGTTCACCTCGGACGAAGAGGCGGCGGAAAGCCTGCTCGCGCATCTCGATGCCCCCGCGCTCGCCGATCCGCGCCCCATCCGCTTCACCACCGGGCGTCGCACCGAGGCTTGGCGCGGCAACGTGATTGCGGTGGGGCTTTCCAGCGGGTTCCTCGAGCCGCTGGAATCGACCAGTATTCATCTCATCCAGTCGGCCATCTCGCGCATCCTCAAGTTCCTGCCCGGCAAGGACCAGACCCAGGCCGCGCGCGACGAGTACAACCGCCAGTTCACCTTCGAGATGGAGCGCATCCGCGATTTCATCGTGCTGCACTACCACGTAAACCAGCGGCCCGAGCCGTTCTGGCAGGCCATGCGCGCAATGGTGCTACCCGACACGCTGAGCGATCGGATCGAGCTTTTCCGCGCCAACGGCCACATCTTCCGCCACGGCGACGAGCTGTTCGGTGAAGTGGGCTGGTTTCAGGTCATGGCGGGGCAGGGTATCGTTCCCGAACGCAGCCACGGGCTGGCCGAGACGATCGATGAAGCCGATCTCAAGTCCTACCTCGAGACGCTGAACGGGCTCTACCGCCGCGAGGTCGAGCGCTATCCCAGCCACGCCGACTTCATCGCGCGCCATTGTGCCGCACCGCCGCTCAAGCTGGGCGCGGCGGCATGAAGGCCTTCGCTCGCCTCGCCGCGCTGGCCGCGCTGGCAGCGGCGAGCGCGCCTGCCCGTGCCGATGTGCCGCTCGATTCTGTGCGGGCGCGCCCTGCAGCGGGCGAATTGATCTATTTCCTCTTGCCCGACCGGTTCGAGAACGGCGATTCTGCCAACGATCGCGGCGGCCTCAATGGCGACCGGCTCAAGACGGGGTTCGATCCCGCCTCGAAGAGCTTCTACCACGGCGGTGATCTCAAGGGCTTGATCTCACGGCTCGACTACATCAAGGGCCTCGGCGCGACGGCGGTCTGGGTCGGTCCGGTGTTCAAGAACAAGCCCGTACAGGGCGCGCCGGGCCAGGAAAGCGCGGGTTATCACGGTTACTGGATCACCGATTTTACCCGCGTCGATCCGCACTTTGGCACCAACGCCGATTTCAAGGCGCTTGTCGATGCCGCCCATTCACGCGGGCTCAAGGTCTATATGGACATCATCGCCAACCACACGGCGGACGTGATCCAGTACCGTGAGCGCGATGCAGCGGGCGGATTTCCTTATCGCAGCCGCGCCGACTATCCCTATTCGCGGCGGCCCGGCCCATCGGGCGAAGCCATCAATGCGGGCTTTGCCGGCGATCAGGATTCCTCTGCCGCGAATTTCGCCAAGCTGACCGATCCAACGTTCGCCTACACGCCCTTCGTTCCCGCCGGTGAAGAGCACGTTAAAGTGCCCGAGTGGCTCAACGATCCGGCCTTCTACCACAACCGCGGCGATACCACCTTTACCGGCGAGAGCGCGCGCTTCGGCGATTTCGTCGGTCTGGATGATCTGTTCACCGAACACCCCCGCGTGCGCGAGGGGATGATTGCGATCTACCGGCAATGGATCGAAAACTTCGGCATCGACGGATATCGCATCGACACGGCGCGCCATGTCGATGCGGGTTTCTGGCAGGCCTTCATCCCGGCCATGCTCGAAACCGCCCATGCGCGCGGCATTCCCAATTTCACCATCTTCGGCGAAGTGGCGCGTGAAGAACCCAGCAACGGCTACATCGCGCAGTACACCCGGCGCGACGGCTATCCAGCGGTGCTCGACTTTGCCTTCGAAGCCTCTGTCCGCGCCGCGCTGGGGCAGGGTAGGGGCACCAATGTCCTTGCCGAATTATTCGACGGGGACGTGCTTTACGAAGGCGGCGAGCAGGCGGCGCTTGCCATGCCGACCTTCCTTGGCAACCATGACATGGGCCGCTTCTCCTCGCTCATCCGTCATGATCGTCCCGGCATCAGCCAGACAGAGCTCGAGTCCCGCGTCCGCCTTGCCCATGTCATGCTGCTCACCCTGCGCGGTTCGCCGGTGATCTACTATGGGGACGAGCAAGGCTTTGTCGGCGATGGCAACGATACTGACGCGCGCGAGGACATGTTCGCTTCACAGACAGCGAGCTACCTCGACAATCCTGTTCTCGATGCAACCCGGTCCGCCGGCTTCGGCCATTTCGATCCCGCCCACCCTTTCTACCGCTTGATCCACGAACTGGCCGCATTGCGCGCGACCCACGCTGCGCTGGCGCGTGGGCGCCAGGTCGTGCGCGGCTATTCCGAAAAGCCGGGGTTGTTCAGCGTCTCGCGCTTCGATCCCGCAACCGGCGCGGAATATCTCATCGCCTTCAACACTTCCGATGTCCCGATCCATGCGGCCAGCGTAGTCGGCACCTCGGCCGAGATCCTTGAAACGCTGTACGGTACCTGCCCGGCGCGTGTCTCCGCACCGGGGAGTATCATGCTCGATCTTCCCGCGTTCGGCAGCGCAGTGTGCCGCCTTCTCCCTTCCTCCCCAGGGACACAGACTACCCGATGACTTCAAGCATGACCCCGGCAAATCGCCTGACACAGCCCAATCCCGGGGCGAACCCCGAACCGGCCGACCTGCCGTGGTGGCGGGGTGCTGCGATTTACCAGATCTATCCGCGCAGCTTCTGCGATGCGAACGGCGACGGGATCGGTGATTTGCCCGGGATCACCGCGCGGCTCGACCATGTCGCCGCGCTCGGTGTCGATGCGATCTGGGTCTCGCCCTTCTTCACCTCGCCGATGCGCGATTTCGGCTATGACGTGGCGGATTACTGCGACGTCGATCCGATCTTCGGTACGCTCGCCGATTTCGACAGGATGGTCGCGCGCGCGCACGAGCTGGGCCTCAAAGTCACCATCGATCAGGTCTATGCGCATACCTCGGACCAGCATCCGTGGTTCGAGGAAAGTCGCCAGAGCCGCGACAACCCCCGCGCCGACTGGTACGTCTGGGCCGACCCGCGGGAAGACGGCTCTCCGCCATCAAACTGGCAGTCGGTCTTCGGCGGCCCGGCCTGGACATGGGACGCGCGCCGCTGCCAGTATTACCTGCACAATTTTCTCTCGAGCCAGCCTCAGATCAACGCGCACAATCCCGCTGTGCAGGATGCGCTGCTGGGCGTCATGCAGTTCTGGCTCGACCGCGGCGTCGACGGGTTCCGCATCGATGCGCTCAATTTCCTGATGCACGACCCCGGGCTGCGCAACAATCCGCCAGCACCCTACGACGGCCGTCGCCGCACCCGGCCGTTCGACTACCAGCTCAAGGTCTACAACCAGTCGCACCCCGATATTGTCCGCTTCATCGAGCGGCTCCGTGGCCTGTGCAACCGCTATGGCGCGGTGTTCACACTGGCCGAAGTCGGCGGCGACTTTGCCGAGATCGAGATGCAGGAATTCACCGCCGGGCAGGACCGCCTCAACAGTGCCTATGGTTTCGATTTCCTTTATGCCGACCGCCTGACGCCGCAGCTTGTCGCTGATACGCAGGCCAAGTGGCCCGATGCGCCGGGCACGGGCTGGCCAAGCTGGGCCTTCGAGAACCACGATGCGCCGCGCGCGCTTTCGCGCTGGTGTGCGCCGCAGGATGTCGAACCTTTCGCGCGGATGAAGGCCATGCTGCTGGCATCGCTGCGCGGCAACATCATCATCTATCAGGGCGAGGAACTGGGGCTCACGCAGGTCGATATTCCTTTCGAGCAGATCCAGGACCCGGAGGCGATCGCCAACTGGCCGCTCACGCTTTCGCGCGACGGCGCGCGCACGCCGCTGCCGTGGCAAGCGCAGAGCGAGCAGGGCGGCTTCACCACTGGCCAGCCGTGGCTTCCGCTGGGTGATGAAAACCATGCCCGCGCGGTCGACTTGCAGGAGGCTGATCCCAATTCCTTGCTCCATCTCACGCGCGATCTCCTCGCGCTGCGCCGCAGCCATCCCGCGCTGCGCACCGGGGATTTCAGCGTGCTTCACGCTGGCACAGATGTCCTCACTTTCCGCCGCGACGCTGACGGTTTGAGCGTAGTCGGCGTCATCAACATGGGGCCGCGCCATGCGGCCTGGCCGGCTGCGGCGCCCTCCGGCGGCGGCGTGCTGCAGACGGTGAACGGCGCCAGCCTCGGAACCCTGCCGCCCTTCGGCGCCCTGCTGATCGAGGAATAATCCCGATGTACAAAACGTTCCGCAAGGCCGCCCTGACTGCGCTAGCTGCCACCGCGCTGCTTCCGACCACCGCGCTCGCGCAGACGGTGCCGCAGAAGGTCGTGGTCAACGCCGCCTCGCCCGATGGGAGCCTCGTCCTCACCGTCACCACCGATGGCAGCGACCGCCCGGTCTATTCGCTCTCGCGCAAGGGCAAGCTCCTCATCAGCGCATCCAAGCTCGGCTTCACCCTGACCGACGGGCTCAATCTGGTGCGCGGATTCCGCATCACAGGGTCGGAGACCGCAAGCGCGGATACGACCTGGGAACAGCCCTGGGGCGAGCGCCGCTATGTGCGCGATCACCACAACGAAGTGCTCGTTCACTTCGAGCAGAACGCCGACTACGCCGGCCGGAAGATGAACGTGCGCTTCCGTCTGTTCAACGATGGCTTCGGCTTCCGCTACGAACTCCCCGAACAGCCCGGCCTCAAGACGATTAAGATCGCCGACGAGTGGACCGAGTTCGACGTCGCGCAGTCCGGCACCGCCTTCTGGGTCGCTGGCCTTGAATGGAACCGCGAGGAGCAGATCTACCAGCGCACCCCGATCAACGCGGTGGCCACCGCGCAGACCCCGATCACCATGCGTCTCGATGATGGCACGCACCTCGCGTTCCACGAGGCCGCGCTAGTCGATTACTCGGCGATGTATTTCAAGCGCGCCGAGCGCCAGCTGTTCCGCACGACCCTTGCGCCTTCCTCGCGCGGGTCAGCCGTGATCCGCGATCTGCCCTTCAACACCCCCTGGCGCACGATCCGTATTGCCGACAGCGCGGCAGGCCTTGTCGAGAACGATCTCGAGCTGAATCTCAACGAGCCGAACAAGATCGGCGATGTCAGCTGGTTCAAGCCGATGAAGTACGTCGGTATCTGGTGGGGCATGATCCGGGGCGACTGGACTTGGGCCGAAGGCCCGCGTCATGGCGCCACCACTGCGCGCGCGAAGCAGTACATTGATTTTGCCGCCAAGAACGGCTTCGGCGGTCTGCTCGTCGAAGGCTGGGACAAGGGCTGGAACGGTGACTGGTTCGGCCACGGGCAGGACTTCAGCTATACCGAGGCCGTGCCCGATTTCGACCTTAAGGCCGTCACCGCCTATGCCGCCAAAAACAAGATCCAGCTGATCGGCCACAACGAAACTGGCGGCAATATCGCCAACTATGAGGCCCAGCTCGAGCCGGCAATGAAGCTCTACCAGTCGCTCGGCATGCATTCGGTAAAGACCGGCTATGTCGCCGATGCGGGCGGCATCATCGCCCCCGGCGACCAACCGGGCGAGACGCGCATGGAATGGCACGAAGGCCAGCGCACCGTGCAGCATCACCTCAAGGTCGTCGAAACCGCTGCGAAGTATCAGGTGGCCATCGATGCGCATGAGCCGGTGAAGGATACCGGCCTGCGCCGCACATATCCCAACTGGATCGACCGCGAGGGCGCGCGGGGCATGGAATACAACGCCTGGGGCCAGTTCGCCAACGGGCCTGACCACGAGCCCACGCTTGTCTATACTCGCATGCTCTCGGGGCCCATGGACTTCACCCCCGGCATGCTGAGCCTAGAAGGCGCGAACCACGTGCCGCTCGCCTCGACGCTCGCCAAGCAGCTCGGGCTTTATCTCGCGATCTATTCGCCGATCCAGATGGCCTCGGACTTCATCGAGAGCCTTGCTGCCCATCCCAAGGAGCTGGAATTCATCCGTCAAGTGCCGGCGGACTGGTCCGAAAGCCACCTCATCGCGGGTGAAGTTGGCGATTACGCGATCTTCGCGCGCAAGGATCGCAACAGCGAGGACTGGTATGTCGGCGGCGTCAACGGCCACGCCGCACGCGATGTCACGCTCTCGATGGACTTCCTCGACGCGGGCAAGACCTACACCGCAACTATCTGGAAGGACGGGGAAGGGGCCACCTACGAAACCGACGCCCGCCACAAGATCGCCTATGCGACCGTGACGCTCAGGAAGGGCGACAAGCTCCCGCTCTGGCTTGCCCCCGGCGGCGGCGCGGCGATCCGGCTGCATCCGGGCAAGTGACATTGCGGCACCTCCTCCTACTGCTCGCGGCGCTGATCCTTCCGGGGCTGGCCACGGCGCAGGAGGACACCGGACGGCGTATCGAATATACCGAAGTGCAGGCAGCGGGCCTGCCGCCCCAGCGCCTCACGATCTGGCTGCCGCCGGGCTACGACACGTCCGGCAAACGCTATCCCGTCCTCTACATGCACGACGGGCACAACCTGTTCGATCTGAAGAACTCCAACTTCAACAAGATCTGGGCGGCCGACAAGGCCATGCTCAAGGCAACGGGGCAGGGGATCGAGCCGCGTATCATCGTCGGCGTGTGGGCCCCAGGCAAGGACCGCTTTCGCCAGTATCTGCCGCGCCCCGCCTATGATGCCGCACCGCCTGCGCTCAAGGCGAAGATGGACGAGATCGCCGGCGGGCCGGTGATTTCGGACGCTTATCTTGCCTGGCTGGCAGGTCCGCTCAAGGCCTGGGTTGACACCTCGTTCCGTACCCGCGCGGGCCGCGAGGATACCGCCATTGCAGGCTCCAGCATGGGTGGCCTGATGAGTTGTTATGCCATCGCCGCGCGGCCCGATGTCTACGGGCAGGCCGCCTGCCTCAGTTCACACTGGCCCGCGATCAGCCCTGACGCGATAAAGGGCTTCAATCACGAGACACTCGCCGTCTGGACCGGCTTCCTCGACAGGACGCTCGGCGCTCCCGCGGGCCGGCGCATTTGGATGGACCACGGCACCGCCACGCTCGATGCCTTCTATGCGCCTTATCAGGAGCCGATCGACGCGGAGTTCGCCAAGCTGGGTTGGCGGCGCGGCGCCGATTTCGAAAGCCGCGTCTACCCCGGCGCCGAGCACGAGGAAAACGCCTGGGCTGCGCGCCTGCCGGAGATCTTCGCCTGGCTGCTGCGCAAATGAGGCGAAGGGCAGGCTTGTCCATTCCAACTCGCATACTTATGCGTGCTGAAGCCCTGCTACAATTGGGGCATATAAGGGTCTAGGGGGCCTTGCGGGCCTCGCGCAGAGCAGCCCGGATGAGGAGTTTGCCGCCCATGGCCGCCACCAGCTGTTCCGCCCTGCTCCTGTTCGGCGCGACCGGCGATCTTTCCCGGCGCATGCTGCTGCCCTCGCTCTACGCGCTGCACGAGGATGGACTGATCGATCCC
Source organism: uncultured Sphingomonadales bacterium (assembly GCA_903834285.1). GTDB lineage: Bacteria > Pseudomonadota > Alphaproteobacteria > Sphingomonadales > Sphingomonadaceae > Novosphingobium. Next base: position 16,682 of record CAILIO010000013.1, on the reverse strand, counting down.
ACTTTGCGCATCGTCGGCACCGCGCGCTCGGTCCACGATGACGCCGAATTTCGCGAGATGGCCCGCGCCGCGCTGGACGAATTTCTTCCCGCCGATCGCAAGGACGAGACCCGGCTGGCGAGTTTCCTCGAGCGCCTAGAATATCAGACGCTCGATGCCTCGAAGCCCGAAGGCTTTGCCGGCCTTGCGGAAAAGCTCGGCGATACCTCGTGCGGCCTTTCGATCTTCCTGTCTACCGCACCCGCATTGTTCGAGCCGACCATCGAGGGTCTGCGCCTCGCCGGCCTCGCCCACGAAGGCGTGCGCATCGGCCTGGAAAAGCCGCTCGGTAATGATCTGGCCTCAAGCCGCCGGATCAACGACGCGGTTGCGGCGGGCTTCTCCGAACGCCAAATTTTCCGCATCGATCACTATCTCGGCAAGGAAACCGTCCAGAACCTCCTGGCCCTGCGCTTTGCCAACATGATGTTCGAGCCGCTGTGGAACAGCGCTGGCATCGATCACGTGCAGATCACTGTCAGCGAAACCGTGGGTCTCGAAGGCCGCAAGGGTTTCTATGACGATACCGGCGCGCTGCGCGACATGGTGCAGAACCATATGCTCCAGCTTGTCGCGCTCACCGCGATGGAGCCGCCGGTTGAGTTCGACGCCACCTCGATCCGCGACGAGAAGGTCAAGGTCCTGCGCGCGCTGCGTCCGGTTCGCGCCGAGGAAATGGTGCGCGGCCAGTATGGCGCAGGCGCCGTCGGCGGCAGTGCCGTCACCAGCTATCTCGAAGATCTCGGCAAATCGTCTGATACCGAGACGTATGTCGCGATCAAGGCCCATGTCGATAACTGGCGCTGGCAGGGCGTGCCCTTCTACTTGCGCCACGGCAAGCGCATGGCCGAACGGCGCAGCGAGATCGTCGTTCAGTTCAAGGGCGTGCCGCACAATATCTTCACGCAGCGCGGCGGTAAGCTCGCCGCCAACCGCCTCGTCATCCGCCTCCAGCCCGAGGAATACGTCCGCCTTCAGGTCATGGCCAAGGAGCCCGGCCTCGATCGTGGCGGGATCGTACTGCGCGAAGTCAATCTCGATCTCTCGCTCACCACTGCCTTTGCCAAGGCGCGCCGCCGCATTGCCTATGAGCGCTTGTTGCTCGATCTCATCGAAGGTGAACAGACCCTGTTCGTCCGCCGCGACGAGGTCGAGGCGCAGTGGACCTGGGTCGATGCGATCCGCCGCGTCTGGGCTGATACCAAGATGGACGTGAAGCCGTATCCCGCCGGTAGCTGGGGCCCCAATGCCGGCATCGCCCTGACCGAGCGAGACGGGCGCAGCTGGCATGACTGACGTTACCTGGGCCCATCCCGGCGATGCCGCTGCAGTCGCTGCGCACATCGCCCGCGTGCTGTCGCGTCCGGGCCCCAAGCGGCTTGCCTTCACCGGCGGCACCACCCCGCTCAAGGTCTTTGCGCTGCTGGAACAGCAGGATCTCGATTGGTTGGGCGTGACCATCGCGCTGACCGACGACCGGCGCGTACCTGATGACCATCCCGCCAGTAATTTCGGCAAACTTCATGCTGCCCTTGCCGGAACTGGCGCCGTGTTCGAGCGATTGGAAGAGGGGGCCGTGGTCGAGCCTTTCGATCTTGTCTGGCTCGGTATGGGGGAGGACGGTCATGTTGCCTCGCTGTTCCCGCACATGCAGGCGCTCGTTCGCCCCGGGCCCAGCGTGATCGCGACCACGCCGATCCCGCTGCCGCCCGAAGCACCATTCGACCGGCTCACACTGAACAAGCGCGCCCTGAAGGCCAGTGCCGAGATCATCCTCGTCGTCACCGGCACCTCCAAGAAGGCGCTGATCGAAAAGGTCCTATCCGGGTCCGACGCCTATCCCGTTTCCGATTTCCTGCGCGGGCTGGGTCCGCCTGTCACGATCTACTGGAGCGAATGATGCCCCTCAATCCCATCGTAGCCAAGGTCACCGACCGGATCATTGCCCGCTCGGCCGAGCCGCGCGCCGCCTACCTCGACCTGATCGCCCGCGCCCGCGATGCCGGCGTGAACCGCGATGTGCTCTCCTGCGGCAATCTCGCCCACGGCTTTGCCGCTGCGGGGGATGACAAGATCGCCTTGCGCACCGGTAAGAGCACCAACATCGGCGTGATCACCGCCTACAACGACATGCTCTCCGCGCATCAGCCCTATGGCCGCTATCCGGAGCAGATCAAGATCTTCGCCCGCGAAGTCGGCGCTACCGCGCAAGTCGCGGGCGGCGTCCCGGCGATGTGCGACGGGGTGACGCAGGGCCAGGCCTCGATGGAGCTCTCGCTGTTCAGCCGCGACAACATCGCAATGGGCACCGCGGTAGGCCTCAGCCACGGCATGTTCGAGGCCGCGCTGCTGCTCGGCATCTGCGACAAGATCGTACCCGGCCTCCTGATCGGCAGCCTTCGCTTCGGCCACCTGCCGACGATCCTCGTCCCCGCCGGACAGATGCAAACCGGGCTCGCCAACAAGGAAAAGCAGCGCATTCGCCAGCTCTATGCCGAAGGCAAAGCAACGCGCGACGAGTTGCTGGAAAGCGAAAGCGCAAGCTATCACTCGGCCGGCACCTGCACGTTTTATGGCACCGCCAATTCCAACCAGATGATGATGGAAATGATGGGCCTGCACATGCCAGGTGCCAGCTTCGTCAATCCCGGCACCAAGCTCCGCCAGGAATTGACCCGTGCCGCCGTGCGCCGCGTCACCGAGATCACCTGGGATGGCGACGATTATCGCCCGCTCGGCCACTGCGTCGATGAAAAGGCCATCGTCAACGCCATTGTCGGCCTGCTCGCCACTGGCGGCTCGACCAACCACGTGATCCATCTCCCCGCGATCGCGCGCGCCGCCGGCGTGCAGATCGATTGGGACGATATGGACGAACTCTCCCGCGTCGTCCCGTTGATCGCCAGCATCTATCCCAACGGTTCGGGCGATGTGAACGGCTTCGCGGACGCTGGCGGCATGCCCTATGTCATCCGCGAGCTGGTTGAGGCAGGCCTTGCCCACGGCGATATCCGCACCGTCTATGGCACCTCATTGCTTGAGGGCGCGCAGCAGCCTGTGCTCGAGGGGGATGCCTTGCACTGGGAGCCCGCCCCGCGCGAAAGCCTCAATCCCGCTATGCTGCGCCCGGTGGCAGAACCGTTCCAGCCCGAAGGCGGGCTGCGCCTCGTTCACGGCAATCTCGGCCGCGGCACGATCAAGGTCAGCGCGGTCGACCGCTCGCGCTGGACGATCGAGGCACCTTGCCGCGTGTTCTCCGATCAGAACGATGTGATCAAAGCCTTCAAGGCGGGCGAGCTTGAGCGCGATGTGATCGTCGTCGTGCGCTTCCAGGGTCCGGCGGCCAACGGCATGCCCGAACTCCACAAGCTCACCCCTTCGCTCGGCGTGCTGCAGGACCGCGGTTTCCGTGTCGCGCTGGTCACCGATGGCCGTATGTCGGGCGCATCAGGCAAGGTTCCCGCCGCGATTCACGTCTCGCCCGAAGCCAAGAAGGGCGGGGCGCTGGCGCTGCTGAGGGACGGCGATGTGGTGCGCGTTTGTGCGGATAGCGGCGAACTCGTTGCGCTGGTCGACGAGGCCGAGTGGGCCGTCCGCACACCGGCCCAAGCGCCGGAAGAGGCGATGGGTGTCGGCCGCGAATTGTTCGCCATGATGCGCCACTTCGCCGATCCGGCCGAACGCGGCGGCTCGGCCATGCTGGCGCTCGGCGGGCTTTGAGCGCAGGATAACCGGACCGGCAGACAAGCCGTACGCGAAGAGGGGGATGACGGACATGCAACTGGTCGCAGTCGATATCGGCGGAACCCACGCCCGCTTTGCCATGGCCGACGTCGAAGCCGGGCGCGTCGTCGCGCTGGGCGAGGCGGTCACGCTCAAGACCGCCGATCATCCGAGTTTCCAGCTTGCGTGGGAAGAGTTCGCACGGCATTCCGGCGGTTCGCTGCCGCCCGCCGTCGCCATTGCCGTTGCCGGCCCGGTGGGCGGCGAGATCATTCGCTTCACCAACAACCCCTGGATCATCCGTCCAGCGCTGATCCCCGAAAAACTGGGTGCGCCGGACTACATCGTGGTCAACGATTTCGCGGCGGTCGCCCATTCCGTTGCGCAAGCCGATGAGGCGCATCTCCTCCATCTCTGCGGCCCTGAAGTGGCCCTTCCCGAGGAAGGCACAATCAGCGTGGTTGGCCCCGGCACCGGGCTCGGCGTTGCGCAGCTCTGGCGCCAGCGCGGGACCTATCACGTTCAGCCCACCGAGGGCGGTCATATCGACTACGCACCGCTCGACAAGATCGAGGATGCGATTCTCGCGCGCCTGCGAGGGCGGCATCGCCGGGTCTCGGCCGAACGCGTTGTCGCAGGCCCTGGAATCGTCGATATCTACGAAACGCTGGCCAGCATCGAGGGGAGGGCGATCACCTCGCTCACCGACAAGGAACTCTGGGCGCTCGGCACCAGCGGCGCAGACAGCCTCGCTGCCGCTGCGGTCGACCGGTTCTGCCTTTCGCTCGGCAGCGTTGCGGGCGATCTGGCGCTTGCGCATGGGGCCAGCGCGCTCGTCATGGCGGGCGGACTTGGGCTGAGGATCAAGGATTCGCTGATCCGCTCGGGTTTTGCGACGCGCTTCAGCGACAAGGGCCGGTTCGAGGGGATGATGGCGGCGATGCCGGTCAAGCTCATAACCCATCCGCAGCCCGGCCTGTTCGGCGCGGCGGCCGCCTTCGCTCAGGCGCATTCCTGAACCTTGTTGGTTTTATGAGGTCCGGCTGAACCCGCTTGCCAAGCCAGCCCGGGTCGCTTAGCCATACCTTAACCGAGCGATTAAGGGAGAGCGTGATGAGCTACGAAACGATCCGCGTGGAGAATGTCGGCCTTGTCCGCCGCATCGTCCTCAACCGCCCGGAGCGGCTCAATGCCTGTCCGCCGAACATGGCGGTCGAAATCAGCGACGCGCTCTATGACCTCGAAGGCGCGCGCTGCGTGCTGATCACCGGAGAGGGCCGCGCCTTCTGTTCGGGCGCTGATCTGGCCGCCACCGGCAAGCGGAGCGTCGCGGGTGGCGCCGGCAGCTACAAGGCGCTGACCGAGCACTACAATCCGATGATCGCCAAGCTCGCGCGGCTGCCTGTGCCGGTCGTCTGCGCGGTGAACGGCGTGGCTGCCGGCGTCGGCTGTTCGCTCGCGCTGGTCGGCGATTTCGTGATCGCGGCGAAGAGCGCTTATTTTCTGCAGGCGTTCGTCAACATCGGCCTCGTGCCCGATGGCGGCTCGAGCTGGATCCTGCCGCGCCTCATCGGCAAGCCCCGCGCCACGCAGATGATGATGCTGGGCGAGCGCGTCGGCGCCGAAAAGGCCGAGGACTGGGGCATGATCTACAAGGCGGTCGACGATGCCGCGCTGGCGGACGAAGCCATGGCGCTGGCCGAACGGCTCGCCAATGGGCCCACCGTCGCGCTAGGCGTGATGCGCCAGAACCTCGCCCGCGCGCTGGAAACCGATCTGCCGGCCGCATTGCTTATCGAAGCCGAAGGCCAATGGAAAGCAGGGGACAGCGCCGATTCCAAGGAAGGCATCCAAGCCTTCCTCGAAAAGCGGAAAGCTGACTTCAAGGGTCAGTAATGCATCTCGAACACGATCCATCCGCCCCAGCGGCAGACCTCATCGGCTTTGGCGATTTCCTCAAGGTCGACATCCGCATGGGCACGGTGGTGAGCGCCGAACCCTATCCCGAAGCCCGCAAGCCGAGCATCAAGCTCGCCATCGACTTCGGGGAGGGCATCGGCGTCAAGCGTTCGAGCGCCCAGATTGCGACTCTTTACACGCCGGAAGAGCTGATCGGGCGACAAGTCGCAGCGGTGGTCAATTTCCCGCCGCGCCAGATCGGCAAGATGATGTCCGAAGTGCTGACAGTTGGCTTTCCCGACAAGGAGGGCCGCGTCGTGCTCTTTGCGCTGGACCGCAAGGTTCCCAACGGCGCGCGGCTGTTCTAGCTCCGCGCCAGTTCCGCATCGAGAAACGCGGCGACATCCGCCAGATCGACGTTCTTCGCGAGAAACGTCTGCCCGATCCCGCGCATCAGCAGGAAGGGCAGGGTGCCTGCGTCCATCTTCTTGTCATGCAACATATGCGCCTTGAGCCGCGCGCCGTCGCAGCTGAGTCCCAGCGTGGAGAGTGAAGCCGGCAGCCCTGTAGCGCCGATATGCGCCGCCACTCGCTCGGCATCCTGCCCGGTCATCAAGCCGAGCCTTGCCGAATAGCGCGCCGCCAGCACCATGCCGAGCGCCACGCCTTCGCCGTGGAGCAGCCGGTCCGAAAAGCCGGTCTCGGCCTCCAGCGCGTGGCCGAAAGTATGCCCGAGATTGAGCAGTGCGCGCACGCCCAGCGTTTCCTTTTCGTCCGCCGCCACGATCCGCGCCTTGGCCGCCACGCTGGTGGCAATCGCATGCTCGCGCGCCCTGGCATCGCCTGCCAGCAGCGCCGGACCATTTGCCTCGCACCAGTGGAAGAAATCGGCGTCGTCGATCAGGCCATACTTGACGACTTCGGCATAGCCCGCTCGGGTCTCGCGCGGCGGCAGCGTATCGAGCGCCAGCGGGTCCGCCAGCACCAGCACCGGCTGATGGAATGCGCCGACGAGGTTCTTGCCCGCCGAGGTGTTGATCGCGGTCTTGCCGCCCACGCTGGAATCGACTTGGGCCAACAGCGTCGTCGGCATCTGGATGAAGCCGCAGCCGCGCTTCACCATCGATGCGGCAAATCCCGTCAGATCGCCGATGACGCCGCCGCCCAGCGCAATCACGCTATCCTTGCGCTCCACGCCCTGTTCGAGCAGCCATTCGGCCGTGCGGGCGAGGAATTCCCAGCTCTTCGTGCTCTCACCCGCGGGTAAGACCAGCCATTCGCTGGCAATGCCTTCGGCCGCAAGCGAACCGGCCACTGTCTCGCGCCACGCAGCCGCGACGCGCTCGTCGGTCACCACCGCGACTTTGCCGCCGCGAATGAACGGCCGGCAGTGCTTGCCTGCCGCCGCCAGTAGCCCGGTTTCGATCCGCACGTCGTAAGGCGCACCGGCGATATTGACGGGGATCACAGCCATGCGTCGATTGCCTTCAGGATGGTGAGCGCGGTCGCCTGATGGGGCTGGTTGCCGCTCTTCACATGGATCGGCGCTTCCGAATATGCCGGTTCGCGCTCGGCCTTCAGCCGGGTGAGAATTTCGCGCGGGTTGCCGCCGCGCAGCAGTGGACGGTTGCCCTTGCGCCCCACGCGAGCGACCAAGGTATCGACATCGCTGTCGAGCCAGACGGCAATTGCGCGCCGCAAGATCAGCGCGCGCGTTTCGGGATCGACAAAGGCGCCGCCGCCGGTGGCCAGTACGCGCCTTACCGGCACGCCGTCCTCGCCCACCAGCCTTGCGATCACCCGGCGCTCGCCGCTGCGGAAATATGCCTCGCCGAACTGCGCGAAGATCTCCGGGATCGACATTTGCGCGGCCTTCTCGATTTCCTCGTCGGCATCGCAGAATGGCACATTCAGCATCGCGGAAAGCTTGCGACCCACAGTCGTCTTGCCCACGCCCATCATGCCCACCAGCACGATCGGCCGGTCCATCCGGGCCGCAAGCCGCTGCACCGCAGCGGTTGAGATGGCGGGTTCGTCGTGCTCCATTGCCGCGCCGCCTATAGTTGCGCTAGGGGCGAGTGCAAGGGTTGAGCGAGAGCCGTCGCCGATGGGCAGGAGCGGCCGCAGGAGCGTATTGGTGAGATCTCGGTTTCTGGCGCTGTGCGTCCTCTTGGTAGTAGCGGTGGTGGCGATATTGGCATTGGCATGGATCATGGGGGATACGCAGCCGACCCGCTGGATCGAGACGCCCGTCGCGGCGCCGAGCGCGAAGGCCGGTTCGTGACGATCAGCCGCGCGCGTCTTGCCCTGCTGACCTGCGCCGCGATCGGCGCGCTCTCCGGTATTGCCGTTACCGCGCAGGAGTCGCTGCTGCCGCCCGGCTTTGACGACAAGCCAGCGGCACCGGTGCGCAAGCCGCAAACGCCACCGCGCCCCGCCACCAGCACGCCGGCGGCTGCCCGCACGGCCACGCCCGTCGCCACCGTCAATGTGCAGCGCCCGGCGTCTTCGCCCGTCGCGCAGGCGGTCTCCGTGCCGACAGGCCAGCCGCCCACCGGGGCACCGCTGCCGGCACCAGCCGCGCCCGTTGCGGCTCCCGATGGCCTAGCCAATATCGATCCCGCGCTGATCGACGAGCTCATCGCCAGCGCCAAGCCCCGCGCCGATATTCCCGCCCAGGCGCAGCGAAGCTTGTCCCGCGTCGGCTTCTTCGATCAGGCGGACGGCGGCTTTCCCGCAGTCTCGAGCCATTACCTCAATGGCCCGTTTGTCGCGGGACTGCTCACCAACTTGCGCGGCGATTTTGTCTCGCGCTGGGGACATATCCTCGTGCGGCGCGCGCTGGCGAGTCGGCTCGACACCCCCGTCGGCATGAACGGCGCAGACTGGGCGGCTTTGCGCGCGCAGGCCTTGCTGCGGATGGGCGAAGCCGATGCGGCGCGCGCCATGGTGCAGGAAGTCGATAGCGGGTTCTACACCCCGACGCTCGAGGATGCTGCGATGGGGAGCTTCCTCGCCACCGCCGATCCGGTCGGCCTCTGCCCGATCACCGCGCTCACCGCCGCCGGCCGCCCGGGCTGGGACTGGACACTGACACGCGCGATCTGCACGGCCTTTACTGGCGGCGAGGGCGCGCCCGCGCTTGCCGTACTCGACAATGCGATGCGCAAGGGCGTCGCCTCGAAAATCGACATTCTCCTCGCGCAGAAGTTCGCGGGTGCTGCCAGCCAAGGGCACCGCGCGGTCAAGATCGAGTGGACCGGGGTGACCGGCCTCACGCCGTGGCGCACAGGCCTTTCGCTTGCCACCGGGCTCGAACCGCCCGAAGCACTGCGCAAGCAGGCGGGCGCAGCCTATGCGGTGCTTGCTGTGCGCGCGCCGATGCTGTCGCTCGCCGCGCGCGCCCAGGCGGCTGACATCGCCGCCCAGCGCGGCATTATCTCTGCGGCTGCGATGGTTGATCTCTACAGTGAGATTCACGCGCTCGACGAGCCGGACGCAACCTGGGGCCCGCTCACCGATACGCTGCGCAGCGCCTATCTTGCCGCCGATGCGGCTGACCGGCTCACCGCCATTCGCAGCCTGTGGGGCGATGCGAGCGATCCGGACCGCGCCTATTCCCGCCTCGTGCTCACCGCCTATGCGGCCGCGCGGATCACGCCCAACGCCAATCTGGCGGGCGATGCCAAAGGGCTGATCGCCTCGATGCTGACCGCCGGGCTCGATCGAAACGCGGCACGCTGGGGCAGCTTGGTACCCGTGGGCAGCGAGGCCTGGGGCCTCATCGCGCTGGCGGCGCCCGTCAAGTCAGCTGCAATCGGCGCCGATACCTTGGGCACATTCCAATCGGGCGATACCAGCACCGGCGGCCTGCGCTCGCGCTTCCTTCTCGCCGGGCTTATGGGCCTCGGTCGGGTTGATCCCACCACCGCGCGGCGCGTTGCCGGCGATCTCAAGCTCGATCTTGCGCGCCAGACGCGCTGGACCAAGACCATTGATGCCGCCGCGGCCTCGCAAAATCCGGTGCTTGTCGCGCTGCTGGCCGGCTTCGGCATGCAGGGTAGTGGGTGGGACAAGATGACCCCGCTCTACCTCTACCACATCGTCGCCGCACTGCGCCGCGCCGGGCTTGAGGGCGAGGCACGGATGATCGCGGCGGAGGCCGTGGCGCGGGTCTGACAGGCATGGCGCCACCGATGGCCCCGCATGATCCGATCGAAGCCTTTCTCGCGATGCTCGCCGCCGAGCGGGGCGCCGCCGCCAATACCCTTAACGCCTATGGCCGCGACTTGCGCTCGGCGCGCGAGGCAATCGGTGATCTTGTCACGGCAGACAGCACCGCCATCGCCCGACTCGCTGAAGCCTGGCGCGATCTTGCGCCCTCCAGCCTCGCGCGCAAAGCCTCGGCGCTGCGCCAGTTCTACGGCTTTCTGGCCGACGAAGGGCTGCGCAGTGACGATCCATCTGCCGCACTCCCACGCCCGCGCATCCGCCGTCCGCTGCCGCGCCTCCTCGGTCATCCCGAAATTGCCGCGCTGTTCACACTGGTTGAGAGCGAAGCTGCCACGGGGGAGGGCGCACGCATGCTTGCGCTGCTCGAACTGCTCTACGGTTCGGGCCTGCGCGCCACCGAGCTTGTCTCGCTGCCGCTTGCCGCTGTGCCGCGCGACGCGCCGTTCCTGATGATCACCGGCAAGGGGGGCCAGCAGCGCATGGTTCCGGTCAGCGCACGCGCAAGTGCCGCGCTCACCCGCTGGCTTGAGCTGCGCCCCAAGGGCGGGCGATGGGTCTTTCCCAGCCCGCGAGGCGGACATTTGACCCGGGTGCGTTTGTTCCAGCTCCTGCGCGATCTGGCACTACGCGCCGGGCTCGATCCCGAAAAAGTCAGCCCCCACGTCCTTCGCCACGCCTTTGCCACGCATTTGCTGGAAGGCGGGGCTGACCTGCGCGTGCTGCAGACGCTGCTCGGCCATGCCGATATCGCGACGACCCAGATCTACACCCATGTCGATGCCGCGCGGCTCGTCGCGCTCGTCAACAGCCGCCATCCGCTCGGGGCAGCGGCGCAAAACCCGGCGCCAAAGGTTGACCCGGCCGCCAGCCAGCCTTAGCGCGGCGCGCATGATCTCCTATCTCGAATTCGAAAAGCCGGTTGCCGCGCTCGAGGCGCGCATTGCCGAACTGCGCGAGACGGCTCAGGTCCATGGGCAGACCGGTGCGCTCGACATTACGTCCGAGATCCGCCGGCTTGAAGCCAAGTCCTCTGAGCTGCTCGCCAGCACCTATCGCTCGCTGACGCCTTGGCAAAAGACGCAGGTCGCCCGCCACCCCTCGCGGCCGCATTTCCGCGATTACGTCAGCAAGGCCTTCACCGATTTCATGCCGCTTGGCGGTGACCGGAAGTTCGGCGAGGACCATGCAATCGTCGGCGGGTTCGCAACGCTCGAAGGCCACGCAGTGATGCTGATCGGCCACGAGAAGGGCCACGACACGCAGAGCCGCATCCGCCACAACTTCGGCATGGGCAAGCCCGAGGGCTACCGCAAGGCGGTTCGCCTGATGGAAATGGCGAGCCGCTACGGCCTCCCGGTTGTAACGCTGGTTGACACTTCGGGCGCGTTCCCGGGCGTCGAAGCGGAAGAGCGTGGACAGGCCGAAGCGATTGCCCGCAGCACCGAGGCCTGTCTTGCGCTCGGTGTGCCGATGGTGGCGGCTATCGTGGGTGAGGGCGGCTCGGGTGGCGCGGTGGCGCTGGCGAGCGCCGAACGCGTGCTCATGTTCGAACACGCGGTCTATTCGGTGATCTCGCCCGAAGGCTGCGCTTCGATCCTCTGGCGCACGGCCGAAAAGGCGCCCGAAGCCGCGGAGGCCATGCGCATGACCGCGCAGGACCTGCTGGCGCTTGGCGTGATCGACCGGATCGTGCCCGAGCCGGTCGGCGGCGCGCACCGAGACGGTGCAGGCGCTGCAGCCATTCTCGGCAAGGCGATTGCCGAGGAACTGGTCGCGCTCGCGGGCAAGCCTGCCGATACCTTGCGCGCACTGCGCGCCGAACGATTTCTGCGCATCGGCGCCTGAACCAAAAATAGGGACTGTCCCTATTTTTAAAATGCCAACCCTGTGGAATGCGACCCACCCGGACCTAAAGCCTCTGGTCTTGCCGGAGTGGTCATAGCTAGATTAGCGTGACGTGACCGCCGGACCGGCAAGGCCCCGGCAGGTTCAGGGGAGAGACTATGACCATTCGCCCGTTTCGCGCTGTCCTGCTTGCTGCCGGGGCCGGCAGCCTCGCGCTGGCAGGGCTCACCATGCCCAGCTCCAGCGCCGGCGCGCAAGGCACCGTCGCTACGATCAGCGCGGCCGACAAAGCGCAGGGCGCCAAGGCTCACCCGCAGCTCCTTGCCGAATTCGGCGGCGCTGTGACGGGCCCGCAGGCCACTTATGTCGAAGGCGTCGGCAAGACGATTGCGTTCCAGTCCGGCCTCGGCAATGCGCGGAGCGACTTTACCGTCACGCTTCTGAATTCGCCCGTCAACAACGCCTTCGCCATTCCCGGCGGCTATGTCTATGTGACGCGGCAGCTCGTCGCTCTGATGAACAATGAGGCCGAGCTTGCCGGCGTGCTCGGCCACGAAGTCGGCCATGTCGCCGCGCGCCATTCGCAGAAGCGCGAGAGCGCGGCCACGCGCAACACGATCCTTGGCGTGCTCGGCTCGGTTCTGGCCGGCGCGGTGCTGGGCAATTCGGCGCTCGGCCAGCTGGGGCAGAAGATCTTTTCGACGGGCAGCCAGCTCCTCACGCTCAAGTATTCGCGCGGGCAGGAAAGCGAGGCCGATGCGCTGGGCGTTACGTATCTCAAGCGCGCCGGGTACGATCCGCGCGCCATGGGCACAGTGCTGCGCAGCCTTGCCCAGCAGACTGCGCTCGATGCCCAGCTCACAGGCACCACCGACAAAGTGCCGGAATGGGCGAGCACGCACCCCGATCCCGCCTCGCGCGTCGCGGCCGCGCTGGCACTTGCCGGTCCAAATGCGCGCGGCATGACCAATCGCGACCTGTTCCTCACCCGCGTCGATGGCCTGACCTATGGCGATGATCCCAAGCAGGGTGTGGTTGACGGGCGCAAGTTCATCCACCCCGGCTTCCGCATGAGCTTCGAGGCGCCGCAGGGCTTCTACCTTGTCAACGGCACGCGGTCGGTTGCGATCAGCGGCCAGTCGGGCAAGGGTGAAATGGCAACGGCGCCGTTTTCGGGCAATCTCGATGCCTATATTCGCACGGTCTTCGCCGGAATATCGGACCAGCAGCGCATCGCACCCGACGAGGTGCGCACCACCACGGTCAACGGTATCCCGGCGGCCTATGGCATGACCCGCGTCGATACCAGCGATGGCGCGCGCGACATCGTCGTGTTCGCCTATGCCTGGGGCCAGGGCCAAGCTTTCCACTTTACCACGATCAGCGCGGCGGGGCAGGCAAGCGCCTTCGATCCGATGTTTTCCTCGATGCGGCGCATCACCATCGGCGAGGCGGGCGCGGTGCGCGCGCGGCGGCTTACGGTCGTGACGGTGAAAAAGGGCGATACGTTGCAGTCGCTCGCCCGCCGCATGGCCTACGACGACCGTCCGCTGGACCGGTTCCTCGTGCTCAACGCGCTAGACGCGTCAAGCCAGCCCGTGCCCGGCTCAAAGGTCAAGCTTATCGTCTATTGAGCACGCAACAAAGAAGGGGGTGCCTGGAAGCACACCCCCTCCTCGATCGGCTTAACCGGACCAGATCTTTTTAGAACGGACCCTTGCCATCCTGAGCGTTGGCCATCTTGGTCGAAATCTGGGTAAAGGTGTTGGACAGCGAGTTGCCGAGTGCGCCCATCGCGAGAATCGAGCCCGTGGCGATAAGTGCCGCGACGAGGCCATATTCGATGGCCGTCGCGCCGCTCCGGTCGGTCAGGAGTTTGCGAAAAAGCGTCATGGCAATAAGTCCTCCAGGGAAACGGCAAGCAACACGTTGGCATCGGCAGGCTTCACCGACACCCTGGTCGACTTGCCAATCCCTGTAAGAATACTCGGCAGTTCCAAAGAAACCCTTAAGAGATTTCCGGATGTGTAACGATTGTCGGCGATACAGGACGCGTGCGCGCGCGCGCCTGCAGCCGGCGACCTCGCATTCGCGCCTAGAGCTTGCCGTCCGAAGCGTTGTTCATCTGGGTCGACACCAGATTGAAGGTGTTCGAAAGCGCGTTGCCCAGCGCTCCCATGGCGGTGATCGCGGCAACCGAAATCAGCGCGGCCATCAGGCCATATTCGATCGCAGTGGCACCGGCCTCGTCGGCCAGGATCTGGCGCAAAAGAGTCATATCTCCATGCTCCTGCAAGCGTGAGACGAGCGCGCCCCGTGCGGCCCGCTGCCGACCCTGCAGCCCCCCGGCCGCTGGTGTCGACCATGTAAAGATATCCGGCATCCCTTGCGAGATCGCTAAGTGCACCGGTTGATACTACGCGCAAAAAAAGGGGGTAGTGGTAAGCCACAACCCCCTTTTCAGCCCCGTGAAACCAGAAGTGCTCCGCCTTAAAACGGACCCTTGCCGTCCGAAGCGTTGTTCATCTTGGTCGAAATCTGAGTGAAGGTGTTCGAGAGCGAATTGCCCAGCGCGCCCATCGCGACAATAGCACCCGTGGCAATCAGCGCCGCGACGAGGCCATATTCGATGGCCGTAGCGCCTTCCTCGTCCCGAAGAAGCGTCTTGAAAAGTGTCATGCGAATGGTCCTCCACACGGCAGCTTGCACCGCTTTCGTGCTCTTTCGCGGGTCACGACCCCCCGGTCGTACGAAATTGCAGGTGTCAAATTATCCGGCATTTCCTGATAAAGGGTAAAGACGCATTCGATGCGAGCAGGCCCTTGTGTCACCAGCTGCGGGTCACCTTTAGATCGGCTTGCGCCTGTCCGACCGCAGCACGCGGCAAGGCGGACCGGTCAATTCTTCTTTGCGAGGTTCACGTTGATCGTGTCGTACATGATGAACAGCGAATTCACGAACACGCTCATTCCGAAGAACATCGTCATTGCGATGACGCCGATCAGCAGGCCATACTCGATGGCGGTGGCCCCCGTGTTGTCCACCAGTGGCTTGCGGACAAAGTCCAACATCAATCGGTCACCCCAGTCCGCGTCTAGGTATATTCTAGGACCGGCAAGGCTAAGAAAGAATAAATGGATCAGCATTTGATGGAAACGCACCCGACATTGCTGACTGTTGTCGCGCTGGCGCTGCTGGATAGTGGTGGACGCGTGCTGATGCAGCGCCGCCCCGAAGCACGCGCGCATGGTGGTCTCTGGGAGTTTCCCGGCGGCAAGGTCGAGCTGGGGGAGGGGCCCGCCTCCGCCCTCGTGCGCGAAATTGCAGAGGAATTGGCGATCACCATTGATCCGGCCGATTTCACACCGCTGACGTTTGCTACGAGTGCAGAACACGCAGGCGCGCGGCCGCTGGTGCTGCTGCTCTACACCTGCCGCCGCTGGAAGGGCGAGCCGGTGCCCGAACCCGGCGCTGCGCTGAAGTGGCTCGATCCCGAGGCGCTGGCGGCACTTCCCATGCCCCCGCTCGATGTGCCGCTCGCCGCAGCGCTCGCCCTCCATGTAAAAAACCCGCAATAGGACTTGCCAAGCCCGGTAGGCGGCTATAGAGGCGCGCTTCCACGCACCCGTAGCTCAGCTGGATAGAGCATCAGACTACGAATCTGAGGGTCGGGCGTTCGAATCGCTCCGGGTGCACCATTTCCCCAAATCACTGTTTTTTGTGCGTCTTCGCAGGGGAAGTGCTGCGTGCGTAACCGCGCCGCGATCCCTGTCGAATAGGTATACGAAAGCCGCCGGACGAAGCCTTGGCCGTTGCGGATTTCAGGTACTTGGTCCTATAGCGGCGCTGGTGGCGCTCCTGTCGAACGGGGTACCACCAAGACGAGTGCCCTCCCCAGGCTGCCAGACAAGGAACCACCGCATTGGCCCAGTCCGCCAAGCTGCCCGCCAAGCCGCCCGCCAAGCCGCGCGCAACCAAAGCGGCGAAATCGCCCGCCGCGTCCACGGCCGCACCCGCCGCCCACGACGCCACTGCGGAAGATGAAGCCACCTTCGCGCTGCGCAGCCTTCAGCAGGCCCACGCCAACAACAAGCGCTATGACGCGAGCGACGCGGAATTGCTGCACTTCTACGAACAGATGGTGCTGATTCGCCGCTTCGAGGAGAAGGCCGGCCAGCTTTACGGCCTCGGTTTGATCGGCGGCTTCTGCCACCTCTATATCGGCCAGGAAGCGGTAGCCGTCGGCCTGCAGTCGGCGCTCAATGAAGGCCACGACAGCGTCATTACCGGCTACCGCGATCACGGGCACATGCTCGCCTATGGCATCGATCCCAAGGTGATCATGGCCGAACTGACCGGGCGCGGCGCCGGCATCAGCCACGGCAAGGGCGGCTCGATGCACATGTTCTCGACCGACCACAAGTTCTATGGCGGGCACGGCATAGTCGGCGCGCAAGTGCCGCTCGGCGCCGGACTTGCCTTCGCACACAAGTACCGCAGCGATGGCGGCGTGTGCATGGCCTACTTTGGCGACGGCGCTGCCAACCAGGGCCAGGTCTATGAAACCTTCAACATGGCCGCCTTGTGGCAGCTCCCCATCATCTTCGTCGTTGAGAACAACGGCTATGCCATGGGCACTGCGGTCAAGCGCGGCTCGGCCGAGACGCATTTCCACCGCCGCGGCACGGGTTTCCGCATCCCCGGCATGGACGTCAACGGCATGGACGTGCTCGAAGTGCGCGCCGCCGCCGAAGTCGCGCTCGACTATGTCCGCGCCGGTAATGGCCCCGTGCTGATGGAGCTCAACACCTATCGCTATCGCGGCCACTCGATGTCGGACCCGGCCAAGTACCGCAGCCGTGAGGAAGTGCAGGAAATGCGCGACCACCACGATCCCATCGAAGCCGCCAAGCAGGACCTGCTGCGCCGCGGCGTGACCGAGG
>CAILIO010000012.1 GCA_903834285.1 uncultured Sphingomonadales bacterium | reverse complement strand
GTGGAGCCTAGCGGGATCGAACCGCTGACCTCCTGCATGCCATGCAGGCGCTCTCCCAGCTGAGCTAAGGCCCCACAATTTCAGTTGCCAGTGCCGTGGGAGGCACCTTGCACCGGCAGCGTCGCGCCGGAGGACCGGGCCTTTATGCGAGGCCCATCGCGCTGGCAACATATTTTTGCACCGGCGCGAAATCGCCGCCGGAGCGCATGCGGCACGGTGCCACCTGCGCTCCGGCGCGTGGATAAAATTAAACTTCCTCGTCCTCGCCGTCGTGGCCGGGAACGCCAAGATCATCATCGCCGCCAAGGTCGACGTCGTTGTCGGGCGAATCGGAATCCTCGTCGATGTCGAGATCCTCATCGGCCAGGTCGACATCGGGGACGACGTCCACCTTCTCCTTCTGGATCTCCTCGTAGGGGATCGGCTGCTTGGACTTGAGCACCGGCTCGGGCGTCCAGCTATACTTGCATTCGACGCAGGTAACCGGTTCGTCCTTGCCCATGTCGTAGAAGCGGGTGCCGCACTTCGGGCAGCCGTGCTTTGCGCCCCATTCAGGCTTGACCATGCGAAATCCTTAAATTTGCGCCCGCGACAGATGGCGGGGGCATCAATGTATTTTGCTTGATGGGGGCCCCGTGGCCGGGAATCAAGCGCGGCGCGCGCCTTGCCATAGGCGCGGGGCGCTGTCAAAAGCGCGCCGGTTTTCAGCCGAACCAGAAAACGCCAGACCCCGGAAAGAACCGCACCCGTGCATTCAGCCGATACCTCCGCCCCGCGCCCTCGCCGCTTCACCGCCGCCGGGCCGCTGACCGGGCGGATCCGGGTGCCCGGCGACAAGTCGATCAGCCACCGTTCGATCATGCTGGGCGCGCTGGCGGTGGGCCGCACGCGGGTGACGGGCCTGCTGGAAGGCGAGGACGTGATGTCCACCGCCGCCGCGATGCGCGCGATGGGGGCGAGCATTGAACGCCTGCCGGATGGTGAGTGGATCATCGACGGTGTCGGCGTCGGCGGCCTGCTGCAGCCAAAGCAGGCGCTCGATATGGGCAACTCGGGCACCTCGACGCGGCTGCTCATGGGTCTGGTTGCCAGCCATCCCATCACCACCACATTCATCGGCGATGCCAGCCTGTCGAAGCGCCCGATGGGCCGGGTGATCGAGCCGCTCTCGCAGATGGGGGCGGATTTCACCGCTGCACCCGGTGGCCGCCTCCCCCTCACTCTACGCGGCATTTCGCCGGCCGTGCCGATCAGCTACCGCCTGCCTGTTGCCTCAGCCCAGGTGAAGAGCGCGGTCTTGCTGGCGGGGCTCAATACGCCGGGCACGACGACCGTGATCGAGCCGGTGCCGACGCGCGACCATTCGGAGCGCATGTTGAGCGGCTTCGGCGCCGAACTGGCCGTCGAAGTGGCAGCCGACGGAACCCGCACCATCCACCTCACCGGCGAGGCGGAACTCAAGCCGCAGACCATCGTCGTGCCGGGCGATCCCTCTTCCGCCGCGTTCTTCGTCGTCGCGGCGCTGCTCGTCCCGGGCTCCGACCTCGTGATCGAAAACGTCGGCCTCAATCCCACCCGCGCCGCGCTGCTTGGCGTGCTGCGCGACATGGGCGGTCAGATCGAGGAACTGGACCGCCGCGATGTCGGCGGCGAGCCTGTGGCGGACTTGCGCGTGCGGCATTCGATGCTCACGGGTATCGCGGTCGATCCGGCGGTCGTGCCCAGCATGGTCGACGAGTTCCCGGTGCTGTTCGTGGCGGCCGCGCTCGCGGCGGGCCGCACCGTGACGACCGGCCTTGAGGAACTGCGCGTCAAGGAAAGTGACCGCATCGCGGTGATGCGCGCGGCTCTCGAACTGGCAGGCGCCATGGTGACCGAGACCGAAGACGGGCTGATCATCGACGGCACCGGCGGAGCGCCGCTGCAAGGCACCCCAGAGGGCGGCGCGGTTGCGACGCACCTCGACCACCGCATTGCCATGTCCATGGCCGTGGCGGGGCTTGCCAGCCGCGCTGGCGTGGCAGTGGACGACACCCGCCCCATCGCAACGAGCTTCCCGGTGTTCGAGGCGCTGCTGGCTCAGGCTAGCGGGGCCGCATGATCGTCGCCATCGACGGCCCGACCGCTTCGGGCAAGGGCACCATCGCCAGGGCCGTCGCCGCGCACTACGGGCTGCCGCATCTCGATACGGGGCTGCTCTACCGTGCGGTGGGGCGGCAGGTATTCCTCAGCGGCGGCAATCCCGATGATCCCGAGCAGGCGCTCGCGGCGGCCGATTTTTCGGAAAGCCTGCTCGAGGATCCGGCGCTGCGCAGCGAGGAAACCGGTGCGCTTGCCAGCCGGGTCTCGATCCACCCCACGGTGCGCGCCGCACTCCTCGCGCGCCAGCAGGCCTTTGCCCGCCAGCCCGGCGGCGCAGTGCTGGATGGCCGCGACATCGCCACCGTCATCGCGCCCGAGGCAGAGGCCAAGCTTTTCGTGACCGCCAGCGTTGCCGCGCGCGCGCTGCGCCGCTGGGCCGAGATGCGCGGACGCGGCGAGGATGTGACGCGCGAGGCTATCGAAGCGGACCTTGCCGCGCGCGACGAGCGCGACCGCACCCGCGCCGCCGCACCGCTGCGCCAGGCCGAAGGCGCCGCGCTGCTCGATACCTCGGCGCTTCCGATCGAGGCCGCAATCGCAGCAGCGATCGCGCTCGTCGAGAAGCAGCGCAAGGCTTGACAAGCGTCTCGCCATAACGTGATATATAACGCGTTATTAAAGTGAGGATGCGATGACCGATATCTTGCGCGAAGCCGGCCCCGTCTTTCTGGGCAGCCGGCTGAAACGCCTTGCCGAGCGGATGCAGACAGAGGCGGCCATTGCGATCACAGAGGCCGGGCTCCCCTGCCAGCCCAGCCACATGGCGCTGCTGGCGGCGCTTGCCCGGGCGCCGCAGAGCGTGACGCAACTTGTTGCGGCGATCGGCACCAGCCAGCCGGGCGTGACCCGTGCGGTGGGTCAGCTCACGCGTCTGGGCCTTGTGGCTGCGGTGCCGGGGCGCGATCAGCGCCAGCGCCTCGTCTCGCTTACCTTGGCGGGCGAAGAAGCGTATGCCGCCGCGCTCACCGATATCTGGCCGCGGATGGAAGGCGCTGTGCGTTCGCTCCTCGAATGCCTCCCCCGCGATTTCGTCGGCGAACTCGGGCAAATCGAGGATGCGCTCGCCGCGCAGCCCCTGCTCGCCCGCGTCGGCCCCGCGCGCAAGTCGCCGCTGCGCCTGCGCGAGTACAGCGAAGAGCATGCGCAGGCCTTCCACGACATCAACAAGGAATGGATCGAGGCGATGTTCGTGCTCGAGCCGGTCGACCGCGAAGTGCTGGAGAACCCGCGCGAGAAGATCATCGCACCGGGCGGCACGATCCTGTTCGTCGAGGCGGAGGGGCTCGGCGTCGTCGGTACCTGCGCGCTTAAACCCACCGGCGGCGGCGGGTATGAACTCACCAAGATGGGCGTGCTGGAAAGTGCGCGCGGGATCGGCGCCGGGGCGTTTCTCCTCGCAGCGACGATCGCGCGGGCGCAGCGGCTCGGCGCCGAGCCGCTCTATCTGCTCACCAACAAGACCTGCGCGGCGGCGATCCATCTCTACGAGAAGCTGGGCTTCCGTCACGATGCCGGGATCATGGCGGACTACGGCGCGCGCTATGCCCGCTGCGACGTGGCGATGCGCTACTTACCCTAAAGCCCCCCGCATCATTGCGTAGGGCCTGAAGCCTGGCCGAATGCCGCCGTTCTCAATGCACGTGGTAAACGGCAGCGGCAGGAGCAGGCCATGGCGGGCGAATTCGACTCAGGTGAGCATTTCAACCACCGCCGCGCGCGCCGCGTCGGTTTCGAGCTGCCGGTGCGCTGCAAGCACGGCCTCACCCGGTCAACGGTCATGCTTAAGGACATGACCACGCATGGTGCGCGGATCGAGGGCATTCCCCGCCAGCGCATCGGCGATACCGTCACGCTGTTTCTGCCCGAACTTGCGCCCAAGCTTGCCTTCGTTGTCTGGTCTGAGGACAAGACCTCGGGCCTCGAGTTCGAAATGCCGCTGCATGAAAACGTGTTTGCCAATCTTGTCGCCGATTTTGCCATCGGCCATCTGCAACGGCTCGAAATGGCCCGGCCCGAGACCGATGCAGCGGCGCGCCTAAAGTCCGAGGTGCCGACGACCCGCCACGCCGCCTGACCGCACGACAGGCCCGGTTCCGCTTGCGCCGAAACGCCCGATTTCACCTTGCATCTTCGCCGATTCCCGCTAAGGGCCAGCGCTCCCGCAAAATGGCCGCAAGGCGGACGCGGGAGTCGAAGAAAGCCGGAGGGGCCCCGCAATACCGCGGATCAGCCAGCGATCGGTTAGATTG
>CAILIO010000011.1 GCA_903834285.1 uncultured Sphingomonadales bacterium | reverse complement strand
GGCACGATCACTGCCACATCGCTCGAACTCAGGGTGGGGTCCGCTCCCAGCCAGCGCTGAATGATCGCGGCTGCGGCCTCCGCTTCGGTCAGGCTGTCGCGAGCCGACAAGATCGCGATGCTGTCATCCCCTGCATGGCGCATCGCCGCAGGATCAAGCGCGTGGCGCTGCACGTGTCCCAGCAGAGAATCTGCGGGTGCGGCTGCGGCCAGACGATCACCAATCATCCGCTCAAGGTCGGCATCGTCGGAAGCGATCACGCCATGATGATCCTCCAGATGCGCCAGCACAGCACGCTCGAGAGTCGAATGGCGAGGATCATCGTTTCGCCGCAGAAGGACGACGGGTTGCAGCGCCTCGTCAGCTCCACAGGCGAGAAGATCGCCCAGCTTGCGGATCTCGGCAGGCGTGGCCTCGGGATGCCCTCGCCACAGGGCGATCAGCGCATCCAGATGCGCCTTGGCCCGTGATCCTTCAGGCAGGCGCGACGTATCGATCCGCGACGGATCAAGATCGGGCGTGGCCAGCATGACATGCCGCAGCATGGCCGCGACCGCAGCCGCCGTCTGATCGGGGGCAACCGTGAAGCTCTCAGCCCATGGCTGGCCGCCGTCCATCGCCTCCAGAATGGGGAGTAGCGGGACTTCCGCCCGCTCAGGCAGCGCATAGAGGCTGGAAAGCAAGACTGCGGTTGTGGGCGTGCAACTGGCAAATCGGCCCTTGCCGAGGCGGAGGTAGCAATCTTCAAACATCACGGGTCATCCAGCAGTCGTCTCAGGCAGGTCAGGCAGTGCCCAAGGATCGCGGCGGCGTTTGATCTGCCACTCGTGATGGCAGGCAAGGCAGTGTCGTTCGGGCATGTCCTCGGACAGGCAGCATCCACCGAGCCAGGCCTCGCCTCGCTCAGCCATTGCGGCGAGTTCAAGGCCGGGCATGCCATAGGTGATATCGACACCATTTCGTTGGTGACAGAGCGGGCAGATGTATTTGCGAATTGTCGTCAAGCGATGTCTGCCCCGGTTCGTATAACAATTGAGATTGCCGCCGTTCGCATTCGTGCGCCTTTACTGCGACAAATTCGGTCGTAAGAGACCCAAGGCGGCGTTCAATCTATCGCGCATCAATGTTTCCAATGCGTCCGGTTCCTCGATGACCGCATCGCCAGCCCAGCTGAAAAGGTGGTTCGCCAATTCCAGCAGGCCGCCGGAACGAAAGCGAATCAGCAGCTCGTCCCCGGCCGCCTCGATTTGCTGCCGCGGATGAAAGCGCCAAGCCTTGGCGCGGTCGACCGCCCAAGGCCGAACGCGGAGCACGATATCCTTCGCATCTTCTCGCCAGATGCCAAAACTCTCCGAGAGCCAAGCGTCCAGGTTCCAGTCGCTTGGGGGATACCCCACGATGTCTGTCTCGCGCACATCGCTCATGCGGTCTAAGCGAAACAGGTAGGGCGGATCTTCGCGGTCAGGCATTTTCCCGACCAGATAGGTGATCGGACCATGGACCAGCCCATAGGGTACCACACGGCGCCAGGCAGGAGCTTCGGCCCCTTCGGGGAGGTAATCGAAATCGACACAATGGCTG
>CAILIO010000010.1 GCA_903834285.1 uncultured Sphingomonadales bacterium | reverse complement strand
CTTCCGCCTCGGCCTCAACCGGAGCGGCGCCGCCACGACCGAGCAGGTCGGCAATTTTCTTGCCGCGACGCTGCGCAACCGACTTGGGGCTGGTCTGATCGGTGAGCGCGTCGAACGTTGCCCGGATCATGTTGTAGGGGTTCGAGCTGCCGACCGACTTGGTCACCACGTCGGCAACGCCGAGGCTCTCGAACACGGCACGCATCGGACCACCGGCGATGATGCCGGTACCCGCCGGCGCCGAGCGGAGGTTGACCTTGCCGGCACCGAAACGGCCCTTGCCGTCATGGTGCAGGGTGCGGCCTTCCTTGAGCGGAATGCGGACCATGGTTTTCTTGGCCGAAGCGGTCGCCTTGGTGATGGCTTCCGGCACTTCGCGAGCCTTGCCATGGCCGAAGCCAACGCGGCCCTTGCCATCGCCGACCACGACGAGCGCGGCGAAACCGAAGCGCTTGCCGCCCTTCACCGTCTTGGAGACGCGGTTGATGTGGACAAGCTTCTCGATCAGCTCTTCGCCGCCATCTTCGTCGCGGTTGCCACGGCCACGGTCGTCGCGGCGGCCACCACGGCCACCACGATCACCGCCGCCACGGTCATTACCGCCACGGCCACGGCCGGGACCGCGATCGCCACGAGGACCACGTCCTTCACGGGGCGCGTCGGTCGCGACATCGGCGCCAGAACCGACAACGGCTGCGCCTTCCAGATTGGTTTCGTCAGCCATCTTAGAACTCCAGCCCGTTTTCGCGGGCAGCGTCGGCCAGCGCCTTGACGCGACCGTGGAACAGGAAGCCGCCGCGATCGAACACGACGGTGGTGATGCCGGCAGCCCTGGCGCGTTCGGCAATGTCCTTGCCCACCTGCGCGGCGGCACCAACCGTGGCGCCGATGGCCTTCTGGCCCTTGACCAAGGTCGAGGCGGCGGCAAGCGTCGTGCCGGCAGCATCGTCGATGATCTGCGCGTAGATGTGACGGCCGGAACGGTGCACCGAAAGCCGCGGACGGCCACCAGAACGAGCCTTGAGCGCGGTACGGACGCGCTGGCGGCGGCGATCGAAGAGCGAGAGCTTGGCCATTACTTCTTCTTCCCTTCCTTGCGGAAGATGAACTCGCCGGCATACTTGATACCCTTGCCCTTGTAGGGCTCGGGCTTGCGCCAGCGACGGATCTCGGCGGCCACCTGGCCGACCTTCTGCTTGTCGATACCCGAGATCAGCACCGTGGTGTTGTCAGGGGTCTTGATCTCGATACCATCTGGGATCGCAAAATCGACATCGTGGCTGTAGCCGAGCTGCAGCTTCAGGTTGGTTCCCTGAGCCGCCGCGCGGTAACCGACACCGGTGATTTGGAGGGTCTTGGTGTAGCCCTCGGTCACGCCGGTAACGAGGTTGTCCACGAGCGTGCGCTGCATGCCCCAGAACGCCCGTGCGGCCTTCGTGTCGTTCGCCGGCTTCACGATGATGGCATTGCCATCGACCGTGTAGCTGATCTCTTCGCGCATGCTCAGAGTGAGGGTGCCCTTGGGGCCCTTCACGGTGATCACGCCGTTCGCGATATCCGCGGTGACGCCGCTGGGGATCGTCACCGGCTTCTTGCCGATGCGG
The DNA here is from genome assembly GCA_903834285.1 of uncultured Sphingomonadales bacterium. Classification (GTDB taxonomy): domain Bacteria; phylum Pseudomonadota; class Alphaproteobacteria; order Sphingomonadales; family Sphingomonadaceae; genus Novosphingobium. The sequence continues at coordinate 7,383 of CAILIO010000010.1, read as the reverse complement.
CTCATCAGAACACCTCCGCCAGCACTTCGCCACCGACGTTGGCCGCGCGTGCTTCGGCATCCGAGAGCACGCCCTTCGGCGTCGAGACGATGGTGATGCCAAGACCGTTGCGCACCACGGGGAGTTCCTTGGAACCCGAGTAGACGCGGCGGCCAGGCTTCGAAACGCGGGCAACATGCTTGATCGCAGGCTGGCCCTCGAAATACTTCAGCTCGATGCGCAGCTGCGGGTGGGCGCCAGTGGCGTCCTCCGTGAAGCCGCGGATGTAGCCCTCGCGCTGGAGGACCTCGAGCACGTGGAGACGCAGCTTCGAAGCGGGCGAAAGGACGGTGTCCTTCTTCGCCTGCTGGCCGTTGCGGATGCGGGTGAGCATATCACCCAGGGGATCGGTCAATGCCATTTCGTGATCCTTACCAGCTCGACTTGGTCACGCCGGGGATCATCCCCTTGTTGGCGAGATCGCGCAGTTCGATGCGGCAGAGGCCGAACTTGCGGTAGTAGCCGCGCGGACGACCGGTGGTGTTGCAGCGGTTGCGCACGCGGGTCGGGTTCGCGTTGCGCGGCAGCTCGGCCATCTTGAGGCGGGCGATGAGGCGCTCGGTTTCATCGAGCTTCTCATCGTCAGCAACAGCCTTGAGCGCGGCATACTTCGCCGCGTACTTCACAACGAGCTTCTTGCGCCGCTCGTTCTTGTTGATGGAACTCAGTTTCGCCATGGACTTAAGCTCTCTTCTTCAAAACCTTGGCGAGCCATACGGCTCGAGCCGGGACATCCTCAGGCGGCCTGCTGCTCTTCAGCAACTTCGCGCGGGAACGGGAAACCGAAGAGACGGAGCAGTTCGCGCGCTTCGTCGTCGGTCTTGGCGGTGGTGGTCACGATGATGTCCATGCCCCGGACCTTCTCGATCTGGTCGTAGCTGATCTCTGGGAAGATGATCTGCTCCTTGAGACCCATCGCGTAGTTGCCGCGGCCATCGAACGACTTGGGGTTGAGGCCCCGGAAGTCGCGGATGCGGGGCATTGCGATGGTGATGAGACGGTCGAGGAATTCGTACATGCGTTCGCGGCGCAGGGTAACCTTGCAACCGATCGGCATGCCCTCACGCAGCTTGAACTGCGCGATCGACTTCTTCGCCTTGGTGATCACCGGCTTCTGGCCTGCGATGAGTTCCATCTCGGCAGCGGCGGTGGTGACCTTCTTCTTGTCCTGGCTCGCCTCGCCCACGCCCATGTTGAGCGTGATCTTGGTGATCGAGGGGACCTCCATCGGGTTGGAGTAGCCAAACTTCGCCTGCATCGCGGCGACCACTTCGGCGTGATACTTCGCCTTCATGCGAGGCACGTACTTATCAGCCATCGATCGTCTCCCCGGACTTGACGGCCACGCGGACCTTCTTGCCGTCCTTGGTTTCGAAGCGCACGCGCGTCGGCTTGCCGTCAGCGCCGGCAATGCCCACCTTCGAGATGTGCAGCGGAGCCTCGCGGCGGTCGATGCCGCCCTGCGGGTTCTCCTGGGTGGGCTTGCGGTGGCGCGCAGCGATGTTCACGCCAGCGACGACAACCTTGTCTTCCTTGGGCATGACCTGGAGCACCGTGCCGGTGCGGCCCTTGTCCTTGCCCGAACGGACGACGACGGAGTCACCCTTCTTGATCTTCGCGGCACCCATTACAGCACCTCCGGCGCAAGGCTGATGATCTTCATGAAGCCGCGAGCGCGCAGTTCGCGGACCACGGGGCCGAAGATACGCGTGCCGATGGGCTCTTCGTTCTTGCCGACGAGCACTGCGGCATTGGTGTCGAAGCGGATCACGCTGCCATCGGCACGGCGCACGTCCTTGCGGGTACGCACGATCACCGCACGGTGCACGTCGCCCTTTTTGACGCGGGCCCGGGGCTGGGCTTCCTTGATCGACACGACGATCACGTCGCCGACGCTGGCGAACCGGCGCTTCGACCCGCCCAGCACCTTAATGCACTGGACGCGCTTGGCGCCGCTGTTGTCAGCGACTTCGAGATTGGACTGCATCTGGATCATTGATCCGGTTCCTTCTCACTGGCTTGCCGGAACCAGTCCGGCAGTTCCAAAACTGATGATGCCTTAGACGTCGGCTTCAACCGCAGCGGCCTTGCCGGCCTGCACACGGTCAACGACCTTCCACGTCTTCAGCTTCGAAATCGGTGCCGTCTCTTCGATACGGACCGTCTCCCCGGTCGAGAACGAATTCGTCTCGTCGTGGGCGTGGTACTTCTTCGAGCGGCGGATGATCTTCCCGTAGAGCGGGTGCTTCACCTTGCGCTCGACCTTAACCACCACGGTCTTGTCGGTCTTGTCGGAGACGATCGTCCCGATCAGGATACGCTTGGGCATAGTTGGTTCCTTACGCCTTGGTGGCCGAGCTGCGCTCGGTCTGCAGCGTCTTGATACGGGCGATGTCGCGACGGACTTCGCGGATGCGAGCCGGCCGTTCGATCTGGTTGGTTGCCGCCTGGAAACGCAGGTTGAACTGCTCGCGCTTCAGCTCGGAGAGATCAGACTGAAGCTGATCGTCGGATTTGACGCGCATGTCTTCAAACTTGGCCATCATTCGCCTCCGAGGTGCGAGGTGTCGCCGAGGCGGGCAACGACCTTGGTCTTGATCGGCAGCTTCATCGCTGCGCGGCTGAACGCTTCAGCTGCGAGCGGACCGGCGACGCCGTCGAGTTCGAACAGGATGCGGCCCGGCTTGACCCGCGCTGCCCAGTATTCGATCGCGCCCTTGCCCTTGCCCTGGCGGACTTCGGCAGGCTTCTTCGTCACCGGCACATCCGGGAACACCCGGATCCAGAGACGACCCTGGCGCTTGATGTGGCGGGTGATCGCACGGCGAGCAGCTTCGATCTGGCGCGCAGTGACACGCTCCGGCTCGAGCGCCTTAAGGCCGTACGAACCGAAGTTCAGGTCCGTGCCGCCCTTGGCATCGCCCTTGATCCGGCCCTTGAAGGCCTTGCGGAACTTGGTCTTTTTCGGTTGCAACATGGTGCTTACTCTACCTTAGCGAGCCGGACGGACGCCGGAGGTTTGAGCCTCCATCATCAGCCGGTCCTGCGCCATGGGATCGTGACCAAGGATTTCACCCTTGAAGATCCAGGTCTTGATGCCGATCACGCCATAGGCGGTATGCGCCACAGCTTCGGCATAATCGATGTTCGCGCGCAGCGTGTGGAGCGGCACGCGACCTTCGCGGTACCATTCAACGCGGGCGATTTCAGCGCCGCCGAGACGGCCGCCGCACGTGATCTTGATGCCTTCGGCCCCAAGACGGAGCGCCGACTGCACCGCGCGCTTCATCGCACGACGGAAAGCCACACGGCGAACGAGCTGATCGGCAATACCCTGCGCGACAAGCTTCGAGTCGATTTCCGGCTTGCGGATCTCGACGATGTTGAGCTTCACGTCGCTCGCGGTCATCTTGGCAAGCTGGCTGCGCAGCTTTTCAATGTCCGCGCCCTTCTTGCCGATGATGACACCCGGGCGGGCGGCATAGATCGAGACGCGGCACAGCTTGGCCGGGCGCTCGATCACCACCTTCGAAATGGCGGCCTGCGGCAGGTGCTCCATGATGAACTTGCGCATGGCAAGGTCTTCACGAAGCAGGTTCTGGTAGTTGCGGCCTTCCGCGTACCAGCGGCTGTCCCAGGTGCGGTTGATCTGCAGGCGCAGACCGATGGGGTTCGACTTGTGACCCATGATCAGGCTTCCTCGCCAGTGGCTTCGCGAACCACGATCCGCAGGCGCGAGATCGGCTTCAGGATGCGGGTGGACTTGCCGCGACCACGGGTGTGGAAGCGCTTCATCGTGATCGACTTGCCGACCGACGCCTCGGCGACGACGAGCGCGTCGACATCGAGGTTATGGTTGTTTTCGGCATTAGCGATCGCCGAGGCAAGCACCTTGCGCGCATCAACCGCCATCGCCTTCTTCGAGAAGGAGAGGATGTTCATCGCATCTTCGGCGCGCTTGCCGCGGATGAGGCCGGCAACGAGGTTCAGCTTCTGGGCCGAGCCGCGGATCTGCGTGCCCACCGAAAGCGCTTCGTTGTCCGCCACGCGGCGCGGGGATTTAGGCTTGCCCATCAGCGCTTGCCCTTCTTGTCAGCGGCGTGGCCCGGGAAGGTGCGCGTGGGCGCAAACTCGCCGAGTTTGTGGCCGACCATCTCCTCGTTGACGGAGACGGGGATGAACTTGTGCCCGTTGTAGACGTTGAACGTCAGACCAACGAACTGCGGCAAAATGGTCGAACGCCGCGACCAGGTCTTGATCGGTGCGACCCGCGAACCTGCATCCTGAGCCACTTCGGCCTTTTTCAGGAGGTGCAGATCGACGAAGGGTCCCTTCCAGACGGAACGTGCCATGGGGTGTTACCTCTTCTTCTTCGCGTGACGCGAACGGATGATCATCTTGTCCGTCTGCTTGTTGTGACGGGTACGGGCGCCCTTGGTCGGCTTGCCCCACGGCGTGACCGGATGACGGCCACCCGAGGTGCGGCCTTCACCACCACCGTGCGGGTGATCGACCGGGTTCTTGGCGACACCGCGGGTAAGCGGGCGACGGCCGAGCCAGCGGCCGCGACCGGCCTTGGCAAGGTTCTGGTTCGAGTTGTCGGGGTTCGAGACCGCGCCAACCGTGCCCATGCAATCGCCGCGCAAGTAGCGCTGCTCGCCCGAGTTGAGGCGAACGATGACCATGCCGCGGTCACGACCGACGAGCTGGACATAGGTGCCGGCCGAACGCGCGATCTGACCACCCTTGCCCGGCTTCATCTCCACATTGTGGATGATGGTGCCGACCGGCATTTGGCTGAGCAGCATTGCGTTGCCCGGCTTCACGTCGGTCTTCTCACCGGCGACGATGCTGTCACCAACGGCAAGACGCTGCGGCGCGATGATGTAGGTCTGTTCGCCGTCCTCGTACTTCACGAGCGCGATGAACGCGGTGCGGTTGGGGTCGTACTCCAGACGCTCGACGGTCGCGGGCATGTCCCACTTACGGCGCTTGAAGTCGATGAACCGGTAGCTCTGCTTGTGGCCGCCCGCGATACCGCGGCTGGTCACATGGCCTTTGTTGTTGCGGCCACCGGTCTTGCTCTTGCCCTCGGTCAGCGCCTTGAGCGGCTTGCCCTTCCACAGCGACGACTTGTCGACAAGGATCAGGCCACGCCGTGCGGGGCTGGTCGGGTTATAGTTCTTGAGTGCCATGGTCTATGCGCCTCAGATACCGCTGGTGACGTCGATCGACTGGCCAGCGGCCAGCGTGACGACAGCCTTCTTGAAGTCCGAACGCTTGTAGGGCTTGCCCTTCCAGCGCTTGGTCTTGCCGTCCTGGTTCAAGGTGTTCACCTTGGTCACCTTGACGCCGAACAGGGCTTCCACAGCCGCCTTGATCTGCGGCTTGGTGGCCTTGTCGGCAACCTTGAACACAACGGCGTTGTGCTCGCTGAGCAGCGTCGCCTTCTCGGTGATGTGGGGAGCCACGATCACGTCGTAGTGACGCGTGTCGATGCCTTCCTTAGCCATTATTCAGCCCCTCCGGGGAGGGCGAAACGCGCCTCCAGCTTCTCGACCGCAGCGCGCGTCAGCACCAGCGTATCATGCTTCAGGATGTCGTAGACGTTCGCGCCGATCGCCGGGAGCACGTTCACTCCGATGATGTTGCGCGCCGCGCGGGCGAAGTTGTCGTTCACCGCTTCGCCGTCGATCACGAGGACCTTCTTGCCGAAGCCCGCCTTGGCGAGCGTCGCGGCGAGCGTTGCGGTCTTGCCGTCAGTATCGAGCGTGTCGATCACGACGAGGCCGCGACCTTCGGCCAGGGCCTTGGTCGAGAGCGCCATCTTCAGACCCAGCGCGCGGATCTTCTTGTTGAGCGAAGGGTTGAAATCACGGACACGCGGACCGTGAGCCTTGCCGCCGCCGATGAAGATCGGAGCCGCACGGTCGCCGTGACGAGCGCCACCGCCACCCTTCTGGTTGCCCAGCTTCTTGCCGGTGCGCGCCACGTCCGAACGCTCACGCGCTCCGCGGGCGGTGCCACGGCGCTTTTCGAGCTGCCAGGTGACGATGCGGTGGAGGATGTCAGCACGCGGAGCGACACCAAACACGGCGTCCGACAGCTCGGCTTCGCCGGCTGCGGTGCCATCGAGATTGAGGACCTGTACCTTCACGGGCTTAACCCTCCTGACCATCGACGGTGGTCTCGACCGCAGCGGTATTTTCCGCCGGCGTGTCGGCCGCAGCCGTGTCATTGCTGTTGGCAGCCTGCTTGAGACCGGCCGGATACGGCGCTTCGGCATGACGATCGATCTTGACCGCATCGCGAACGAGCAACCAGCCGTTCTTCGAGCCGGGCACCGAGCCCTTGACGAAGATCAAGCCGCGCTCATCGTCGGTACGGACGACTTCGAGGTTCTGCTGGGTGCGCTGACGGTCGCCCATGTGGCCGGCCATCTTCTTGTTCTTGAACACGCGACCCGGATCCTGGCGGTTACCCGTCGAACCGTGGGCACGGTGCGAGATCGACACACCGTGCGTGGCGCGCATACCGCCGAAGCCCCAACGCTTCATGGCGCCGGCGAAGCCCTTGCCCTGCGTGTGGCCGGTGATGTCGACATACTGGCCGGGCACGAAGTGCGAAGCAGCGATGGTCGAGCCGACTTCGAGCAGCGCGTCGTCAGCGACGCGGAACTCGGCGACTTCCATTTTCAGTTCGACTTCAGCCTTGGCGAAGTGTTCGCGCTGCGGCTTGGCGACGTTCTTTTGCTTGGCCTGACCAGCACCGAGCTGAACAGCGACATAGCCATCGCGGTCTTCGGTGCGAACCGAAACGACCTGGCAATTTTCCAGTGCCAGAACGGTAACCGGCACGTGCCGTCCGTCGTCCTGGAACACCCGGGTCATCCCGAGCTTCTTCACGATCACGCCGGTGCGCATGACCATACTCCTCACAGAGGCCTGCGGAGACCATCCCCGCAGGCGTGTTCAGCCCGTATTGTGAAGCGCGCCCCGTCCGGGCTGAGTGCCCCTGCACAAGCAGGAGCGACGGGGGACGCTTGCCCGGCTGTGCCCATCAGGACGGCGCCGGAGGTATCCCATTGTCAACAGGGCAAGGCCCCGGAAACTCTGGTACTTCCGGGAAACCCGGAAGCGAAAACCGGCCTTAGGCCAGCTTGATCTCAACGTTCACGCCAGCGGCGAGGTCGAGCTTCATGAGCGCGTCCACCGTGGCGGCGTTGGGCTGCACGATATCGAGCAACCGCTTGTAGGTGCGAACCTCGAACTGCTCGCGCGACTTCTTGTCGACGTGCGGGCCGCGGTTGACGCAGAACTTCTCGATGCGCGTCGGCAGCGGAAT
>CAILIO010000009.1 GCA_903834285.1 uncultured Sphingomonadales bacterium | reverse complement strand
CTTCTTCTTGGCGCGCATGGGCGTGGGCATCGGCGAATCGGGCAGCGGCCCTGCGGGTACCTCGCTCCTCACACAGACCTTCAAGGGCCACGAGCTTGGCCGCGCCATGGGCATCTATTTCCTCGGCCCCACTCTCGGCACCGCGGCGGGGCTGATCCTCGGCGGCGTGCTCGCCCATGCGGTCGGCTGGCGGATGACCTTCCTGCTGCTCGGCATTCCCGGGATCCTGTTCGCGCTCTTCGTCTTCATCACCGTCAAGGAACCGGGCGGCCGCCCCATCCCGCCCAAGGTCAGTGTAACCGAGGGCATGGCCGCGTGGATTACCGGCATTAGGGCGCTCTTCGCAAACCGCGTGTTCATCGCCGCCTCGGCCGCGTTCGGATGCATGATCGTCACCGGCTATGGCTTCGCCACCTGGCTCGCCGCGATCATGCTCCGGAATTTCGCGGTCTCCACCGCAGATGTCGGCTTCTACCTCGGGCTTGCCTTCGTGCTTGGCGGTATTCCGGGTCCGCTGCTGGGAGGGTACCTCACCGACTGGCTGGTGCAGCGCGATGCGCGCTGGCGCGCCTGGCTTCCCGCCATTGCCACGCTCGCGTGCCTGCCGATCTACCTCGCCGCGCTGCAAAGCACGAACTTCTGGACCTTCCTCGGCTTGTTCTCGTGCGGCTACCTCGTGTTCCTCGTGGCGCAGGCACCCACCGTTTCACTGATCCAGCTCGCCGTCCGGCCCGACGAGCGCGCGATGGCCATGGCGGTCGCGATGATCTTCAACAATCTCATCGGACAGGCGCTCGGGCTATTCCTGATCGGCTATGCCAGCACCAGCCTGACGCCCACGCTCGGCACCCACGCGCTGACCTGGGCCGTCATCGGCGTCAGCGCCGCCTTTGCCGTGCCCGCGGCGCTGTTTTACCTTGTCGCCGCCAGCGGCATGGAGGGTGGCCCCCTCAAAATGATGAATGGTCCGGGTTCCCCGCAGGCGTAGACTGCCGATAAGTCCAAGGGAGAGCGGACAAATGGTGGAAACCAAGACCGGGCACGACCGCACCGCTGGCGTGACCTACAACGACGTGATCAAGGCGGACACCGTTCCGCCGCCGCCCGTCTACCTCGAGAATTCGCCCCTGCCCGGCGGTGTGACCAAGGTCGCCACACACCGCTACTGGAGCAAGGAAGAGCACGAGCGCGAGGTCGAGCGACTGTGGAAGCGCGTGTGGCAGATGGCCTGCCATGAGGACGACATCCCCAATGTCGGCGACACCTATGTCTACGAGATCGCCGGCCTCTCCTTCATCCTCGTGCGCAATGCCCCCGGCGACGGACCCGGCGCGGTCAAAGCGTTCCCCAATGCCTGCCTCCACCGCGGCCGCCAATTGTGCGAGACGCATCGTCAGGGCCTGAAGGTCCTGCGCTGCCCGTTCCACGGCTGGTCGTGGCATCTCGATGGCAAGCTCAAGGAAGTGCCCAGCCATTGGGATTTCCCGAGCGTGACCGAAGAGGAATATTCGCTCCCCGCCGTTTCGGTCGGCCACTGGGGCGGCTTCGTGTTCATCAATCCCGATCCGAAAGCCGAGCCGCTCGCCGATTTCCTCGGCGATATCGACCGCCACTTCTCGCTGCCGTTCAAGCGCCGCTACAAGGCCGCGCACATGGTCAAGCGCCTGCCGTGCAACTGGAAAGTGGCGCAGGAAGCCTTCATGGAATCCTACCACGTCGTCGGCACGCACCCCGAACTGCTACCGATGTTCCTCGACACCGGCTCCAAGTACGACGTCTGGCCCAATATCAGCCGCGCCATGTCCGCCTCGGGCCCGCCGAGCGCGCACACCGATCTCGATGCGCCCGATCCAAGCGCCTTCCCCGAAGGCCAGGCCTTCACCAGCTTCCGCCACCCGCTTTCGGGCCACGTATACCGCCGGATCGCGGAGAACCGCGTCGAGATGACCCGGCCCGATGGCAAGACCGGCCTGTTCGACATGAATGCGAACCATCTCGAAGGCGAAGTCGTCAATGCCGATCCGCATATGTGCAACTGGATCGGCGGCAAGATCGCGCCGGGCGAGGAAAATACGCCCACCCGTTTCGCCGGCGCGTCAGCTGCGGACTTCCGCGCCGATGCCGCGCGCGACCGGCGCGAGCTCATGCGCCCGCAATGGGGCGATGCGATCGACCGGTTCAGCGATGCCGACATGATCGATGCGATCTTCTACTCGGTGTTCCCCAACCTCCACCCCTGGGCGGACTTCAACCCGATTTTCTATCGCTTCCGGCCAGATGGGAACAATCCTGAGCAGTCGCTCCATGAAGTCATGTACATGATCCAGGTGACCGAAGGCGAAGAACGCCCGGCGCCTGCCAAGTGCACCTTCCTCGATCTCGAAGACGACTACACCAAGGCAACCGAATTCGGCAGCTATCTCAACAAGATCTTCAATCAGGACGGCCTCAACCACGCCGCCGTGCAGAAAGGTCTGCACAATCACCCCAAGGGCGAGGTGATTTTCGCGAGCTACCAGGAAAGCAAGATCCGCGATTTCCACAATAAGCTGAACCGCTGGCTGGAGAGCGATAGCGCGCCCAAAAGCCGTTGATCGCAGCGCGGCGGGCACACTACTGCCCGCCGCGTATCGCCCGTTGACGCTACGGATTGCGTGCGTTTCCGTTGCAACACTGCCAAAAAAACCAACAGCGCGTCACCCTTTTTGATAGTTGCTGTTAGCCCTCTACTCCCTAGCCTATCAATCGGGATTGTCTGCGCTTAATCCAGCAAAAACAGCAGGATATGTGCCGGCCAATAGTCGGGAGGATTGTAATGGGCTTCAGAAATTCGGCGTCTGGTTTCCGCATCGCGCTTTGCGCGGGCGTGGCAAGCGCATCATTGGCATTGCCGCAGTTGGCGCATGCCGAGGCGGCGGGCGCTGCTGCTGCTGAAGCGCCGGCCACGACCGAGGAAATCACCGTGTTCGCCCGGCGCGACGCGGAATCGCTGCAGAACGTGCCGCTGACCATCACCGCGATCAGTGCGAACACTTTGGCCAAGTACAACGTCACCAAGCCAGCTGATATCGTCAGCCGCATCCCGACGCTGAACGTCCAGATCGGCGGTTCGGGCGCGGGCGCGCAGCTCTCCTTGCGCGGCGTAGGCTCCTCCAACATCTCCGCCGCGTTCGACAGCGCCGTGGCGCTCGATTTCGATGGCGTGCAGGTTTCCACCAGCCGCCTGCTCCAGGCTGGCTTCGTCGATCCTGCGCAGATCGACGTGCTCAAGGGTCCGCAGTCGCTCTACTTCGGCAAGAGCGCCTCGGCGGGCGTGCTGCAGATCCGCAGCGCCGATCCCACCAAGACCTGGCAATATGGCGGAACCGCGAACTACGAGTTCGAGGAGAAGGGTTATCTCGTCAACGGCTTCATCTCGGGCCCGCTCAGCGACACTTTCGGCATCCGCCTTGCCGCGCAGTACAACGACATCAAGGAATACGTGAAGATCGCGCCGAGCACGCCGGCCGCGCTGCACAATCGCGGCCTGCGCGATTTCGTCGGTCGCGCGACCTTCCAGTGGGAGCCTTCGAGCGACTTCAAGGCCAACCTCAAGGTCGCCTACACGCACAACAGCAATGACGGCGCAATCGGCACCGCTGACATCTATTGCGGCAAGAACGGCCGCGCGGACGAAGTCGTGCTGCTTGGCGGCGCCATCGCGATCCCCTCGACCGCGGATTGCAAGCCGTTCGACAAGTACGTCACCACCCCCGATCCTACGCCCACGGCGGTCAAGAAGTTCCCCGACGGCAGCGCGGGCGCCAATGGCGGCTATCCGGGCCACCCGTTCGGCAAGACGGACCTGTTCTTCACCCGCCTGCTGATGAACGCCAAGCTCAGCGACCAGTTCAAGGTGGTTTCGACCACCGGCTTCATGAGCCTAAAGGCGGTCGACTTCGACTCCTACTCCTACGTCGGTCAGGGCAAGGCCTTCAATCCGAACGGGATTCCGGTCGCCCTGATCGCTCCTGCCCTTGCCGCAAGCGACGGCATCGGCGTCCCGCAGGGCATGGGTTCGAGCGATCCCGAGAACAAGACCAAGCAGTTCACCCAGGAACTGCGCATGGTGAGCAGCCTCTCCGGCCCGTTCAACTTCACGCTGGGCGCGTTCTACGAACACCGCATCATCGATTTCAACACCTCGCAGCAGGCGGTGAACATCTCGATCATCGCTCCTGATCCGGTCACCGGCAACACCTATGACTGGTTCAAGAAGCACCATACCACGACCAACGCCTACTCGGTCTTCGGCAGTGCGAGCTATGATATCACCAGTCAGCTCGAACTGACCGGTGGCGTGCGCTGGACGCACGAAGATAAGGTCAACACGATCTCGGTGCCTTATGTGCACACCTTCCTCTCGTCCGGCCCGGCCTTCATCAAGAGCGGGTTCTTCTCGGGCCCGATCCCCTTCAAGGACACCAAGTGGACGCCGGAAGTCACCCTGCGCTACAAGGCCACGCCTGACTTCAACGTCTACGCCGCGTTCAAGACCGGCTTCAAGTCGGGCGGCATCGACAACTCCGCGCTGCCTTCGTCGAACCTGCTCGGCTTCAACGATCCGGCCAAGCGCGATGCCGTGGCTGCCGGCCTCGTCTTCAAGTCGGAAACCAGCAAGGGCGGTGAAATCGGCTTCAAGTCGCAGCTTGCCAACCGCACGATCACGCTGAACGCGACTGCGTACTGGTACGTGTTCAAGAACCTGCAGGTGCAGAACTTCAACGCCACCACGATCCAGTTCATCACCAGCAACGCTGGTGAGCTGACGACGAAGGGCGTCGACATGGACGTCAGCTGGCGCACGCCGGTCGAGGGCCTGCGCTTTACCGGTTCGGCGGCTTATACCGATGCGAAGTTCACCAAGGACTTCTTCACCGGCACGGGTCCCGACGGTGTGCTGGGCACCGCCGACGATCCGAACATCCGCGGCCGCCGTGCAGCGCGCGCGCCGCGCTTCGCGGGCAACATCGCCTTCGATTACACGGCTCCGCTCAGCAGTGCGCTCGAGCTCGGCCTGTCGGGCAATCTCGCCTACAGCGGCTCCTACTATACCCGTCAGGAAAACTTCGACGATTACGTCCAGCCTGCTTATGCCACCATCGACGCCTCGATTTCGATCGGCGCGCCCGAGGGCAAGTGGAAGCTGGCGCTTGTCGGCAACAACATCACCGACAAGATCTTCGTCAACACCTCGGGAGGGCGTCCGTTCCTTGCGCCTCCGGGCGGATACGGCACGCCCGGTACCGCAAATTACGTGCCCGAAGGCGATGACCAGGTGTTCACGGTCAACCGTGGTCGCCAGGTCTTCATCCAGGGCAGCTTCAAGTTCTGATTGCCACACGGCGCTTCGCCAAAAGGAAAGGCCGTCCCGGGAAACCGGGGCGGCCTTCTCCTTGTGCCCGATGGCGCTAGCTTGGGCTGCTCTGGATTTCCGCCGTCGCGGGAAGAACGAGCGATGGGTTGAATGCAATTCGTCATCCCCGCCCCCCTTCGTCATCCCCGCGACGGCGGGGATTCAGCGCGGCCGCACACCCCCGCCCGAACAAAAGCGCTGTCCTACTCTCCCCGGCTCTGACAAGGTCCGCCCGCTCTTTGAAATCGTGGGAAATGCGCACACAAAAGCAGGGCCATATGTCACCCTCAGACAGACAAGCCTCTGATTGATATAGCAATTATATCGGAATCGAGGGTGACACAGTGTAACCCTGTGTCACCCTCAAATGGGCCCGCAGGTGCCTCTCAGGCCGCAACGACCCGCACCGGGATCGCGCTCTGCAGCACCATGCCGGTGATCGGATCGGCGTCATCCTCGTCGTCGATCAGGCGGTTGGTCGAAGCGCCTACGGTCATCACGTCGTCCTTGCCCGAATCGTCGTTGCCCCAGGCATGCGACATCGAGAT
>CAILIO010000008.1 GCA_903834285.1 uncultured Sphingomonadales bacterium | reverse complement strand
TGCATGGGCCTAGATCCTCAGCACGTCGCGGCGGCGCAGCGGCCGGGCGAACAGTTCGGCGAGGTCTCCCGCCTGATCGAAGCCGTGGACTGGCGAGAACACCAGTTCGATCGACCACTTGGTGGAAAGGCCCTCGGCCTCAAGCGGATTGGCAAGGCCGAGGCCGCAGACGGTGAGGTCGGGGCGGTCGGCGCGCACGCGGTCAAGCTGCCGCTCGACATCCTGGCCTTCGCTGATCCGCGTTTCCGGCGGCAGCGCGGCCAGATCGTGCGCCAGATGCGCGCGGTGCAGATAAGGCGTGCCGACTTCGACCGGGATCATGCCAAGCTCGTTCGACAGGAACCGTGCGAGCGGGATTTCGAGCTGCGAATCGGGCAGAAACGTGATGCGCTTGCCTTCGAGCGCGGGCCGATAGCGCTCCAGCGCGCGCTTGGCGCGTTCGCGGCCCGGGGCGATCACTCGGTTGACGTGCATCTCGTCGATGCCGAACGCCGCTGCCGCCGCCGAAAGCCAGCCCGCTGTGCCTTCCGCGCCGAACGGGAAGGGTGCGTCGATGCGAATCGCGCCGCGATCTTCCAGCGCGCGCGCGGTTTCGCCAAGAAACGGCTGCGCCAGCAGATAGCGCGTGTTCGGCCCCAAAGCAGGCAGGCCGCCCGCGCGGCGCGAGGGCAGCACACCGACATTCGGGATACCAAGCTCGGCAAACAGGCGCAGGAACTGGTCTTCAACGATATCCGGCAGCGTGCCGACGAGCACCAGCGAGGGCGCGGCGTCTGCCGTTTCGACGGGCATTTCGGGGACCAGTGCGGTGAGGCAGGCGTCCTCGCCTTCGGTGAAAGTCGTCTCGATCCCGCTGCCCGAATAGGCGAGGATGCGCACGCCTTCGCTGGTTTCGCTGCGCACGTGCGTGGTGCCAAGGCGCTGCGCCGCGTTGCCGAGATCGAGCTTGATCACTTCCGAAGGGCACGAACCGACGAGGAACAGCGTGCGGATTTCCGGGCGGCGCGCAAGCAGGCGGTCGACCACTCGGTCAAGCTCGGCATGGCAATCGGCGAGGCCGGCCAGATCGCGCTCCTCGATGATCGCGGTGGCGAAACGCGGTTCGGCGAAGATCATCACGCCCGCCGCCGATTGCAGCAGGTGCGCGCAGGTGCGTGAGCCGACGACGAGGAAGAACGCGTCCTGCATCTTGCGGTGCAGCCAGACGATGCCAGTAAGCCCGCAGAACACCTCGCGCTGGCCGCGCTCGCGCAGCACGTCGAACTGGGCTGCCGGGAGCTGGCCTGCCGGTTGCGCTGCGGCAAGGGCCTGAGCGGGGCTCATGCTGCGGCTCCTGCAAAAGTGCCCTGCAGCGCCTTACTCTGGGCCTCGCTCTGGGCCTGCAGCCGGGCGGCGCGCAGTTTCAAAAGGAACTGCGCGGCATTGACGACGTAGGTGAGGTAGCCCGCCAGCGCGACCAGCATGCGCGCCTCGACCGTGCCGACTTTGCCCAGCAGCATCACCAGATAAGCCGTGTGCAACGCGATGACGAGCATCGAGACCACGTCCTCCCAGAAGAACGCGGGGGCAAACAGCCACTTGCCGAAGACCACCTTCTCCCAGATCGAGCCGGTTACCATGATGGTATAGAGCGTGAGCGTCTTGGCGATCACCGAGACATCGGCGGCGAAGGTGCCCTGTCCCGTTGCGAGGCAGCGCAGAACCAGTGTCAGGCTGACCAGAAACACCACGAACTGGAACGGCGCGAGCAGGCCCTGAACCAGCGTCCAGGGCGTTGTGTCACGGCGGCGCTGTTCTTCGGGCGTGTAGAGCTTGGGTGCGCTGCGGGCCGGCTTCCGGGCGCTTTGGCGGAAGTCCGATCCGGACCTGCTTCCGCGCAGCGCTGGCGTTCCACCTTCCGTCATCTGGCTGTTCCCATCCTCTTTATGGGGCAAGCTTACGACTCGATCTGGCGGACTGTCAATAAAATTGGACGACAACCAAAATTGACATCAAGGGGGTTTGCCAAGGTGCGGAATTGGGTTTACGTCTTGCATAGGGGAAGAGTCGGAGCGTCGTTAACCACTCACCCGTAGCGGTTATCACACCGCGACAGGCGGGAGAGTCTGGGATGGACTTGGCGTTTGGTACGAGTGGGCCGGGGCCTCGCAATGCGGAGCCGGCTTCGACGCAGGAAGAGCGCCGGGGTAAGTCATCTAGCAGCCGCGGCCAGAGCATGGGCCAAGGCTTGAATCATGCGAGCGCACCGAGCGGTGGGCAGCATGGCGGCCAGTCCGGCGCGCCGCGCCGCCATCGCGCGCTGGCACGATCCAACGCGGCGATCAGCACCTTGATCGAGGG
>CAILIO010000007.1 GCA_903834285.1 uncultured Sphingomonadales bacterium | reverse complement strand
GCATCCAGAAGACGTTCGCCATGCCCGGTGAGCGGGAGACGGCGCGACGCACTGACTTCGCCCAGCACGGTGACCGTGCGCGCCTCGTTTTGCGAGAGGCGGACAATCGCCTGTGGTTCGTGTGCCTTGGCATGCAGGCGCGCAATGATCTCCTGCTCGACCTGCCGTGTCGATCGGCCCGCGACGGCGAGGCTGCCGACAAAGGGGATCGTGATCCGACCGTCCGAACCCACCATCTGCTGGGGCAAGTTGATGGTCTGCGCGGAAGCAACGCCGGTAAAGCTCGACCCTGCGCCGAACAGCACCGCAGGCGGCGCTTCCCACATCGCGATGTCGACAGCGTCGCCTGCGCCGATGATCGTCGGATCGACCGGAGAATCGCCGAAGACATCGGCGAAGCTCTTGCTGGATTTGGCCGCTTCCAGCCGGGCGATGGCGGCCCCATCGAGTTCGACGAGTGCAATGCCATTGGCCGCTGAGGGCTGCGCGGCGCGCGTTATGCTGCGCGCACTGGGCCCCGACCCGCCGAGCGCAGTGCAACCTCCCAGCAGCAGGATCAGCGCCGCCGATCCCGCCGAAAGCGCAATGGCGCGCCTGCTGCGCTGCGGTCGCAGAGCGGAAGTGGACATCTGGGCAATTTCGGGCATCGAAACAGGTTCCATCTGAAAGGCAATCGGCAGCGGCTATGCGATCTTCGCGTAGAAGCCGGCAAGCCGCTCGGCATAGGCGGCACTGTCGAACCGGGCGGCCTGAGCCAGGCCGCGCCGCGAAAGTTCAATACGCGCCGCTTCGTCGCTGTCCATCGTGATGATCGCCTGGGCGATTGCGCGGACGTCATAAGGATTGACCAGCACGCCAGCCTCGCCCACCACTTCGGGCAGGGAAGAGACATTGCTGGTAATGACCGGCGTGCCGAGCGCCATCGATTCCAGTGCGGGAAGGCCAAAGCCTTCATAGAGCGAAGGAAACACGGTCGCTCGTGCGCCCGCGATCAACATGGCCAGCATGTCGCGGGGCAGATAACCCAGCCACACGATGCGCTTGCGACCATCGAGCCCCGCTAGCGATTTCAGCAGTTTGACATCCTGCTCGCTGCCCCAGCCCGGGCCGCCGACGATCACCAGCGGTGAGCTTACCGAGCTGGCGAGATAGGCTTCGACCAGCCGCGCCACGTTCTTTTTGGGCTCGATCGCGCCGAAAAACAGGAAGTACTCGCGCAGTCCCACGCCCAGCAGGCCTTCGACATAGCGGGTGATGAACGCCTCATCCACGCTGCCCAGCGCCGAGCCGATGTCGCTCGCCTGATAAAGATTGGTGACGCGATCCTCGCCGACGCCAAGGATGTCGATGATATCGCGGCGCGAGGCTTCCGAAACCGTGAGGATATGATCGGCCTGATCGGCGATCTTGCGGCAGAGGCGGTAATAGGCCCGCTTGCGGTCCGCGGTCGTGTAGGGCAGCCGCAACGGCACCAGATCGTGAAGCGTGTAAATATTGCGCGCGCCGGACATCTTGACCGGCAGCGGATACGTCCAGTGCGCTAGATCGACCCCTCCCACCGCAACGCTCGTAAATGCGTTCGTGGCACGGAAGACCTGATCAGACCCGGTGTAGAGGTTCTGCGCGTTCCAGTACTGTGCGGCATCGACCTTAAGCCGCTGGGGCAGCAGCACCTGGCCCGATACCGGCACGGGCCGCGCCTGAAGGGGCCGCACCGCTCCCCGCGCGGAGCGGAGGAAGGCGGAGGCCGAACCGAACCGCGAACGGCGGGTGCCCCCCATCGCCCCATCGCCCTCGGCCAGCGCAATCTCGTTCAGCAGCGATATGCGCGAGTGGCCACTGCGCGAGCCAAAGAGCACGTGGACTTCATGCCCAAGCGTGCCCGCAGCTTGCGCCAGACTCCGGCCATAAGTGGCAACGCCGGTGCCATGCGGCAAGGCGATATTGAAGGCGTCGACGCAGATTTTCATGGTGCAGGCGCGAACCGCTCGACCAGTGTTGCGAACAGGCGACCTGTCATTTCATCCCACCGCGGCCAATGGAATGACGCCACGTCGCTACAGGCAGCCGCGAAGCCGGCATCGCTATCCAGTCGCAACACGTGGCTGGCCAGCGAGCGGAAATCGTCAAATATCAAGCCATGTTCGCCAAGCACCTCGCGGTTGATTGGGGTGTCATAGCCCACCACCGGCCGCCCTGCGCAAAGCGCTTCGACCATCGGGATGCCGAAGCCCTCGGCATAGGAGGAAAAGATAAGTCCGCGGGAATGATGGTAGGCAAACGCGAGGTCGAGGTCGTCGAAATCCTCGAACCAGTGCAGCTTATCATGGAGATAGGTCGAGGTGCCAATGGCGTGGACGACCGACTCCTCCAGCCAGCCCTTGCGGCCCACAATCACCAACGGGCGTTGCAGGCCTGCACTCCACAGCGCCTCGAAAGCGCGGACCGTGGGAATGTGTCCCTTCTTCGGCTCAACTGAGCCGACCATCAAGAACGGTTGGGTCTCCGCGATCAGTTCGTAGCGGGTTGCATTTCGCAGGACCGGCCGGAAGGTGCCCGAGGTTATCTTCCTAAGCGTTTCGTCCGAGACCATTGGATGATAGCCGTTGTAGGCGACGTCCACTTTCACGCCGCCGATCCCCTTGCGCTCGGCGAGTTCGCGCATGGATTCCGCCGTATAATCCGACACAGCAAACAGCGCGTCGGAATTGCGCATCGCAGCCAGCAGGTTGGCTTCGAACTCGTACTTCCATGGTGCCTGGTAAAAACGGGAAAAAGTTATCGGCAGGACATCGTGGACCAGTGTGGCGATCTTGCATCCCCGCTGCTGAAGCGCCTTGAAGTGCCGCGGGGGTATGTCATGCCAATAGGCTGGACAGAATAGCACATCATCCGGCGCTACATCAAATGCCGGTATGCTGGCCTCCGCGCTTATGTGGCCGAAAGCAGAGCGGATCTCCGCGTTGCAACGCCCGCCAGCCGGAGTGTGACCGGCTGCTACCAGCGCTGATTGGAGGTGATAAGCCGCCATCTCGAGCGACGCGTCTGCAGCCGCGGAGAGGGAGGTGCCATCGGCCAGTTCCGTCAGCCATCCTGGAGCGCCAACACCCGGCGCGGGCCGAACCGCGATCAGGCCTTCAGGCGCGGTCACGACCGGAATGACATCGACCCCGCTTGTCGCCGCCCAGCGATAGCCACACTCGATATACTGCAACACGACGCGGGGGATCCCGGTCGGTTGCCGATGGAAGTCGATCTTCGAGCAGTCTATGAAAATGCGCATGCCTATGCCGCCTGGCGTTTGAACTTAAACCGGCCGAGGAAGATGTCGGCAGCTTCAGCTCGGCACGGCTGATCAAGCGGGGTCGGGAAGATTTCCTCCGAGGGCGTAAACGTGAAGCGAGAGCGCAGGCAATAGCTCAGTTCTACAACGCCAGGCACTGGAATGTTTTCAAGCGTGTGAATGGCAGAATAGTTGTTAGCGTGGATATGCACTGGCACGTGATGGAAATTGAGTTTGCGGAACACGCGGTTGCAGCGTTCCCTGAATGTGTCCATGCCAAGATATTCGAGCCCGTGAAACTCAACCACGATCTGATCGAATTTTGCCAGTGTCGCATGGTCCATGGAATCGAAAACGTCCCATTCGGCACCTTCGACATCGATCTTGAGCAGCATATTCGAAAGGGTTGCGTGGCCGTTGCGGGCAAGCATTTCGTCAAGCGTAATGAGGTCTGGGTGCAACAGGTCGGGGGCTATGCCGAGCGGGGTGTAACGGAAATTCGGATGCTCTTCGGGCAAGCCTGGCACCGTATGGTCGTATTGATGGATCACCAGGCCGCGTTCGGCCATTTCGACATCCCATTGAACCTGCGGCCCCACGCCAATCGAATAGGCAATCTGATTAGCTTCGAAGTCGTTCGCCATGACATAACCGCCATCGTGCGGGCCACCAATGCGAATTTTCCCACAAGTCACGCTCTGAACTTCGAGCAGCGAGAGGGTTTCGAGGATCTGTGTTTGAAGTAGCGACATCGGCTTATCCTTTAGCTCAGCAATGCTGCATATCTGCGGAAGGGGTCGTCAAGCGGGTCAGCCTCGCTGCATTTTTCCAGGAGCTCTGCCGGCGTTGAGGCGACAATGAAATCGAGGAACGTGGGCGGTAGCAGAAACGGCAGCGATGCGATCGTGGTCCGCAGTTCGGCAAGCTCCTGCCGCGCATCCGCCAGTTCCGGATCGAGCTGAAGGGCGGTCCGGTAATAGCCCTGGGCATGGCTCAGTCGGCCAAGAAGCTTGCACAAATGCCCCAATTGCAGGTGCGTATCAGCGTTCATCGGCTCCAGTTCGAGCGCGCGGGTATAGGCGCCAAGCGACACCTTGTATTGCCCCGCCTCCTTGGCGCAGTTGCCAAGCTGGACCCAGATGCCCGCATCGTCCGATACTTTTGCAAGATAGGCCTCATAGTGAGACACCGCCCCGGCCCACTCGCGCGCGTCACGCGCCATGTCGCCGGCCGAGCGTAAAGGTGAGGCATCGTCCCCTCGGTTCGCTTTGGTAAAAATCATCCCCAAATTCTCCAGACCGCAAGACCCGGCGTCCGGGCACGTGCCGGACTTCCAATGCTCATTCCACCCTCAGGAAACGCACACCAGCCAGTCGTCACCAAATCTCTCCTTCTGCGCCATGGCTTCGGTCAGCGGCTTAACTGTCGCATCAAAGTCGAGATGCTTCAATTCGCCGGTCTCCAGCATGGCTTCGCGCACATCGGCATAGCTGTATCCGCGTGCGAAGTTCACTTCGCAAACGATCTTGGGGCGGTACTTCTCGATAATCGGTCGCAAATTGCGGAGAATTTCGATTTCCGCGCCTTCGACGTCGATCTTGATGAAATCGACCCGGTCGAGCGGTTCATCGGCAATATTGCCAAGCTGAACATCGAAAACAGTGCCATGGGTCTGCAGAAAGGCAATATCCTCGTGCAAACCGACGAACCGTCCATTCTTGGGCTCGTTTCTGGGCACGAAGAACGGATGAACCCCGCGCGCGTCCTGCGAGCCCAGCGCATGATTGCGCAAGGTTGTTTGCCGCGTGTAGCCGTTGACTTGCACGCTCTTGGAAAGCAGATCGAATACGTGCGGGTTCGGTTCGATGGCGATCACCCGGCCGGCTGGACCGACAAGATCAGCCGCGATCAGCGTATAATAGCCCAGGTTTGCGCCGATATCGAGCACGGTATCGCCGGGCTGAATGGTCTCGCAAAAATGCTGGCTCAGCCAGTATTCCCAATAGCCATCGAAAATCATGTGAGACGAGAAGCCGACATCGTCAGCTATTGCAAAAAATTTCTTACTGCCAAGAATCTTGCACAGGACAGTATTGTTGCCCAGATACTGGCTGCGAGTCGCATCCACAAAGTATTGTTCCAGGACACTCCTCGGCATCGTCAGGAAGCTTTTGCGAAGATCATCCATGCGCATTCTCGTGATATACGATAGCAGACCGGGCCCGAGCGTGACGAGCGAAGTCAGCCATCTTGTGATGTGATTTCGGCCAACCTTCGAAGCCATTATGGTTCTCGATCAAGGTGTAGAGACAGGTTTGCCAATGTTCCTGCAGTGCGGCCGAATCAACCGTGCTGGTGTCGAAGGCGGGCATGGCGATGTAGCAGAACCGCTGCAGCCAGATCGCGTCGACGATAAACAGCGCACTGTCTTCGAACTCGCGCGGCTGGTCGTTTTCGGCGGACGCGGAAAGGGCGATTGCCTGCGCCCGCGGGTCATCGAGAAGGGCCTCGAGGAGATCGTCGAGAGTCGCGTGAGCGCGCAGCAGGCTGCGCGCTTCCTCTGCCGCGATGGCCGATCCACCCCAGACCGCACGGATCAGGATGCACAGGTCTGGATAGGACGGCGGCTGGGCGGACGTTGCGCCACGTTCAAGGCTGCGGATCGGTACCGCTGGCTCATGGGGGTGCGCTCGCGCCTGCACGAATTCGAGGAAGGGCTGCAGATCGAGCGCGGGTTGCCCCAGCGCACAGGCCGAACGATAGCAGATTTCTGCCGCGCTATCGCGGCCCTGTTCGCGCAAGACGTGCCCGAGCTGAGCCCAGTAGGTGCGCTCGTAAGGATGGAGGGCAAGCGCCTTGCCATACTCGGCTTCGGCCTTTGCCCAATCGTGGCGGTCACGCGCCCAGTCCCCTTGCTGGACGTGGACACGAAACCGCTCGTCGGCAATCGCAAGATGATAGAGCGCCGACAGGGCCTCCGCGCGGCCCGTGGCCCGGACGGACAGTCCAGCCGTCGACGTCGCCAATCCGATGCTTTGCGAGAAGAACGCGTAGCTCTCGTCGAAATCATCGAACATGGACAGCGCGCCCTGTTCGAGCACGGCATAGCGGTTGCAGTGGTCCCGGATATAGGTCGCATCGTGCGAGATGATCACCATCGCCCGGTCGCCGCGCTTCTCGAAAAGCTCGTAGTTGCAGCGGGCATGGAAGCGCGCATCGCCGACCGACGCGATTTCGTCGATCAGGAAGCAATCGAATTCGATGATCATCGAGATGGCAAACGCCAGCCTCGCGCGCATGCCCGATGAATAAGTGCGCACCGGTTCGCGCAAGTAAGGCCCAAGCTCGGCAAATTCCTGCACGAAGGCGAGGTTGCGCTCGACATTCTGCCCGTAGATCCGGCTGATGAACTTGACGTTGTCCTGCCCGGTCAGCGCATACTGGAAGGCGCCGCCGAAAGCGAGCGGCCAGGACACCGACATGGTCCGCTCGACCGTGCCGCTGGTCGGTCGCTCCGCGCCGCTGATCAGGCGAACCATGGTCGACTTGCCGGCGCCATTGCGGCCCAGCACTCCCAGTCGCTCACCCTTGCGCAGCTCGAACGATATCCCGTCCAGGACGAGCTTTGCGCCGAACCGGGTTGGATAGACCTTCCGGACCTTGTCGAGGCGGATCATTCCGGCACCACGCGCGCCGCGACCTTGCGCACTTGCATCAAGGCAAGCGCCGAAAGCACGAGGCAGAAGGGCAGCACATAGCCGAGGTCGTAATGGGCGCGAGCTCGCGCACCGAAATAGCCTTCGCGCACGATCTCGACCCCGTGGACCATCGGAATCCACAGCACCACATCCTGCGCCAGTTTGGGCAGGGCATCGACCATGAACGCCGAACCTGAGAGCGGGAAGATGAGGTAGGACGCGGGATGCCACAATTTGTCGACGAGCTCGTTCTCATGCGACAGCGCGCCAAGCAGGATCGCCATGACCGATCCGAACCACGCGATGATCAGCCAGCCGCCGACAACCTCAAGCAGGTTCAGCGGCGGATCCAGCCAGCCGATGCTGATGAAGATCACGCTGAGCACAGTGAACGAGATGGTGGCGCCGCCAAATTCCAGCAACAGACGGGCCACGAAGATATCGAGCACCCTGATGTTGCGGTGATAAAGCAGCGACAGATTGGCCCATAGCGCGCCGATGCAGCGGCCTGGCATATTGCGCCACAGCAGCACGCTGGAATAGCCGGTCAGCGCGAAGGCGACGATCGGCAAGTCGCTGCCATGCACCGCCCGCGTTGCGGTCCAAAGCGCGGTCACCCCCAACGTGAAGGTCATCGG
Organism: uncultured Sphingomonadales bacterium; assembly: GCA_903834285.1. Lineage (GTDB taxonomy): Bacteria > Pseudomonadota > Alphaproteobacteria > Sphingomonadales > Sphingomonadaceae > Novosphingobium. The sequence goes on along the minus strand of CAILIO010000007.1, from coordinate 11,100 downwards.
TTCGACGAACAGCCACAGGAACCCGATATTGTGCCGGCCATAGCGGGTCAGCGCCTCGCGCATGAACAGCGCGCGCAAGACGCGCAGCTGCACGTGCAGACTTCGCCCGAACGATCCGCTTTGTTCGACCGGGATCGCCATCACTCGTGATGCTCGCGGACACCGGCAATCAGGGTCCGCAGAACACCCCACACCAGAAGGCCCAGGATCACGGTTGCCAGGATCGAGCGCCAGCGGTGTGGCTGGAGCGGATAATCGGGCAGGTTCGGCTCGGCAATGCGCTCGATATAGGCCTGCTTGCGGCGCGCCTCGACATCTGCGTCCTGCAGCGAGGCGAGCGCTGCGGTCAGCTGCCTCTCCGCCACTTCGGCATCGATGCGCAGTGCCTGATAGCGCACTGCATCGCCGGACAGCGAGTCCGGCGCGCCGGCGATCTTGCCGGTCTGGTCGGCGATTTCCTTGCCCAGCGCCGCAATGCGCGTCTGCAAGCCGGGGATCTGCGGGTTGTCTGGCGTATAGCGCTGCATCTGCGCCAGCTCGGTGCGCGCACTGATCAGTTCATCCTGCAGTTTCGAGACCATCTGCAGGCGAACCGCAGCTTCCTTCTCAGGATCGAGAATACGCCGCGCATTGCGGTACTGCGCAAGCGCGACCGCGGCCGCTTGCGCCCGGACCTTTGCGGTATCGACTTCCGTTTGGGCGAGGCGGATCGTGTCCTTCTGGGCGCGGTCGTTGAGGCGATTGACCAGTTGTTCTGCATGCCCCAGCAACCGCTGGTTGATCATCTGGGCATCGCGCGGCGTAAACGCGCTGACCGACAGCCGCGTGACCTGGGTCCCCGTATCGAATTCGATGGCCACCTTGCCCGAGAAGAACTCGTAAAAATGCTCGAACGTCTTGCCGTGAAGGAGCCCGCCGAAGCGGTCGAAAACCGAGGCGTCGTCGCGCGCATAGGCCTTGAGGATGGCATTATCACGGTTCGCATCGACCAGCGCATCGCGCGAGCGCACATATTCGACGACCGTGTAGCTCTTGTCGCCCGATGTCACGATCCCGCTGGCCCCCAGGACCACGCCGAGCGCGGAACTGGCCTGCTTTTCCGGGCTGCGCACAACGAATCGGGCTTCGGATACATAGATGTCGGAGGCCAGCAGACCGAAATACAGCACCGCGATGAGCGTCGGCAAAACGACGGTGATCACAAACAGCGTATCGAGAAACTGGAAGCGTTTGAGCACGGACAAGTCGATCTTTCGTATAGCCAATGACTGAGCGGTGAGCTGGGCGCTCAGTCGTCTTGCAGGGCGTGCCTGCCTCCGATGAGCGGCTTCAAGCCTGCTGGGTCGACTACACGGTAAGCTTCAGCATAGGGATGAGGCAAGGCGCCGAATGCGCACGGGAGCGATGCGAGGTTGTCGAGCCAATCCTCGATCTGCGAGAAGTGATCGCTCCAGGTCGGCGCGACGTAGTGGCTCAGCATCCGAAGCTGCCGCGTCCTTTCGGGGCCGTGATCGAGAAACGACAAGATCATCTGTTCCCACGAGACCGCGTCGATGGGATCAAGCAGGGTCGGGATACCGCACCCGATCTCCCGGAAGCACGGCAGGTCGCTAGCGATCACGGGGGTTCCCAGCGCCATCGCCTCGATCACGGGCAGGCCAAAGCCCTCGGCAAACGAAGGCAGCAGCAGCGCCCGCGCCGAGCTGATCCAGTGCCCGAGTTCGGCGTCTTCGCAGTGCGAGAGCATTACGACATGATCGCGCACGCCCTTGCCGCGATCGAGCATGTTCTGGACATGGCCTGCTTCGGCCCCCTTCTGCCCGATCAGCACGAGCTTGGGCGCGGCGTGGCCCAGTCGCGCGACAAGCCTCTGCCAGACCTGCAGCAGCATGAAATGATTCTTGCGGCCTTCGATGGTGCCAACGCAGACGAAGTGCCCGCCGGCCCTGATCGGCACGACATCGGGGGAGCTGAGCTGTGCGCCGGCCAGCCATGCGGCCGTGATCGGCGGCATCGATATCCCGTTGCTGCGGCCAAATGCCTCGAGTTCGGAGGCGGTGGCCCGCGAGTTGGCGATCACGCCAGCCGCCGAGCGCAAGGCATTGACCACGCGGCCGTGATGCCGCTCGATCGCCTCGCTTCGACAGAATTCGGAATGCGTGAGCGGGATCAGATCGTGGATAAGATAGATCGGCTTGACATTGCTGCGCCGCGTCCAATCTGGCAGGCTCGCCAGATCGATGTCGGTGTGTCCGACGTTCAGATAGAACGCGCCTTGCCCGTCGATTCGCCGCGGTGCGCAGGCGAGCGCGCGCGGAGCAAGTGCAGCGAGTCGCGCCCGAAAGTCGGTATCGGGCATTTGCAGGGTCTCAAAAAGTTCGTCTGAATGGCGCGGTGTCAGCACGCGTGCAACGCCGCGATGCTGCACGACGGCCAGTGCCCGCTCGGCAAAATTCTGCAAATAGGCGTAACAGACCCGGTCAATTCCAGTGGGCAGCCTGCGTGACCAGCTGCGCCAGACCAGACGGCTCACATCGAGCAGGAAGGGGCGGTCAATCATGCAGGGCAGTCAATTCAAGAGTCCGCCTAGCTTCGCGATCGACCGCCTCTTCGCACTTGCGGTAAGAGAATGGACAGCCCGCCCGGTCGGAGGGACCTGCCGCCGGCACTTCAGGAGACTCGATCGACGCGCTCATCAAATCAATTCACCTTGCACATGGCCGGACATTTGCGGGCCTAGCATAAGTACTTTCGCACCCGCAACCACGCAAAAACCAGCGCGACAATTTAGCGCCCGAAGATGGCTCCATTCTCGAGCGATCAAGCGCGGGAAAAAATATTCTTTATCATCAACGATTAAAGGGGAGGGTCTCGAATCCAATTGGCGTGGCTTGTTAAACTGAAAAGCAATCCCTTGCGGCATATAACTAGGCACAAGACGGATTATTGGCATCCCAGAACGCCCCGATAGACCGCCAGATTTTGCATCGCAAAACGCTCCCACGAGAACGTGGCTGCGCGTGCGATCCCCGCGCTGCGCAGGGTTTCGGCCAGGCCCGGATCGTCAAGAACCCGCCGCAGAGCGCCCGCAATGGCGGTGGTATCGTGAACCGGCGCAAGCATGCCGGCTCCGCCCAGAACTTCGGGCATGGCCGAGTGATCGGAGGCGACCACCGGGCAGCCGCAGGCCATGGCTTCGAGCAAGGGCAGTCCGAATCCTTCGCAGAACGAAGGGTGCAGCAAGCAATCTGCCGCACCATAAAGCGCCACAAGCGATGCATCGTCGACCGCTTCGAGGAAATGCACCCGGTTCGCAATGCCCAGGGTCTTGGCGAGCGCGCGCAAGTCGTCGGTATTCCGGCTGAGTCGCTGCAGGAAGACGAGGTTCGTGTCCTCCCGGCTGCCGCACGCTTCGGCAAAGATGCGCAACGCGCCTTCGTGGTTTTTGTAGGGGACGTACTGCCCAACCGTCAGCACGATTCGTTTTCCGGCCGGGAGGCCCAATCCGGCCAGCCGCGCGGCGGCATCGCGCACCGGGCGGTATTCGCCGGTGACCCCAAGCAGTGCAGGATGGACGCGCCCGCCAAGTTCGGGCTTCCAGCGCAGCAACTCCTGCTTGCTTGCCTCGCTCACCGTGGTGATGGCTGCTGCACTGCGCAGCGCGCGGTCGATCCCGTGGCGATAGAACCGGCGTTCGAGTGGGCGCGAGAAGCGCGCCTTGCACCATTCCGGATTGGTCAGCCACATGATGTCGTGCACGGTCGTCACGCAGGGCATCGTCAGACCGGCCGGCATGATGTTGAACGTTGCGTGAAACAACTGCACATCCCCCAATGGCGCCGCACGTGGCAACCACCACATTGTCGTAGGGCTGTTTGCTGCTGCATGAACGACCACCTCGCGCACGTTGGCTGCGGCCGAAAGTTGGGCCGGCGCATCGGCCCTTTTGAGGAAGACGAACGCGATTTCCGGCGCCAGACCGGGCAGATAATCCACCAGAGCCTGCTGTACTTTCCCGATCCCGCTCGGGCGAGGTCCGATATAGCGGCAGTCGACACAGATTTTCGTCATGGATCAGGGGGATTCTTCTAATATTTGCGTCAAATAGGACACAATTATTTCAATACCATATCGCGGATGTGGCCGTATGCTAGGGTCGATGACGAACCGAATCAAAACATTTTTGCCACATCGTGTCACCTATGTCGCACTTGAATGCCTGAGTACCCACACCCCATTTTCCGTTTCGATCCGGGGATGCACTCCACGCCGTTCGAAACAAATCTGGCAGAAACACGCGCTGCGTGTCCATTGCGGCCCAAGCATCGGCCCCGACTCCGATTTTCTCGGGAGCGGCGCTAAAGCATGAAACTGATGCAATCTGCCCGCCCTCTTGTCGTGTGACACGATGGCGTCTCACATCTGACCCAGCATGGATGGCATGGACTTGATGAACGACAGACAACAAGGTCTGGAGCAGGCGCTAGCAATCGACGAGGATCGTGCGCAGCCTTCACGACCGCGGCCTATATACCTCGTTTTTCCCGACATGCGGACGGCCGAATATCTTGTGGCGGGATTGCCCCTGGCCGCCCGGCTGGTCCAGGCCCTTGCCCAAAGCGCGCAAGGTGCACCCATCAGTGTCGGCGTCGCAGCGGGCACATGGGTTCCCTCGCGCCGCTGCCTGGATGAATGCAGCCGGCTCGGCGGGGCAAGCCCTTTGCGGCTTGGAGCGGAGGCACCGACCGACCGCTATGCCCTTGAGGTCGACGCGCTCGATCAGCTGGCCAGCCTCACGCGCCAGACGCGCAAGGCGCTCGGCGAACGCGCTCCGCGTCCGGGCCTCGATGGCGCAGCACCGTCTCCGGAGCGGGCTCTACGCGAGGCGGACGAGCTCTTCCTGCTGGCCACCGCAAAGCCGCAGGACGGGCTGTTTTCGCGCACCTTCAACCGCCCGGTCTCGCGCAGCATCACGCGCGTGCTACTGCGCTTCGCCCGGATCGAGCCGCTGCACGCCACGGCGGGCACCGCGCTGATCGCCATGCTCATGCTCGCCGCCATGCTGACCTCGCCGGCACACGGCGCGGTGCTGGGTGCGTTGCTGTTTCAGGCTGCCTCGGTGTTCGACGGCGTGGACGGCGAGATTGCCCGTGCGACGTTCCGCACCTCGCCGGCAGGCGCTCGGCTGGACAGCCTGATCGACGCTGCGACCAATCTGGCATTCGTCGCCGGCCTCTCGGCCAATCTCTGGCTGCGCGGCGATACCAGCGCGGCGCTCGCCGGCATGGCCGGCCTCGCGCTGCTGCTGGCGGGCCTGCTGCAGATCGGCCGGCGCGCGCAAAAGCAGGGTGAACCGATCAACTTCGAAGCGGTCAAAGTCCACCTCCGCCGCTCGCCGTCACGGCGCTGGCTGGTCGATATCCTGATATGGCTGACGATGCGCGATTTCATCGCTTTTGCCGCTGCCCTGCTCGCCGTGCTGGGCATGGTGATCTGGGTGCCGTTCATCTTCCTCGGCTGCGCAGTGTGCTGGTTTGCGGCGATCACCGTGATCCTGGCCAGAAGCGCGGCGCATCCCCGCTAGGCCGCTGGCCAGTGCGCCCGGCATTCATTGCTTTCGGATGCTCGGCAAAGTGGAGCGGTAGCGGGAACCGCGAATCCTTGATAAAATTCTGTTTAGTATAGATAATTTCCAATATGATTTGGAAAAGACCCCCAATGTGACCCCCATGGCCTTCCGCTGACCTAGCCTTGCGCCCTCCTCATGACGTTGAAAGGTCCAGTTTCGACACCCCCACCCCCATCGGAAATCCTGACCAGCCAGACCCCACCGGGGCGGCACCCCCGTTTTGCTCAGATGGGACCCAAGTGTTGTGTATGCGTAGCAATCTGCTCATCAGACGCACATTGCTCGGGTCGCTGTGCCGGAGTTATGGGCCAACAATCAGGGGAGAAGCCTTTTGGGGGTCATCTTGGTCGATATAGCCAGTGATTATATCGCCCCCCTTGAATGCTGCGTTACCTCCTTTGGTAAGCAGGCCAAAAATTCCAAATGCGAGTACTGCCGACACTACGCCGCTCGTGTTGCCGCTGCCTTCTTCGCCTTTGCCCCCTGACAGCTTAACCGGGCCCCAGCGCGTATCGACGGATAAGAGCCTCAGGCTAATTCGCCCCTTGCCACCAGCCGCGCTTGTTCCACTGGCGGAAACTACTTCGCCCGTCGCGCTGGCTCCGACAGGGATAACAATTTTGCCATCTAAAACTATCGGAGCATTCACTCGCAATGCAACATGGTCTCCCGACTTGGAGGTGCGGCTGTTGATCTCCCTGACCACCATAAGCTCTATCTCGGCACCTCTCACCCAGCGTGGCGTATAGGTTTGTGCGAGAGGCACAGGCGCACCTGTTTGCGCCACCGCCATCACAGCACTAGCGAGCGCAAACGGTGCGGCAAGCAAAGCGGTCAAATTACGCAATGAGATGGTTCAGTTCTCAGAATTAGCACGCGGTTGTGCGGGGGCAGCAGGTAAAAACTTTATAGCAATACCAGTGGCTTTGGTCTTACCCCAACTTACAGCAGACGCGTGAAAGTCACCATATTCAGCCTTGATTACAGCGTCTGCGCCAAGTTTTTGGGCACGCTCCCACAATTCCTTGTAGATTTTTTCCTGTGATGGAGATTTGGAGAAAATCGTCAACTTGCGCACGCCTGCGTGCACCTCTCCGATCACTACATAAGGGCGGTCGGTAATGTCATATGGAACTACTGGCACGCCGAATTCGCCGATCACGCTTTCCACCCGAGCCGGGGCTTGATTCTGGGCGCTTGCTGGCACAGCAGCACAAACGAGGGCTAGTGCAATGTAAATACGCATGGCAATAAAATTCCCTATTAAAATACGTAAAATTAAATCACTTCGCGGTGCTTGGAACTACTACCAACGGATTTGATTGCTGCACTTCGCTAATCATGAATGAAACGTCTTCATCAAGCTGGCCTTTGACGACAGTTCCAGCGGCGATTTTAGCGCTTGTGCCAGTCATGAAAAAACCAGCTGGTGCGAAGATGAAAGCCGTCGTCAAGCCTGCAGCCCAACCACCAGCAGTCCCTTTGTCATCGAAAGTGCCAGTCAAGCGGATTCTTCTATCGCCAATCTGAAGATAGATCAGACGTGCATCAAAATGGCCCGACTTACCCCACATGCCCTTGTTACGTACTGACATGATTTCACCAACGCCCCTCGTTCCCGAAGGGATGATCGTTACTGAACCGACTTGAAGGGGGTCGACGAGTTCGAGGTCAAAGCGATCTCCGACTTTGAGTGCTTTGTCCTTGGTGGTTAGTTCCCGAAGCAGTCGCATTGACACTGGGGTGCCCTGATACAACTTGGTCGGAGCGGGTGCCGCAGCGGAAGATTGCACCTCTGCTGACGCAGGAGGAGTGAGCGGCGTTGCAAAGCTGCTGACAGGCACAGCGGCCATGACGGTCAATGCGATGAGCTTATTCATGTGGGGCTCCCGTGCGGTTTCTGGTACGTATTTATCTGTATGCGTTGTGGCCTAAGATCCAGAACTATAGTTCCTTGTTTGGCCCGACGCAATCAGTGCGGGTCAAGGCGTGCCGACTGAGACAAACTGGGCTGAAGTTTTGGCTTCGAACGTTCGCGTTCGGCGCAAGGCTCTGCGCCTGTCGCAGGAGGAGTTGGCACACCGAGTAGGTGTGGACGTGCGCTACCTCGGCGGTATCGAGCGGAAACAGGAGAACCCGTCTTTGTGCGTCATTGCAAGGCTTGCGCTGCAGTTGGGGACGACGCCTGCGGTATTGCTTAGTCAGGATTCCTGACGGGCTTTCTACCCCGCCACCTCGGTCCGGTGGCTAGCCCCATTGCGAATGACAGTGCTTCAAGGTCGCGGAGTTCCGTAAGCTTTTTGCTGCGCCCCGCCTTAGCCTCCAGCGTCTCACCCCCATGCCTATATTGCGGATGGTTCGCACCTCGCCTGACCGTTTCGGGTTTTCTAGCGCCATGCATGCGGCACACGGTTGGCGCGAGGCCCCACGAGATCACTGCGGGGTTTTTGCAGCGGGAGCCGGAGCGTTTTGAAAGGGCTGTGCACTGCTTCGTCCTGTCGCCTACGCCGGGCAGTGGCATGATAGTTTCCTTACATTACCCAGCCGAGACGCGGGCTGGACGGCACAGAAATTCTTTCGGCGGTTACCCCTTGCAGGGTGGGGGCTTTTGTAGGTTTTGTCGGTTACCTCCCACCCCATCCGAGCACTGGTTCGGAGATAAGAAATAGGAAAAATGTGTTAGGGGGGTACCTACAAAACCATCAAAAGGCCGAGCGCGCCTAATGCTTGGGAATGTAAGGATTGATGTCATACTCGATCCTCCCTCGCCCCCCAGTTGCCACATCCCGCTCCCTGAGCCAGCCTAGCTCGACAAGCTGATCCAAACCCTGCTTGACCTTGTTGTTGTCGGACAGGTCCCGCCAACCTTTCGTGTAAACGGAGCGCAGGGTGAACCCCGATGCTAGGTCGCTCTTGATCAAACGCCCCACAAGCGCATGCGCGCTTGCTCCATCCGCCCCGTGGACCGCGCTATAGACCCGTTGAGCATGTGACTTGAGATAGAGCGCAAAGTTCAACGCGCCGGTCAGGCACTTACTGCAAACTGCAGCCTCATGGCCTTCAAGCAGGTGGAATAGCAGCGCAAGTCCTGGGACCAAGCTGCGGTATTTCGCGAAGTGACTCTGCTCGGCAGGTGCAAGCCCGTCTTTGCGAAGCTGGTTCTCGTTGGCCACGTACCATGCGTTAAACACCTCCTGCGCTTCGGTATCAAAATGCAGCAGATGGGAGCCATGTTTATTGAGTTGGCCACCCTTGGCTGAACCTCGCAGCTTGAGCATTGCGGTATGCATCGCAGCAAGAGCGACCTGATCCGGTGCCCGATCAACGAGGTCGAACTCTCGGCTCAGATCAGGCCAAACCAGCAGCTGGAAACGTTGCAGCAGGCCGTCGTTCTGGGAACTCCCGCTCTGTGCCATCCGGACATAATGCTTGATCTTATCTGGTTGGAAGCCGCCGAAAACCGAAAGCGCGTAATGTGTCAGCCCAATGCTGCCGCGCCCTATCCGGTCGAAGTTGTAGCTACCAGTTCCGCCCCAGCCCGAGAGGTAGAAGCCCCGCGCCGCCTCTTGCCCTGCCGTATCAAGGCTATGCAGCAAGCCCGATAGCTCGTCGCCATGCACCAGCACCCCCCTCGGGTTTGCAGCCAATATCTCCCCCAGCGCTTGATAGGTCGTGTCATTGACTATGAGGCGCGGTTTCTGGGGCCCCTGCGGCTCGACCGGGATAGTTGTAAGCTTCCCAGCCTTGAACGCAGCAAGGTCCTTTTCAAACTGCTTCTTCACGGCTTGGTATGTGGCGAGCGCATTGGCATAAGCGATGCTCTCCTGCTCCTCGATGTGGCGAAGCGGTTTCATGGTCTCATGCTGCACAGGTGTTTTCATTGACCCAGGTGGGCCTACAATCCCACCCCAGAATGCAGGATACACCTCCCAAGTGTCATCGTATTGCTTAGGCAGGATGCCAACCCTATTGCCCACAATAGCCCCAGCACCGACCAGCAATGATGTCGCCACATAGTCGACCGGGCATGACAGACGCTCCGCAATATCGTTGACCGCTCCGCGCACAGTGGCCGGAAGGCAACTGACATCGAGCGCTTTAACCTTGCGAAGCGAGTTCGGCAGGGGCTGGGGCTGCCCCCAACCTCCTTGAGCAGCACCGACAACCTGCGAGGAGGGATAGCTCTTTGCTGGATTGACCCAGCCCTGCCGCTGGGCTTCGGCAAAGACGAAGCGATAGTCAATGCCACTGGTAGGGTTGAAGCTTTCCCAAGTCTTGCTGAGTTTGAGTGGGATCTCAGTCATGCTGTGATTTCTCCGATGTCAGAGACCATTCCAGCCAAAGGCCGCGACCAACATCCCCAAGGGACTTGAGAGCCATTCCGACGTTTACCCAAAGGGCATGGTCATCCGCCCTCATCGACAGCAGCGCACTACGAAGATGCTGGATCGTTTCTGGGGGAAGCGTGATTATGGAACTATCACGCGGGGTGTCATCGCGTGGGGACGGCCGCACATATGCAGGTTTCAACTGCGCCTGCCAGATATCTAGCAACTGACACGGGATTTCCGGAATGTCGCGCCAATCGCCCTTACCTGCCCATTGATAAGGCTTCCCGGTTTCTGGGTGGATCGACGGAGGTAGAACATCCTGCACGGTGAGCCCGTTCGCGCTGGCACACCTGAACTCAAGGACCATCTCACCGGTTTCCGGGTCGACAATCTGCTTCGTGCGGATCGGGGCCATACCGTATGGCAAACGGTAGATGAGCTTTGCTCGGCCCTTACGACCAGAAGAAATCTGCACCCCATCGTCCGCATGGAGCAGCGCGTCGAGGTCAACACCACGCTCTGCCAACCACTCTTGCGCCTTCGACAAGTCATCGATGTCCAGCGCCATGGTAGGCGTAGGTGAGCAATATGCGTGGGCCAGCCCAATGTTGCCAACGAAGTCAGGCACATCAGCGATAGCCGTGATGGCGTTTACTGACTTGTTCCAGCCCTTGGATGTAGGCCCCTTCAAGCCGGTCGGGATGGCCACGAGAGCCATCCCATGGGCTACATATTCAGAAGCAAGCGGCATCTAGGCCTCCTGCTTTTTAGGAGTGAATTCTCCGCACCAGCTATTGAGACCAACCGAGGGCCATGCCGACCACGCGGTATCGTCCCTATCGATGACTGGGGGATGGCGATGACATGTCGAGCCGGAGTAAAACCGACAGTTCTCGCAGCGGTCAGCCCGCGACGGTTTGCGATAGCTCGGTGTCATCACGACAGCACCTCCGGCAACTTGCCGTTGTCGTTCGAGGGCTGCCAGCCAGTGGGATCGGCCAGCCATGCGCGTACATCGCCAAGACGCCAGCCGGAGGCGTGGGCAGTCAATTTGATGGGGGGAGGGAACGACTGCTTAGCGGCACGGGCATAGATCGATGCACGGCAGAGCCCGACAAGGGCAATCACCTCAGGGAGGCG
>CAILIO010000006.1 GCA_903834285.1 uncultured Sphingomonadales bacterium | reverse complement strand
GCCAATCGCCACAGCCCCGGCTGAAGCGATCAGGCGAGCGGCCCGCGTGGTAGGCCCGAGGAGCGCTGCCGGGGGAGCAATTTCAACCTCATCGCCAAAGTCATACGCGGTGGTACCGGTCTGCGTGATCTGGAGCTGGCCAAGCAGCGCGCAGATCCCGGCATCGAGCGGAGCGTCGCCAATTTCTATTCTGTAATGGAACGCGACCAGCCCCGTGAGCGGCGCGCTTGGCTCGAAATAGTCGAACAGGGCTGGAGCCTGTCGGTCAGCCATGATCACCCTCGCACCCGCTCCTTTCCACTCTCCGACTACGCCAGAATCCAAAGCTGCTGAAGCCCGCAAATGGGGCAGCGCAGCGCATCGCTGGTTCATTCAGGCACACCTGAAGGACGATAACTGCGGGATCTGTCGGTTTCCTACAATCCTGAACTAAACCCGCTGAATACAAGTTCAAGCTGCTATCTGCGTAAATTGTTCAAACAATTGCATTAAAGATCTACGTAAGATGACGGAGCATGGAGATGACCAAGTTGTCCAAGTTGATCAACTTTTCGACCGCGGATTCAGCGTCAACACCCTGGCCGTTCGATTTGGATTACATCGGCAGAGGCCTGATCAGCAGCAGTATAGAGGTCGCTGAAGATTTGCGAGGCACAGCCCGGTCCTCGTTCCATTTGGGATTTGACCTGGACAATCCACTGGGGGGGAAGCTCATCCCCGATGTCGGCTTCAGGACACGGACGATTGACGCCAATTGCCAGATTAGCGGTGGCGCGTTTGACAATCAATCCAGCGGGGGCTTTTTCAACCTGAACCCGGCATTTCAAGCGAACATCACCGCACTGTCTCGTGATCACGATGCCGGGATCGGCCGCGACACAGGCAATGTCTCGTTTCTGAGCGACAGCGACGCCCCGTATCCTAACCCGGTTGGTCTCGACCAGTATCTCGCGAACGCCGCCGTCAAGCCCAGCCTCAGCTATCTGGATCAGGCCAAAAATCTTATCCGCCCGCAGGGCATATCCCCTATTACGATCGAGTCTGGTTTGCGCCATGCACCGGGTGAGACAGTCGTCATCAAGTTCGGATTTCTGACCCACGACAACGGCACCCTTGGCGATCACTACACCGATTTCCAAATGCTCAACGAGGAGCAGCAGGCAGCGTTCATCGCCGCTACGCACGTGTGGGAATTTTATGCCAACGTCAAATTCGAGCAGGTTTTTGATGGGGCGGACGCCAATCTGGTCGTCGGCGGGTTCCTGAACACCGACCATCCGGCCGATGGCTTTGGTACACGGTCCACGAACGAAAATTTCAGCGACTATCACGGCAATATCTTTTTGAAATTGTCTGACCCGGAGTTTTCGACACCGGGCACAGTTGTTACCAACGCTGACGGCACGACGACGGCCTATCCGCATACGATCGATCCGGGCGGGCGCGGTTTCACCACAATGCTCCATGAGCTGGGGCATGTCCTGGGCCTGGAACACCCCGGCAACTACGATGCGTCAGACGCCGTGAACCCCAGCTATGAAAACAGCGCGACCTTCCGGGAGGACAACCGCGCCTACACGATCATGAGCTACTTCCATGCGAACTATGGCAACAGCGTCCGGTTCGATCCGTCGGACGCCAACTTCGCCGTCAATCCTTCGACGCCGGAACTGGCCGATGTCCTGGCGGTGGGGCTACTTTATGGTCCGCGCAACAACTTCGAGGACGGGGACACCATCTGGGGGTGGAACTCGGCCGGGGGCACGCCGCTGCATATCTCCGGTTCGCACGACAAGGTCGTGGGCACGATCGACGATACGGACGGGCGCAATACGCTCGACGTGTCGCCCTACCATGAAGATGCGGTGATCGACCTTACTCAGACTTTCCAATCGGTCGGCGGGCTCACCAACAACATCACGATATTGGGTGGGTCCATCCAGGATGTCGTGACCGGCTCCGGCAACGATTCCGTTATCGGCGATAACCGCGCGAATACCCTGATCGGCGGGAGCGGCAACGACATCCTGCGCGGCGGGGGCGGCAACGACAGACTATTCGGCGCTGATCCCTATGATCAACTTGGCGATGACGACAACAATCAACTCGCCGGCGGCACCGGGACCAACTCGCTGTTCGGCGGGAAGGGCAATGATATCTTCATCGTCGGTCAGGGCACCGATTATATCAACGGCGGCGATGGCATCGACATGCTGTCGTTCGCAGAGTTCGGTCCGGCGACCGGCATCGTCTTCGACCTTGCCGACCCCAGCCGAAATGTCGGCACACCCGGCGTGCAGCATTTTTTTACGAAAGTCGATTACACGACCGGGGTTCCCGGCGGCAGCATCGTCGCCTCTGACACCACCGATATCGAGGGGGTGATCGGCAGTCCCGGCAACGACTCGCTCTACGGGACGGCCAAAGCCGACTATCTCTACGGCGACAAGGGCAACGACGTTATCGATGGCCACGAGGGCGACGACGTCCTGCACGGCGATGACGGCAACGATTTCCTGAATGGCGAGGCCGGCAACGACACGCTTTCCGGCGGCGCCGGGAACGACACGCTGTCCGGCGGACCGGGCACGGACAAGGTTTACGGCGACCAGGGCGATGACACCATCATCGCCTATGGCAGCACCGGCGGCATCTTGTCGGGTGACAGCCCCAACGAGGAGAACGGCGGGTTTGACACCCTCGACCTCAGCCAGCTGCACTATGATCCCGCCACGGTGGATCATGTCGAACTGGCGGGATCGCAGCTGACCGTTTTCCTCACGGACGGCACGACCGACCACCAAACCGCCGAACGCTTTGAAGCGGTGATCGGCACTTCCGCCTCGGACATTGTCGATAGCGATGCGGGCAAACGGACGGCCTTTGACGGGCGGGGCGGGGATGACCGGTTTACGCTCAATGGCGTCAATGTGGACCGGCCCCTGGTTGTCGACGGCGGCGATGGCAACGACACGCTCAACGTCGCCGTTGATCCCGGCAGCATTGCGACGATCAACCTCGCCGCGGGCACGCTGTTCATCACCAACGTCAACTTCCTCGACCACGTCAACTACCTCAACATGACGGGCACTATCGCGAGTGTAGAAAATATTACCTATGCCGGTCAGCAGGCGACCATCACCGGGGACGATGGCAGCAACGCCATCGACGTGACGGTTACCGGCAGCGATCCCTCGACCGTTTCGGCGGGAGGCGGCGACGATAAGGTCATCACGCACGGTCCGGGACAAGTCGAGGTCTTTGGCGGCGACGGCAACGACACCATCGGCGGGTTTACGCTGGGTTCCTCCTTCCACGGCGAAGGGGGCACCGATACTTTCGATCTCAGCACTCTGTCCCCAGCGGTTTCCGGCCATGAGTTGGTGGTCGATCTTCAAAACCCGGCCAAGGGCGTAACCTACGACGGCACCCGTCAGGTCTCGATCGACGGCTTTGAAAACGTGACCGGCTTTCAAGATTCCAGAAACGTGCTGTTGGGCGACAATGGCGACAACGTCCTCATCGGCGGCAATCAAACCAACCTGATTGGCGGGGGTGAGGGCAACGATACGTTGGTGACGTACAGTCACGAATCTTCCAATGTGCTCAACGGCGCCGGTGGTGACGACAACGTGACCCTCGTCCGCGGTATTGCTTATGGCGGCGCGGACACCGACCTGCTCCACATCGTCGACTTTGTGGCGAGCGTGCCGACGACTGTCCAATTTACCGGCAAGGGCCAGATCGGCGACGTCACGTTTGACCTGTTCGAGCGCCTCGATCTGCAGGTCGATCCGTCGAGCCAGCAGGTCAACCTCTATGGCGGCGCCTATGACGATATTCTTGGCGGCGGCGCGGGCAACGACAATATCTCGGGCGGAGCAGGTTCCGACGTCCTCTCGGGCGGCGCGGGCGACGATACCTTCACCATCGACAGCACCAACGGACACGATACCATCGATGGCGGCGATGGCTTTGATACGCTCATCATCGATCTGGCGGGCAGCAATGTCGGCGTGGTCGTCGACCTCGAACCGTCCAATGGCGTGGACGGCGGCCAGAACAATCATCCGGAGACTCCGGCCGGCAGCACCATCATCACCCCGGTTTATCAATCCATCGAAAGCGTCCAGACCAAGTTCGGAGACGGCAACGACGTCATCTACGGCAGCAGCGGCGCAGACACCATCAACGCGGGCGGCGGCGATGATTTCATCGAGGATCGCTCCGGCGCGGACCTCATTCACGGCGACGCGGGCAACGACCGCATCATCGATCAGAGTGATTACGGCGCCGGCACGGACCTCATTTATGGCGATGCGGGCAACGACTGGATCACCATCGGATCGGGCAGTTCGACAGTTTACGGCGGCGATGGCAACGACCGGATCGAGAATTTCGAGTTCTATTACCCCACATATGGCGTCCCCTATCACCCCGACACAATTTACGGC
This sequence comes from uncultured Sphingomonadales bacterium, assembly GCA_903834285.1. GTDB lineage: Bacteria > Pseudomonadota > Alphaproteobacteria > Sphingomonadales > Sphingomonadaceae > Novosphingobium. Next base: position 5,340 of record CAILIO010000006.1, on the reverse strand, counting down.
GGTGCCGGAAACGACAGCATCCAGTCGACCGGGCCAGGCACTTATGATGGCGGCGCGGACACCGACACGCTGACCATCGACTTCAGCCACAACAACCAGCCGGGCTATGTGCTCGATCTGCGCGATTCCACCGCGGTAACAACGCTGGCGCCGGGCTGGACGTTCACCAATTTCGAGATCTACAATTTAACCTTCGGCAGCCAGGCCGATACGGTCAGCATCCGTTACGGCGCAGCTGACCACCTGGACGGCGGTTTGGGGTTCGGCGTGACCGATACGCTGAACATTTACGTCGATGCGGGCATGACCACGCCCGGTTACACCGAAACGAACGATGGCTACGGCCATACCACCCGGACCTATGATAACGGCATGGTCGTCTCCGGCTTCGAGAAGATCAACATCATCGGGGCGGCTAACCCCGTCACCGGCGGGCCGGGCAATGACACGCTGACCGGCACATCCGGCGCAGACTATATCGACGGCGGCGCGGGCAAGGACAAGATGACGGGCGGCGCGGGCGACGACAGCTATGTCGTCGACAACACCGGCGACAAGGTCATTGAAAACGCCGGCGAAGGCAATGACACCATCTATACGAACCTCGCCACCTATTCGCTCGCGCTGCTGCCGAACGTCGAAAACCTGACCTACACCGGCACCGCGAACTTCAAGGGGACAGGCAATGCTGCCGACAACATCCTGATCGGCGGCGGGCGCGACGACACCCTCAACGGCGGCGCCGGTGCGGATACGCTCATGGGCGGCATCGGCAACGACACCTACAATGTCGACAATGTTGGCGACAGCGTGATCGAGCAGAGCAAGCAGGGCACGGACACGATCATCAGCACGATCGATCTGGGCCTGCCGGACAATGTCGAAAATCTGAAATTGAGCGGGCCGGCCGTCAAAGCGACCGGGAATGCGCTCGACAATGTTATCACTGGCAGCAGCCTCGACAATATCCTGGACGGTGCCGGGGGTGCCGACACGATGATCGGCGGCCTGGGTTCGGATCTCTATCTGGTCGACAACGTGGGCGACGTAGTTATCGAGGCCGGTGCGGATGTCGACACGGTCCGGACAACGCTGCAGAGCTATACCCTCACCAAGAATGTGGAAATCCTCTACGGGGACTTCGCAGCGGGCTTCACCGGGACGGGCAACGCAAGCGCCAACACCATCTATGGCGGGATCGGCGACGATACGCTCGATGGCAAAGGCGGCGCCGATACCCTGGCGGGGGGCCTCGGCAACGACCACTATATCGTCGACAACGCGGCCGACGTGATCATCGAATTTGCAGGCCAGGGCGATGCGGACACCGTTTACGCGCAGAAAAGCTATGTTCTTGGTAATTCTGCCGACATCGAGGTCCTTATCGCCCAGTCTGCGGCGAAGATCGATCTGACCGGCAATGCGCTGGCCAACACCATCATCGGCAACGATGCCGTCAACCATCTCACCGGCGGTGACGGCAACGATATCCTCACCGGGAACGGTGGCAACGACATTCTCGATGGCGGCCTGGGCGAGGATCAAATGACCGGGGGCACCGGTAACGACAGCTACTATGTCGACAATGTCCACGACGTCGTCACCGAAAATGCGACCGAAGGCACCGATGCCGTATACACCACCGTCGACTACCGGGTGGACCACAATGTTGAAAACGTGACCGTGCTCTCGCCCGACGGTTGCAACATCATCGGTAACGAACTGGCGAATGTCTTGTCGGGCGGCAAAGGCAATGACTCGCTGATCGGCGGCGGCGGGACGGACAAGCTGCTAGGGGGCGCGGGCAACGATCAGCTCGACGCCACCGGAGATACCGGCGCAACTCTGGACGGCGGAGCCGGGAACGACACGCTGATCGGGAGCAACTTTGCCGACATCCTCAAGGACGGCGGCGACGGGGTTGATCAGATGACCGGCGGCGCGGGAGACGACTCCTATTATGTGACGAATTCGCTCGACACCATCGTGGAGAAGTCCGGCGAGGGAGCCGACACAGTCTACACGAGCGTCAACTTCGTTCTGTCGGACAATGTCGAAAACCTGATCGTCAACGGTACCGGTCCGGTCAGCGCAACCGGCAACGGCCTCGCCAACAAGCTGACCGGCAACAACGGGGACGATATTCTTTCCGGCTCTGGCGGCAAGGACACTCTCACGGGCGGGCTTGGCAACGATACCCTTGCCGGCGGCCGCGACGCGGATACCCTGACCGGGGGCGGCGGCAGTGACAAGTTTGTCTTCGATGGCTTTGCCCTGCAAGGCGACACGGACACCATCAAGGACTTCGAAGCCGGCAATGATCAGGTCGTACTTACAAAAGATACATTCTATGCGCTCGATGCCGATCTCGATGGCCAGATCGATGCCGGGACCTTCACGCTTGGCAAGTCTGCAGCGCTGCCCGGTCAGCATGTGATCTACAATCAGGCCACCGGCGCGCTGTATTATGACAGCGATGGCGTCGGGGGCGCGGCTCAAGTGCAAATCGCGCTTCTGATCGGTAAGCCGATGCTCACCGCCCACGACTTTCTTGTGATGTAAGGCAGCGGTGGGTGCGGTTGGACCAGTCGCGATTTGTCCCCCTCACGGCTCCGGGCGGGGGGGCGGTCGCGTGGCGGGCCAGACGTCACCAGAGCATCGAACGAATGCTGATATCGTTGCGATTGCCGCGCAGTGAGAGACAGGTGCTCGATGCGTTTGCAAGGCTCCACCGAAGACGATCCGAGCGCAGATGATATCGGCGAAACGCATTTTAGGCACATCATTGAAGCGGCTCTCAGTCGAACCTCATTTTATTGATTTCCACAAAGACTTGGCCCCGATTTTCAGCGAGAGGTGGGCTGGGGGGATAATTGATACCGTAATGCAACGATGGGGCAAGCGGCGGTTTTTCCTTTGGAGTTCGGGGCTCTGTGGCGCTGACCCGGAACCCGAAGCTGTCGTTGCCGGCTTTCAAGGAGGTGGCAATGGTGAATGCGCCGATCGGGCAGCGTAGGGGGCATCCGGGCAGTACCGAGCACTTCGGCCCATTCATCATGGCGAACGTAGGTGGTGAAGCCGGCAATCGTGCGCGTGCAGAGTTCGCTTCGCAGGAGGCTCGACAGCGCCCCATCAGGGTCTGAGCAGGCCGTAGCCGGACTGCGCGAGGATGATGAGGTCGGCACGCGACCATCGAACGGCAAGCTGGCCAACCTTTTCACAGCCCCTGCCTGCCGGACGACATCCCTGCAATTCCCACTGGCAAAAAGCGGCACCTTTTTGCAGTATCCTCACACGAGGATCGAGAGCACGGTCAAACACATGGGCGCCGATAGTGTCGAGGCTCTCACCCTCGTCGCGCGTGCGTAGATCTCAACGCATCGGCCCATCCGGTTTACCGTTGCGTCGCTCAGCCATCCGACAGGCGATGCGCAAAGCTCCGCCGTGGGCTAGCCAAGCGCTGTCTTGTCCCTCATCCGCGCCGGCTCGGTCAAATGCCGCAAGTCCGCAACAGGCTCCCCGTTTTCCTTTCCGTGACGCTGCGCCTGCAAGCGCTGAATGGTCAGCTCCTGAAAGCGCCTGACGTTCGCCCCGCCGCCCTGGAACAGCGGCAATGTGCCGCCGACCGGTATTCGCTGTCGGCGGCAATCGACCAACATTGGCCGTTCGCTTCTGACCGCGTAAACGTCCGATTCCGCAAAATGCCGTTGTAACTTGGCCTAGGCAAAGGAAGCGAACGCCAACTTCGGTAGGGAACGCTGCAAGGGTACCTTCGCACAGAATCAAAACCAGATGGCAAACGCCTCGTAAGGATCAAGTATGGCGCCTGGCTGCGTCGAGATGTGTCTGCCTGCAATGATATCCTGCCTGTGTACTGCGGGGATGCCAGACTGAGGCAGGCTCACCGCTCGGCGCGACATGTTTGCCAGTACCAGAAGAGTATCGGAGCCGAGGCTACGTTGATAGGCCACGAGTGCCGGATGATCGGGAAGTAGCAGGCGGAAATCGCCATGCCGGATGATCGCATGGTCGCGGCGCAAGGCGATCAGGCGCCGGTAGTGCTGGAACACACCATCGGGATCGGCGCGGTCGCGTTCGACATTGAGCGATGGATAGTTGGTGTTGACCGAGATCCATGGCTTGCCTTGGGTGAAACCGGCGTGGGCTGCGGCCGACCATTGCATCGGCGTGCGCGCATTATCGCGGCTGTTGGCACGTGCCCCGGCAAGAAACGCCGTCTTGTCAACGCCTTCGGCCAGTTGGATGCGGTGGAAGTTCAGCGTTTCGACGTCGCGATATTGATCGATGCGGGTAAAGCCGGCGTTGGTCATGCCGATTTCTTCGCCCTGATAGATATAGGGCGTGCCTTCCATCAGATGCAGGGTCGTGGCCAGCGCCTTTGCCGAAGCGATGCGATTTTCGCCTTCGTCGCCGTAGCGCGAAACCGCGCGAGGCAGATCATGGTTACCCCAGAACAGCGAATTCCACCCTTTGCCGTGGAGCGCTGCCTGCCAGGTGGCAAAGGTCGATTTCAGCTTGGGCCAGTCGATCGGCTTGGGCTTCCACTTCCCGAGTTTTTCATCCCAGAATTGAGTAACGTGGCCAAACTGGAACACCATCGAGACTTCGTGGCGATCCGGCGCGCTGTAAAGCGGTGCATTTTCAGGAGTGGCGCTCCATGCTTCGCCGACCGTCACCGCATCGCGTCCCGTCAGCGTTGCCTCGTGCATCTCGCGAAGGTAGCGATGCAGTTTGGGGCCATCAGCGATGATACCATTTTCGGGCTGCTTTCCGATCAGGTCGATCACATCCATGCGGAAGCCCGACACGCCCTTGTCCAGCCACCAGTTCATCATCACGTGAACCTCGGCCCGCAGTGCCGGGTTGGTCCAGTTGAGATCGGGCTGCTGCGGCGCGAAAAGGTGGAAGTACCAGTCGCCGCTTACCTCATCCTTGCTCCATGCCGAACCGCCGAACGAGGCTTCGATGTCGGCCGAGGAGCCCTTGGCCGGGGGCTGGGCCCGCCAGATATAGTAATCGCGATACGGCGAATGGCGATCGGCACGGGCCTCGCGAAACCACGGATGCCGGTCGGAGGTGTGATTGACGACCAGGTCCATGACGATGCCGATATTGCGTGCGCGCGCCTCGGCGATAAGGCGGTCCATGTCAGCCATGGTGCCGAAAATCGGATTGATCGCGCAATAGTCGGAAATGTCGTAGCCATTGTCGACCATCGGCGAGGCATAGACCGGAGAGAGCCAGATGAAGCCGATGCCAAGGTCTGCGAGGTGATCTAGCTTCCCTATGATACCGGGAATATCGCCAATGCCATCGCCG
>CAILIO010000005.1 GCA_903834285.1 uncultured Sphingomonadales bacterium | reverse complement strand
GCGCTGCCTTCGGTCGGGCTACGCCCTCCCTACGCCAGCCCCAGCGCAAAATCCGTGCCCGTAATCAACCCCAACGCAACGCCGCCAGGTGGTCCCCTTTTGCACGCCGATAGTGGGTCCCGTTTGGACGCCGATTGACACGTTGGGATCTGTAGAGCCACGGACAACGGGCAGAGTGCCATCCGGAGCGGCAATTCGCGCGATGCCAGCGGACGAGCACAAGACAAGAATGCCCAGGAAGGAAGCCGCAAGCGTCGCCTTTTCCATGAGCCGAGACCTACGCTCGGCTCGATATTGCTTGAATGGATTTTTCAGGTGGTTTGCCATCAACGCGATCCTTGGGTTCGCGTAGAAGCAGCCGTTGGCAAGGCAGTGATGATAAGCGGCCGTTGGCCAACCAGATAGGTTTTGAGGAAGCGCGAGACCGCTGCCGGCGTAATCGAGGCGACGTCGCTTTCCTGAGGGATGGCCTGGGTCATTCTGGGAGCACGCAGGACCAAGGTGAGCTGGCGCGCCCACCAGGCATTGGAGCTTTGCTCGGCGGCCCTGCTGGCGGTCACGGTCAGGCGCACGCGTTTGAACGGTTCGGATTCGATCGAGCCACGCGCAAGCTCACCGACGATGCGGGCAATGCGATTTCGGGTCGCGGTCACGGCCGACGGGGAGATTTTGAACGCTATGCCGAATGCAGCACCTCCCGCGAGTTCAATAGGCACCGAGGCACTGACAACCGGTGGCGCTTCAGGCGATGTCGTAAATGTGGCCTCGCTTCGCAGGCGATCCTCGACTAGCGCTGCGGCAACCGCGGCCACAAGGCTAAGGCGCGGATTGCCGCCATCGTCCGGCAAACGCCAATATTCCCCGAACCAAGCATACCCTTCCGCGCCCCGCTGCTCCAAAATGATCGGCTCACGCCCTGGCGTCGGGGGCGTCAGCAAGGCTCGTACCCGTTGCACAGCCGGCCGATGTTCGCCGGCAGCCAGGGTCTGGGCCATCGCCCGTATGGCGTCCTCGACCGAAATGTCCCCCACCACCGCGACATCAGCGGTCATTGCCAGCGATGACTTGAGCAGATCAGGCAACTCCTTCCCTGTCGTCGCTGCGATGTCTGCGCGCTCGGGCAGTTCCTGGTAGCGCGGGCCGACCATGACGTGCTGCACGCCGCGCGCAAACTCCGCGGCCGGATCGCCCTCGATCTGCGTGGCAATCATCGGCGCTACCATCGCGATCTTCTCGCTCATTTCCGGCCCGAACCCGGGATCGCGGGCATAGGCGGTCAGCAGAGCCAGTTCGGTCCGCAATTCAGTGGACGGCGCATCACCCTGTAGTTGGAAAGCGGAGACCCCCGCGACGAACGTCACGTTGACGGGGTGCCCCGAGATCTTCTGCCATTGATCGAGGTCAGCGTAGGAGAGCTTCGTAGTTCCGCCGAGTGGCATGAGCGTCGTCGCCCAAAGCGCGTGGACCAAGTGATCGGGCACACCCGACCGCCCTGCGCCGAACGAGGCGATCACAGCGACCTGACCCGGTGATGAGCGCGTGGATTTGACGATCAGGCGCGCGCCGGTGGTGAAGGTCACGACGGTCGCGCCGAGCGCTGCATCAACGGTTGTCGTCGCAACACGCGCTGGGTCCCCAAAGCTCACATGCGGAAATTCATCGGGCACTGAGGCGCTCGCCGGTGTCTGTGCCACAGAGGGCGCTGCAGCGAGAGCCAGGGCGAATAACCCAAGCCCAACGACCAACAGCCTCGCCTGACCGCGGTGTCCAATCGTCCGCGCCACTGCGACTGTTCCTGGAGGGCCATTCGTCAGCAGATTGCTGGGATTGCGCGCACTTTCATTCATAGATGACCTCACAATCCGAGTTCGATGGTTTTTTCGGGGACATGGGTGAGTTGTGGCTTGGGCGCTGAGCCATGCTTTTCAGGCTCGACCCGCAGCGAAGCTGGATCGATGGCGAAGGGATCGGCGCGATCAGTCGTGCGCGTTGACGCGGCCTCGCCTGCGCCTTTCGCGGCCCGGTCGGCTTGCCCGGACATATCAACCGCCTTTTCGCCGATGTGTTCGAGTGCGCTGGCCTTGTCGCCGGGATTGGCCTCGATCGAGCGCAGCAACTGGTCGCGATCGTTGGTGAAGATGGTGATGTCGTCGCGGACCCGGGTGGCCATCACGTGGGTCAGGCGCTGACTAGACAACTGCCGTTCTGCAGAATGCATGACCCCGATGCCCTGATCGGTGGTCATGCCTTGGGCCTGGTGCATGTTGATCGCGTAAGCGAGCCCCATTCGTGAGAGCATCCTGTCGCCGTGCGCGAGCAACATGTTCACACCTTCACTTGTCCGCACCTCCACACCCTCACGTGTGATGCCGATGATCTCGGCCCCGGCTGAATTGAACATCCCGCGTGCCTTGTCGTTGGCGGTCCAGCGGACGCGCTCGCCTTCGTGGATGCGGATCGTCTCGCGTTCTGACAGGGTGAGCGACTCCCGCTTGTCGCCCGGATCGAGCCGGTCGGGGCGGAAGCTGTGTCGCCGTCCGTCTTCATCGCGCAGGACGACACGCCCCGTCTTGGTGATTTCAACAACCCGGTATTGACCGCGCTCGAGGCCACCAGGCCGCGCGTTGCCGCTGACATCAAGAAGCTGCCCGGCCCGATAGGTCCGGGCGTACCGCAGTTCCTCGCGGGTGACATTGACGCTCTCAACGCGCGCAAGTTCAAGCCCCTCGCCACGGAGCGTCCCCTCTGCCTTGAGGCCGCCCTGCACGAAATCGTTGAGCAACGCCCGGGTCTCGCGGCCCGATGCGTAAAGCGCGGTGCGGGCGCGGTCTTCGGCGGACAGTTCGAGCCATTTGCGCGCGGCCGCCTCACGGAAGTCCACCCCTGCGCTCACCACCCGCTCGCCCAGAACGCGAAAGGCACCGCCAAAATGCCCCGTGCGGGTGAGCGCCGCGACGGACTTCATATGCTCGGTGCGTTGGCGCAGGCTGACATCCATCCGGGCAATGGCTGGACGATGGGCCTGGACCAGGCTGAATGCCTTGCCCGCATCGATCGGCTGCAACTGCGCGCGATCCCCGATCATCACCAAGCGGCTCACGCCCAGTGTGTTGGCGATGGCAACGAGGTCGTTCATCTGCTTGTTGGCGACCAGCGAGGCTTCATCGAGGACGAGAACTGTGTCCTGCAGCAAAGCTTTCGAGGTCACGAAGACCTCGCCCTTGCCGGCCATCGCCCCGCGCAAATGATCGTTGACGAACGACGACAGGGTCTGGGCCGGGATCCCCGCCTCATCTTTCAGCATGGAGACCATCTTGTTGGCCTGCGCGAGACCAAGCACCTGCTTGCCGTCTTCACCCAAGGCCGCCGCCATGGCCGAAATCAGGGTTGTCTTGCCGGCACCGGCAACGCCTTGGATCACGACCACCCGGTCGCGGCTCGACAGGGCGAGAATACCGGCGTCCAACTGTTCCTGGCCGAGCGGACGCTCACCCGCCTTGTCTTGCAAGCGGGTCGCGGCGACATCCGCAGCCATGATCGGCTGACCGATGTCCCGCCCTGCATCGATCCCCGCAAGCAAGCGCCGCTCTTCCGCGATGTGCTCGGGCGTGGTCACATGCGTGATGGCGCCATCGCTGCGGACGGACTTGCCGAAGACAAGCTGGCCCTTGTCCGCCAACTGCCGGACGCGTGCCTCAACCGCCTCGATGGTGACGCCCTTGATGCCGAGGTCGAGCGCGGTTCGCGACACCTCATGGATAGGAAAGGCAGCCTCGCGCTGACCAAGGATTCTGATGGCTGATGCCACAGCCATTTCCGCTCCAAGCTGCGAAGCTGACATGCCGAGGCGAGCGATACCACTGGTGACCAGCGGATCGCCCGGACCCAACCACTCGGACAGCCGCTCGGCCCATTGTGCGACCACGGCCCCGATTTGCCGCATGGCATTGAGCCCGCCAGCCCCTCGGCCCGTATCCCCAGCCTGCGCCTGCGCCTCGGCCACCTGCGCCTGTCCATCAAAACCCAGCCCGGCCGCACGCTCCCCCCACTCTGCGCGAAGGGCTCCCCGGTCTTCGAGATTGACCTTGGCGTCGCGTGTCCTGACGACAACAGCATCGCGTCCCTGGGGTGTGGCGATGCCGATCTCGGCTG
>CAILIO010000004.1 GCA_903834285.1 uncultured Sphingomonadales bacterium | reverse complement strand
CCGTCACGTTCTTGACGACCTTGGCGCCCGCCACGAACACCTCGCCCCGCCCGGAAACTGCGGTCAGCCCCAGCAGATGATCGCGCGCGCTTCCCGCCGTCACTCGGCGCGAACCCGCAACGCCCGCCGCCACCGTCCCGCCAATCGTCGCGCCCGGATCGCCCCAGGGCTCGAAGGCCAGCATCTGGCCCTCGCTGGCCACCAGCGCTTCCACTTCGGCGAGCGGTGTCCCCGCGCGCACCGTCAGCACCAGTTCGGCGGGGTCATAATCCACCACGCCTGTGAGGCCCGCCAGCGAGACCACTTCTGCCTCACGTGGCGCGCCAAATCTCGCGCGCGTGCCGCCGCCGCGCAGTTCGAGCTTGCGCCCGCCCGCCGCTGCATCGGCTACGATTTCGACGAGGTCGGCCGCATCGCTTGGCTGCAGCATCAGAACCTCGGCAAGTCCGGATGCGGCAGCGCGCCGTGGTGCACATGCATCCGCCCCAGTTCCGCGCAGCGGTGCAGCACTGGGAACACTTTGCCCGGATTGAGCAACAATTCCGGATCGAACGCACACTTCACGCGCTGCTGCTGCTTGAGATCCGCCTCGGAGAACATCTCCGGCATCAAATCGCGCTTCTCGATCCCGACGCCATGCTCACCCGTCAGCACGCCCCCCACCGAAACACACAGCCGCAGGATATCGGCGCCAAATGCCTCAGCCTTGTCGAGCTCGCCCGGCACATTGGCATCATAGAGAATCAGCGGATGCAGATTGCCGTCGCCCGCGTGGAACACGTTGGCGACCCGCAGGTCATATTGGCCCGACAATTCCTCCATCCGCCGCAGCACATCGGGCAGACGCCGGCGCGGGATCGTGCCGTCCATGCAGAGGTAATCGGGCGAAATCCGCCCCACCGCCGGAAAGGCCGCCTTGCGCCCGGCCCAGAACGCCATGCGTTCGGCCTCATCTTGTGAAACGCGCGAGGTAACCGCACCATTCGCGCCCGCGATCCGCGCAATCTCGCCGATCAGATAGTCGCACTCCGCCGCCGGCCCATCGACTTCGACGATCAGCAGCGCGCCGACATCGAGTGGATAACCAACCTTCACGAAGGCCTCCGCCGCATGGATCGCGGGGCGGTCCATCATTTCCATTCCCGCCGGGATGATCCCTTCGGCAATCACTTGCGCGACGCAGGCCCCCGCCTGCACGGCATCGGGAAAGCCCACCAGCACCGCACGCGCCGTCTCGGGCTTGGGCAGGATGCGCACCGTCACTTCGGTGACCACACCGAGCAGCCCTTCCGAGCCCACCACCACGCCGAGCAGATCGAGCCCGCCAGGATCGAGATGCCGCCCGCCGAGCCGCACGATCTCGCCGTCCATCATGACAATCTCGACGCCGAGCACATTGTTCGTGGTCAGCCCGTATTTCAGGCAATGCACCCCGCCCGAATTCTCCGCGACGTTCCCGCCGATCGTGCAGGCGATCTGGCTCGAAGGATCGGGCGCATAATAGAAGCCGCGCCCCTCCACCGACTGCGTGATCGCAAGGTTGGTGACGCCGGGCTGCACCACCGCCACGCGGTCCTCGTAGTCAACCTCAAGGATCCGCTTGAACTTGCCCAGCCCCAGCAGCACCGCATCGGCCAGCGGCAGCGCCCCGCCCGAAAGCGACGTCCCCGCCCCGCGCGGCACCACTTTCACCCCCTCGGCATGGCACCACTGGAGCACTGCGGAAACCTGCGCCGTCGTCTCGGGCAGCACCACCATGAGCGGCGGCTGGCGATAGGCGGTCAGCCCGTCCGATTCCCACGGGGTGAGCGCCTCGGGCGCATCGATCACGCCCTCGCCCGGCACGATTGCCCGCAAACCCTTCGCGATCCGCTCGCGCTTGGCGAGCACATCCGCATCGGGCACCGGCATGGCAATCGTCATCAGGGCTTTCTCCGGCTCAGGCGGCTGCCTTCACCCTCAGGCGGAAGGCATGGAGCAGCGGCTCGGTATAACCGCTCGGCTGCGATACACCATCGAACACCAGCGCCCGCGCCGCCTGAAACGCGAGGCTGTCCGCAGGATCGCTCGCCATCGGCTCGTACAGCGGATCACCCGCGTTCTGCGCATCGACCTTGGCCGCCATGCGCAGCAGCGCGGCATCGACCTGATCCGCCGTCACCACCCCATGCAGCAGCCAGTTGGCAATATGCTGGCTCGAAATCCGCAAGGTCGCGCGATCCTCCATCAGGCCGACATCGTTGATATCGGGCACCTTGGAACAGCCGATCCCCTGATCGACCCAGCGCACGACATAGCCCAGGATCCCTTGCGCATTGTTGTCGATCTCGGCCTGAATATCCGCCTCGGACCAGTTCTGCCCAGCCGCCACCGGAATGGTCAGCAGCGCATCGAGGCTGGCAATCCCCTCTGCGCGCCGCTCGACCTGCCGGGCGAAGACATCGACCTTGTGGTAATGCGTCGCGTGCAGCACTGCCGCGGTGGGCGAAGGGACCCAGGCGGTGTTCGCCCCGGTCTTGGGGTGGCCGATCTTCTGCACCAGCATGTCGGCCATGCGATCGGGCATCGCCCACATGCCCTTGCCGATCTGCGCCTTGCCCGAAAGCCCCGAGGCAAGGCCGATCTGCACGTTGCGATCCTCGTAGGAGGTGATCCACGGGCTCGTCTTCATGTCGCCCTTGCGCAGCATCGCGCCCGCCTGCATCGAGGTGTGCATCTCGTCACCCGTGCGGTCGAGGAAGCCGGTGTTGATGAACATGATCCGGTCTTTCACCGCGTGGATGCAGGCGGCAAGGTTCGCGCTCGTGCGGCGCTCCTCGTCCATCACCCCGATCTTGAGCGTGTGGCGCGCAAGGCCCAGCACATCCTCCACCGCATCGAACAGATCGTTAGCGAAGGCGGCTTCTTCCGGCCCGTGCATCTTGGGCTTCACGATATAGACCGAACCGCTGCGGCTGTTGGCCCGCGCGCCATTGATATCGTGCATCGCGATCAGGCTGGTGACGATGCCATCCAGAATCCCCTCCGGCGCCTCGCCCCCGCCCGGCAGCAGCACCGCCGGATTGGTCATCAGGTGCCCCACATTGCGCACCAGCAGCAGCGAGCGGCCATGCAGCGTGAGCGCGCTGCCATCGGGCGCTGTGTAAACCCGGTCCGGATTGAGCCGCCGCGTCATCATCCGCCCGCCCTTCTCGAAGGTGTCCTCGAGGTCTCCCCGCATCAGCCCGAGCCAGTTGGCATAGGCGGCGACTTTGTCCTCGGCGTCCACGGCGGCGACCGAATCCTCGCAGTCGCAGATCGTCGAGATGGCCGCTTCCAGGATGACGTCGGCGATGCCAGCCGGATCGTCCTTGCCGATGGGATGCGCGGGATCGATCACCACTTCGATGTGGAGACCGTTGTGGAGGAACAGCAGATTGTCGCCTGCGCGCCCCACCAGCTGGCCGGCGTACTTCAGCGCCGGCTCGCCGCCAGCCCAGTCTGCCCACGAGCCTGCCGCCAGCGGCACTGCCTCATCCAGAAACGCCTTGGCCCAGGCAATCACCGCCGCGCCGCGCACCGGGTCATACCCCTTCCCCTGCGCCGCGCCGGGAATGGCATCGGTGCCATAGAGCGCATCATAAAGGCTGCCCCACCGCGCATTCGCGGCGTTGAGCAGGAACCGCGCATTGAGAATCGGCACCACCAACTGCGGCCCCGCCACCAGCGCCAGCTCGCGGTCCACATTCTGCGGCGAAACCGAAAACGGCGCCGGCTCAGGCACCAGATAGCCGATTGCGGTGAGGAACGCCTTGTAGGCCGCGATGTCCTGCGGCTGCCCGGCGCGCTCCATATGCCAAGCATCGACTTTTGCCTGCAGGTCCTCGCGCTTGTCCAGCAGCGCGGCATTGCGCGGCGCGAACTTGGCGAAAATGTCCGAAGCCCCAGCCCAGAACGCCTCTGCCGTCAGTCCCGTCCCGGGCAGAGCGCGCGTCTCGATGAAGTCCGCAAGAACACCCGCCACCTGCAGCCCCGAACGCTCGACATATCCGCTCATCGCAACCACTCCCACAATCCGATACCCCTCCCCTAGGCCCCGCTGCTGCCTTCCGGTAGGAGGAAATAATTCAACGCAGCTTCTCTGCTGAGAAAACAATGTTCGATCCCGATTACGATCTCTTCCTCGCCATCGTCGAAGCCGGATCGATCTCCGCCGCCGCCCGCGGGCTCGGAGCTTCCACAGCCGCCCTGTCAAAACGCCTAGCCCGCCTCGAAGAACGTCTCTCCGTCCGCCTCGTCCACCGCACCACGCGCCGTCTCGCGCTCACCCCTGCCGGGCAGGACCTGCACGACGCGCTGCTCCCGCTGCGTTCCACCCTCAAGGCCGCCGAGGAACGTGTCAGCGGCCGCCATGCCCACGTGCGTGGGCCGTTGCGCCTCACCGCGCCCACCTCCTTCGGCCGCATGCATGTCGTGCCGCACGTCCCCACCTTCCTCGCTGCGCATCCGGACGTGCGCCTCCAGCTCGATCTTTCCGACGAATTCGCCGACCTGCTCGATGGGACTTGCGATCTTGCCATCCGCATCGGCGCCAGGATTGGCGCCGGTCTGGTCGGCCATCGCCTCGGCACCAGCCACCGCGTCCTCTGCGCCGCTCCTGCCTATCTCGCCCAGTTCGGCACGCCCGAAACGCTCGCAGACCTCAAGCATCACCGCCTCCTCGCCACCACCAGCCAGTTGCCCTGGCAGCTCGATGGCCCCGAAGGCACGGTCACCCACCCGGGCCAGAGCCACGTTCGCACCAATTCGAGCGAGGTTGTGCGCGAACTCGCGCTCGGGGCATGCGGCATCGCGCTACGCTCCTTGTGGGATGTCCACGAGGCGCTCGCCTCGGGCTCGCTTGCCCGCGTGCTGCCGCTTTATCAGGGCTCGCAGGATGTAGGCATTTACGCCGTCCATGCCCCCACACCCGCGCTGCCTGCGCGGATCGAGGCGTTTATCGCGCACCTTGGCACCCACCTTCAGGCAGGCAGCGGCCTAGCCTAGGGTCAGGACCCTAAGCCGTGACTTTCAGGCAGGCGATCCCCCGCGCCGTCAGCCGGGCGCAGATCGCATGGGCATCCGGCCCCGAAGCGCGCAGGCGGTAGACCTGAACCTGCCGCACCACCGCGGGCACGATCACCGGTTCCAGACCAAGCAGTTCCGGCTCGCTGGCGGAAAGCTCCTGCCACAGCTCGTCCGCCCCCGCGATGTTCGACGCCGCGGCCAGCTGGATCGTCTCGACCTCGCCCATCTCGGGCTGCGGCAAGGCGGGCGGCGCCTGCGGCTGTGGCGGCGGCGCATAAGCCTGCTGCACCGGCCGGGTCTGCAGCGGCGCTGGAACTCCCAGCGCCGCGCTTTTCGCCGCATCGGCATAGTCGAGCGGCTGGCGCAGGATCACCACCGAAGTTGAAGCCGGATTGGTCAGCGCATAGAGCTGGCGGGCAAAGTCCCAAGGCAGGCGGATGCACCCATGCGATGCCGGCGCACCGGTCACATGCCCTGCATGAAGCGCCACCCCGCTCCAGGTCAGCCGCTGCATATAGGGCATCGGCGCGTTGCCATAGGTGCGCGAACGGTGCTTCACCTGCTTCTGCAGGATCGTGAAGGTCCCCGCCGGGGTACCATAGCCGCGACGCCCGGTCGAAACCGTGGTCCGCCCCCACTCTGCGCCGTCCTTGAACACAAATAGCCGCTGCGAGGGGATGCTCACCACGATCAGCACCCCCTTTTGCGCCGCCAGCGCGGGCGTGGGTGGCGGCGGCGCTTCGGCCGCGGCATCGAGCACCGGGTCCGGCCCGCACTGCGCCGCCGCCGAAGCCAGTTGCACCGGCGCGGGCTGCGGCAGGGCCCGTTCGGCAAACGCCCCGCGCGCCAGCACGCCGCATCCCAGCAGCGCCAGGAGCACCACCGCCATCGCGGAGACTCGTCTGGAAGTCCGTCCCATCCGTTATGGTTAACGGATCGTTACCTCACGTGACACTGGTTTTTGGTCCACAAAGGGCCGCGACATATGTCTCTTAGCGGGACACCGCCGCATCTCGCGCCGCAAGCTGTGCTCCGCCCGCCTGCCAGCCGCCGCCGAGCGCGCGGAAGGCCGCGACTCCGGCACGCGCCGCCTCGGCCCGCGCAGCAATGGCCTCGTCCTCGGCATCGAGCCGCTGCCGTTCGATCCCCAGCGTCTCGACACGACTTACCGCCCCTGCGCGAAATGCCGTTTCGATCCGCGCGCGGCTATCCCCCAGCCGTGCCTCAACGGTTGCCGCCGCTTCCGCCTGCTCGCTGCGCTTGGTCAGCGCGAGCAGCGCGTCCTCGCCTTCCGCCGCCGCCTGGAGCGCGGTCTGCTGCCATGTCGCCACCGCCTCGCGCAGCTG
>CAILIO010000003.1 GCA_903834285.1 uncultured Sphingomonadales bacterium | reverse complement strand
TTCACCATCGACATGCGCTATGTCCATGAAAAGGCGGGTCTGCGCGCCACCTGCCTGTTGGCACTCGCCCCGGTGATTTGCGCCGAAGTCACGCTGGACGAATGGCGCGGCACACTGGGTTACAACTGGCGCGGCAAAGTAGGAACGTCGGTGAGCCTCTTTGCCACGAGCGGGCGGCCCAACGGGTTCCTTTATGGCGGCAGCGGGCGGCCCAATAGCAACGGCGCAATGGCGCAAGTCGACTACACGCCGTGGGGCGACGGGTCCTCGCCGCTCGGCCCGCGCGCTTCGCTGCGGGTGGGCGCGCAGTTCACCGCTTATGGCCATTTCGACGGGGCGCGGCACAACTACGACGGCGCCGGGGCCAATGCCGCCGACAACAACGCACTGCGCCTGTTTACCTGGATCGCCTTCTGAAACGCAAAGGGCCGGGAAGGTTTCCCCTCCCGGCCTTCCGTGTTTCAGTCGTATGGCCGGATCAGCCGCCGTGGATTTCCGCCACGTCAACCTTGAGGCCCGGGCCCATCGACGAGGACAGACCGACCTTGCGCAGGTACTTGCCCTTGGCGCCGGCGGGCTTCGCCTTGACGATCGCATCGACGAACGCATCGAAGTTGGCGCGCAGCGCCTCGTTCGAGAAGCTCATCTTGCCAATGCCGCCGTGGATGATGCCGGCCTTTTCGACGCGGAACTCGATCTGGCCGGCCTTCGCCGCCTTGACCGCATCCGCGACGTTGGGGGTGACGGTGCCGAGCTTCGGGTTCGGCATCAGGCCCTTGGGGCCCAGCACCTTGCCGAGGCGGCCGACGATGCCCATCATGTCGGGCGTCGCGATCACGCGGCCATAGTCGAGGTTGCCGTTCTGCATGTCCTCGAGCAGGTCTTCGGCGCCGACCTTGTCAGCTCCGGCGGCGAGCGCCGCTTCAGCCTTGTCGCCGCGCGCGAACACGGCAACCTTGACGTCCTTGCCGGTGCCCGAGGGCAGCGTGACCATGCCGCGGACCATCTGGTCAGCGTGGCGGGGATCGACGCCGAGGTTGAGCGCGACTTCGATGGTCTCATCGAACTTGGTGCGCTTGAGGTCCTTGAGCAGCTGGATCGCTTCATCGATCTTGTACTGCTTCATCGGATCGCCCAGCTTCTCGGTGAGCGCCTTCTGGTTCTTGGTAACCTTCATCGGATCAGCCCTCTACCTGCAGGCCCATGGCGCGAGCCGAGCCTTCGATGATCTTGATCGCCGCGTCCACGTCGTTGGCGTTCAGATCCTTCATCTTGATCTCGGCGACTTCGCCGAGCTGCGCGCGGGTGATCTTTCCTGCCGAAACCTTGCCAGGCTCCTTCGAGCCAGACTTGAGGCCCAGCACCTTCTTGATGAGGAAGGTGGCCGGCGGAGTCTTCGTCACGAAGGTGAACGACTTGTCCGAATAGACCGTGATGATCGTAGGCAGCGGTGTGCCCTTTTCGATCTCCTGGGTCGCGGCGTTGAATTCCTTGCAGAAACCCATGATGTTGACACCGCGCTGACCGAGCGCGGGCCCGATCGGCGGCGAGGGCTTGGCTTCGCCAGCCTTCACCTGCAATTTGATGTACCCGTCAATCTTCTTGGCCACGAGAGGCCTCCTTTCGTCCTGTTGGGGCCGTGAGGCCCCGCAGAGTGAGCGGTCAGACAGGTGCCGAGGCACCCTCCCGCACGGAATCAGGCGAGGCAAGCCCCACCGGAAGAGGCGGCGCATAGCGGGGGAGCGCCGGTTTGGCAATGGGCCGGGCGCGGGTTAACCTGCAGACCAGCGTGCCCAAAACGCTCCCAAATCGGGGCGACCAATCGTTGCTCTTTGGCCGGGTTCGGTTATCCCTTGGCGCTTCAGTCGTTTTTCCGGGGCATCCCTTGCACAAAAAGCTTATCGGCGCAGGCATTCTTGCCGCGCTCATGTCCACGTCGGCGCAGGCGGCAGACAAAGTCCTGATCGCGCCGGTGCCCGCCTGGGTGGCCCCGGCCCCGCCTGTGCTCAAGGCCGACAGCGCGGTGCGCTTCGACGAGCAAGTGCAAGTCGATGGCGATGCCACGACCGTCTACATCGATACGATGCGCCAGGCCTCGAGCCCCGAGGCGCTGCAGCAGATGGGCACGCTCACGCTCGGCTGGCAGCCCGATCATGGCGACCTCACGCTGCACAAGCTGGAGATCATCCGTGGCGATCAGGTGATCGATGCGCTCGGCAAAGGCGAAGGGATCACCGTGATTCGGCGCGAAGCGGGGCTCGAGCGGCTGATGGTCGATGGCCAGCTTACCGCGGTGAAGCATGTCGAGGGCCTGCGCGTGGGCGATGTGCTTCGCATGGTGTTCAGCGTTTCGGAACGTGACACAGCGCTGGCAGGCCATGTGCAGGATGCCCTGGTGCTGCTCCCCGCGCCGCTCAAGGTCGGCTTTGGCCGCGCGCGGCTGGTGTGGCGAACCGCGAATCCGCTCACGGTGAAGTCGCTCGCGCCGGGCGTGACACCGGTGCCGAAGGCCATCGACGGAACCTGGACCGAAATCGTGGTGCCGCTGCCCGTCGCCAAGCTGCCCGACGCGGCGAAGAACGCGCCCTCGCGCTTCACGCCGCTGCCGCTGCTGCAATACTCCAGCTTCCCGGACTGGGTTGCTGTGGCCAAAGTCATGGCGCCGCTCTACGCATTGAAGGACCCGATCCCGGCGGGCTCGGACCTTGCCGCGCGGGTCGATGCGATTGCCGCGCGCTCGCCCGATCCGGTGCGCCGCATGGCCGATGCGCTGCGGCTGGTGCAGGACGAAGTGCGCTATGAACTGATTGCGATGGGCAACGGCAACTACGTGCCGCAAGCCCCCGCGGATACCTGGGCCAAGCGCTATGGTGACTGCAAGGCCAAGACAATGCTGCTGCTCGCCATTCTAGACCGGCTCGGCATCAAGGCCGAGCCAGTGATGGCCAGCAGCAAGCGCGGCGATGCCGTGCCCGACATGGTGCCCGCCGCGCTGGCGTTCGACCATGTCTTCGTCCACGCCAAAGTGAGCGAGGAAGACTTCTGGCTCGACGGCACGATGCTGGGATCGCGGCTGGCCGATATCCGCGATGTGCCGCGCTATGGCTTTGTGCTCCCGATGGGCGGCACGATCGAAGGCAGCAAGCCGGTGCTCCTCGCGCTGCCGCTGCGCGCCCATGCGCGGCCCGATATCGAGGCAGACCTCGCCTATGACATGACCGCAGGGCCGCACCTCGCCACGCCCTATCACATGACATTGCACTACAACGGCAGCTACGCGGCCTCCTACAAGGTGGATCAGGGACCGAGCTACGACGAGAAGTTGACCACTTTTGCCGAAAAGGCGGCGAGCAGCTGGATCGGCGATACCTTCGTGGGCAAGGCCCGCTCGACATGGGATGCCGATGCTGCGGTGTGGACGCTGGAATTCGACGGCATTGCCTATCCCGACTGGAAGTACCGCGACGGGCATTATGCACTCGCGGTGCCGCCCGGGCTGAAGGTCACTTATGACGCGCCCCGCGACCGGGCATCGTGGCGCGCGATTCCGGCGCTGATCAGCGAGCCATGGCATGCGCGGCTGCACACGAGCTGGCGCCTGCCCGATCAGGGCAAGGGCGTGACTCTCACAGGCGGCGAACCGGGGGGCCTCGACCTCCCCGCCGCGAACTGGCAGCGCCGCATCGCGCTGGCCGGGGGCGAGCTTTCCGAAGAGATCGTCTCGCGCGAGACGGGCGCCGAAATTCCCTCCGACAAGGCGAGCAGCACCGCCAAGGTGATTTCGGATGCGATGGACCGCACCGCGCGCCTCTCGCTCGATCCCGCCTATCCCAAGTGGTGGGACGATGTCGCCCGCCGGAAGGGCAACCCGGCGCTCGCCAAAGTGCGCGCGATCTGGGACGCGCGCATTGCCGACAAGCCGGACGATGCGACGCGCCTGACCGACCGCGCGTGGTTTGAGCGGTCGCTGTTCAACTGGGCCGCGGCCGAGGCGGACTATACCCGCGCCATCGCACTCGATGCTTCGGCGGACCGCTACCTCAAGCGCTCGAACCTGCGCTCGCGGCTCGGCAACCGGGCGGGCTCGCTGGCCGATACGCAGGCGGCCTATGATCTCGAGCAGGGCAATGCCGAGGCGCGGGGCAGCCTCGCCTATGATCTGATCGAGGCGGGCAAGCCGGACGAGGGGCTCGACCTGCTGCCGACCGACCTCGACATCGCCACCGACGACGGGCTTTCGAACTTCCTCGAGAAAGTCGACCGGCTCGAACAGGCCGACCGGCATGACGAGGCGCTTGCCATGCTCGATGAGGCGCTGGAGAAGCGCGGCTCATCGGCCAAGCTGCGCAATGCGCGCTGCTGGTATCTCGCCTTGCGCAACACCGCGCTCGATACCGCGCTGACGGACTGCAACAAGGCTATCGAGCTTGGCGCGAACCCGGCGATGTACATGGACAGCCGCGCGCTCGTGCACTTCCGCGCCGGCCGCCTGAAGGAAGCCATGGCCGATTACGAAGCCGCACTTGCAGACGATCCGGAGCAGACGGCCTCGCTCTACATGGGTTCGATCGTTGCGGACCGCATGGGCGACAAGGCGAAGGCGGCGGCAATGAACAAGGCGGCGAAGACGGTGTTCCCCGATGTGGGGCATTTCTACGCCCACTTCGGGATCAAGCCGTGAGGGTGCACCTGCAGGTGGGCGGCCGACGGGGTGCGGTAATTGGGGATTTAGTAAAGTGTCACCGTAATAAAGTGTCACCGTAATTCACCGTAATTCTGCACCGTAATTCTGGTGGAAGCCGTGACCGTCCTGCGCTGATCGCAATGATCGACTACGTTCGGGATGGCGACCTTGTGCGGGTCCATTCCATCGACAGATTGGCTCGTGATCTTCGTGATCTTCAGGACATAATTTCCACGATCACCGCCAAGGGCGTCTCTATCACTTTCCTATCAGAGAACCTCACATTCACGGCGAACCAGAATGACCCGTTCGCCAAGCTTCAGCTTCAGATGATGGGAGCCTTTGCCGAGTTTGAACGGTCGATTATCCGGAAGCGCCAAGCGGAGGGCATTGCCAAAGCCAAGGCCAAGCGCGGCGTTTACACAGGGCGAAAGCCCACCATTGATGTGGCGGCGATCCAACGGCTCAAGGCTGATGGGCTAGGTGCTACTGCCATTGCAAAGCAGCTTGGGATCGCAAGGGCGAGTGTTTATCGGGTGATGGGACCAGTTTGAACGCTGTGCCCCATCACACTTCACAGCATGTCCACGAGCCTACCGCACGTACCTTCTTGCTAGGAAATGACCTTTGGCCCGCCTTCGTCAAAATGACTGACAGTGCGCCACATTCCGTTCAAATCGACATAGAAAACGCCACTGCGTCTAGCGCACGGTCTGTGCAAATTCCGCTTGCATCTGCCGATCCAAGCACGCAACTCTTCGATCTAAATAAGCATGCAAGGCTTTGGATTTGCACACTTTCAAAACTCTGAGAGGTGCCGTTACCTTCGCACCGAAATGAAAGGAATGGGGCAAATGTTTGAATCCGATTCTGAAATGTATCGAGAATATAAAAGAATATCGTACGCATTAGATGCAATACACAGCGATATTTCTTCAAGTAAGAAATCAATCGAACAAATAAATAGCGATATACAAACTCAAAAAGAACAAAATAATAAAAACGGGAATATTTTATCTGAATTACAAAACCTACACAAAATTTCAAAATCTGAAAATTCGCCTTCTGGTATGGAAAATTTTAATTTTGACGATCATCGAATGGATTCTGCGGTAGAGAATCCGATTTTACTATCATTTCTCTTTTTCGCAATTTTAATACCACTTCACTCGTTCGTGTTTTACGCTTTTGCAAATTGGTTCGTTGCACCTTTTATAAATATTACTAGCATTTCATATCTCCATAGCTTTGGCCTCATGCTAGTTTTTGGCGCATTACGTCCGTCAGGTGACCCAAAATCATTTGACAGTATGTACGTATTTATGAAAAATACAACGATAATGACTTATTTGAATAGCGGCATAAAAGAAAAAATATATCAGCAGAGCAAATACGAAATGACTCGAAATTTCAATGGCGCAATTATTGGATCTATATTTGTTGAAATAGGTTTATTATTTATAGGCTTTTCCGTTCATGTGTTGATGTAGTTTTAATTTTATCGAAATGTCCGGAATTACGGTGAATTACGGTGACACTTTACTAAATCCCCAAATTCGGTCAAGTTTGCACCATGGCACGACTCTCCCGCATCGTGATCCCGGGCATTCCGCACCACGTGACACAGCGCGGCAACGGGCGGCAACGTACCTTCTTCGAGGATGGCGACTACGCGCTCTATCTTGATCTGCTGGCGGCAGCGGCGGAGCGGGCGCAGGTGGAGGTCTGGTCCTATTGCCTGATGCCGAACCACGTGCATGTCGTGCTGGTGCCATCGGATCAGGACGGTTTGTGGCGCACCTTTGGCGATCTCCACCGGCGCTATACCGGCTTCATCAATGCGCGCCGACGTACCACAGGCCACCTCTGGCAGGGCCGCTACGGCTCGGTCGCCATGGACGAGGGGCATTTCGTGACGGCGCTGCGCTATATTGCGCTCAATCCGGTGCGGGCGCGGCTGGTCTCCCGCGCCGAGGACTGGCCATGGTCCAGCACCCGCGCGCTGCTGGCGGGGAAAGACGATCACGTCGTCACCGTCGCCCCTGCGCTGGAGCGGGTGGGGGACTTCGCGGCGTTTCTGGGCGAACACTTTGACGAGGCGCTGGCGTATGCCGCGCTGCGCAAGGCCGAAAGCGTGGGGCGGCCGGTGGGCTCGCCCGAGTGGCTGGCGGATATGGAAGCTCGGCTTGGTCGCCCGCTCATGCCCAAGAAGCGTGGGCCTAAGCCGGGACGCGGAGAGCGCGGGCGAGCTACTCCCGCGCTTACTTGACCAGTTCGACTTCCTCGAAGCTCAATTCCACCGGCGTCGCGCGGCCGAAGATCGAGACGGCGACCTTGACGCGCTGCTTCTCGAAATCGAGTTCTTCCACCGTGCCGTTGAACGAGGCGAACGGGCCGGCGTTGACCTTGACCGAATCGCCGATCTCGTAATCCACCAGCACCTGCTTGCGGGGTTCGGCGGCAGCGGCCTCACGCGCGCCGAAGTAGCGGGCGGCTTCCTTGTCGGAAATCGGCTGCGGCTTGTTGTTGTTGCCGAGGAACCCGGTGACCTTGGGCGTGTTCTTCACAAGGTGGTAGATGTCGTCGTTCATCGCCAGCTTGGCGAGGACGTAGCCGGGCATGAACTTGCGCTCGACCTGGACCTTCTTGCCGCGCTTCACCTCGGTGATGGTCTCGGTGGGCACTTCGACCGATTCGACCAGCTGCGAAAGGCCGATGCGCTCAGCCTCGGCGAGGATCGCTTCCTTCACCTTGTTCTCGAAGCCGGAATAGGCGTGGATGATGTACCAGCGGGCCATAGGCAGTCCTTGCGTGAATCTGGGCGTTAATCTGGGAGTGGAACTGATCAGGCGAGCGACAGGAGCGAGCGCACGAGCAGGCCGAAAATCGAATCGATGCCGAGGAAGAACACGGCGAGGATGAACATCATGATACCGACGAAAATCGCGGTCGAGGTCGTCTCGGCGCGGGTCGGCCAGATCACCTTGCGCGCTTCGGCGCGGACCTGATTGATGAATTCACCGGGGCTGAGCTTTGCCATCACGTGTTCCTGCAAATCGTCGCTACGTGCGCTCCCGGAGATCGGGGGCATCCACGGCTTCCGGCTAGGCTTCATCGCCGCCCCGGACAGGTCCGGGAGGGGCAGGTGAAGTTTCCGATGTCGGAAGAGCAACGCATTTAGGGCCTAGCCCCGCCCTTGGCAAGAGCGGGGCTGCGCGGGGCGGTTTGCAACGCTTTAGGTGCGGGCGGCGCCGTCTCGCGTGAACGAATCAGATCGTGCTGGTATCGATCACGAAGCGGTAGCGCACGTCGCTCTTCAGCATGCGTGCATAGGCCGCCTCGATCTCCTCCATGCGAATCAGTTCGATGTCCGAAACAACGCCATGTTCGGCGCAGAAATCGAGCATCTCCTGCGTTTCCGCTATGCCGCCGATCAGCGAGCCGGCAAGGCTGCGGCGCCGGGTCAGGAAGTGGAACAGCGTGGGCATCGGGTGCGGCTTTTCCGGCCCGCCGACCATGACCATGGTCCCGTCGCGCGCGAGGCACAGCAGGTAGGGATCAAGATCGTGGCTGTGCGAGACGGTGTTGATGATGAGATCGAGGCCCTCGCGCGCGGCCTTCATCGCGGCCTTGTCGGTCGAGACGACAACGTGGTGCGCGCCAAGATCACGGATCGCCGCTTCCTTGGCGGGATTCGTGGTGAAGGCGGTCACTTCGGCGCCGAGCGCACGGGCGAGCTTGATGCCCATGTGGCCAAGCCCGCCGATGCCGACGACGCCGACGCGCTTGCCCGGACCCGCGTTCCAGTGGCGCAGCGGCGACCAGGTGGTGATCCCGGCGCAAAGCAGCGGTGCGACCGCAGCGAGCTGCTCCTTCGGGTGGCGGATCGCCAGCACATAGGCCTGATCGACCACAATGCACTCGGAATAGCCGCCCAAGGTATGGCCGGGTGCATCGGGTGTGGGCGAATTGTAGGTGCCGGTCATCCCGCTGGCGCAGAACTGCTCGAGCCCGTCGCCGCAGGCGGCGCAAGTGCGGCAGCTATCGACGATGCAGCCGACGCCGACGGTGTCACCCGGCGCGAATCGCGTCACCGCGCTGCCGGTGGCGCTGACCGTGCCGACGATCTCGTGACCCGGCACGCAGGGAAACATCGTGCCGCCCCATTCACCGCGCACGGTGTGAAGATCGGAATGGCACACGCCGCAATAGGCGATTGCGATCACCACGTCGTTCGGGCCGGCTTCCCGGCGTTCGATGGCGAAGGGCCCGAGCGGCTGGTCGGCGGCTTGGGCGGCATAGGCCTTGACGGTCATAGCAGGGGCTTTCGGCAGAAGGACGGGCTTGCCGCCGCACCATGGCAGGCGGAAGCGCCGCGCACAAACTCACGAAAGTGGGACTGGCGCTATCTCCTTACTGCGGAATAGGGCAGTAAGGACTTGGCAGGAGTGGAGGGACTCGAACCCACGGCCCTCGGTTTTGGAGACCGATGCTCTACCAACTGAGCTACACTCCTGTGCCGGAGAAGCGCCCTTAGTGGGTTGACGCGGCCAGCGCAACCAAAGAACATTCCGCTGAAGATGTCCCGTCACGACACCTCGATCATTCCGCCCGAACTCCTGCTTCAGGCCTATCGCGCCGGCATTTTTCCGATGTCGGACAGCCGCGACGACCCTGATGTCTATTGGGTGGAGCCGCGGATGCGCGCCATTCTGCCGCTGGACGGGTTCCATCTGTCGCGCAGCCTAGCGCGGACCTTGCGCCGCGGCCGCTTCCGCGTGACCTACAACGAAGCGTTCGATGCGGTGATCGATGCCTGCGCGGCGCCGCGCATCGATGCCGAAGACAGCTGGATCAGCCTGCGCATCGCGGAAAGCTATCGCGAACTGCACCGCCACGGGCAGGCCCATTCGATCGAGGTCTGGCAGGAAGGGCCCGGCGGGACCGAAGTGCTCGTCGGCGGGCTCTACGGGGTCGGCTTCGACCGGGTGTTCTGCGGCGAAAGCATGTTCAGCCGCGCCAGCGACGCGTCCAAGGTCGCGCTGGCCTGGCTGGTCGCGGCGCTGCGGCGCGCGAGGGCAGAGCTGCTCGATTGCCAGTTCACCACGCCGCACCTTGCCTCGCTGGGCGCGGTGGAAATCACGCAGGCGCGCTATCTCGACATGCTGCACGCCGCGCTCGCGCCGCGCTTTGGCGATCACGCTGGCGGCGAATCGTCTGCCGGGGCAGGATCGTCAGCGGGGGCCGGCGCAGCAGCGGCGGGCGGCTTGCCGGCGGGCTTTGCCGCATTGCTGGTCGATGCGGCGGCGGCGGGGTTTTCCTCCTCGCCGGGGAACTTCATCGCGCAGTCCTTGACCCACACGTCATAGACGGGGTGCTCGACCACGTTGAGCGCGGGCGAATTCTTGAACAGCCAGCCCGAAAAGACCTTGTGCCACGAAAGCTTGTCCCGCGTGGTCGCGCGCTCTTCGACGAAGAGCTGGACGAAGGCACCGGTCTCTGGCGGATCTTCCCACGGCGCGGTGCGCTCGCACGTGGCAAGCTTGATGATCGCATTGCCGATCTGCCGCGATTCGCCGGGTTTCAGCTGGATGATCTGGGTGATGTTGTTGCGCTTGTTGAGGAAGCCGAGCGTCGCGACGCGGTCCTTGACCGGCGTGCCGAACTCGCTCTCGACCACCCCGCCGGACGCGTCAGCAACAGGACCCGCCCCCTGCGTCGCCTCGCTCGGCGGCGGGGCTTCGGCATTCTTGTTGGCCCCGCATGCGGAGAGCGCCAGCAGGGCGAAAGTCCATACGGGCGCAAGCAGCAGCGGTGTGAAACGGCGCATCAGCCCTCGGGCGACCAGGCTTCGTAGTCGCCAGTCGCCTGGGCTCGCTTGCCGCCGCGCTCGAGCGCGCCCTGAGGGCGATAGGCGGCGGAGGTGCCGGTAGCATTGGGGGTGAACTCGACTTCCCAGATGCGCGGCGGCGGCAGATTGCTTTCGGGCACGCCCCCGTTCAGTTCGTCGGCGTTGCTGCCGTGGAGCCAGCCGTGCCATTCGGCGGGCACGCGGCTTGCGTCGTTCGCGCCGTTGTAGATCACCCAGCGGCGCTCGCGCCCGGCGAAGGGATGGCCCTTGGGATAAGGCTTGCGCGCGCGGAAGTAGGTGTTGCCCTGCGCATCATGGCCGACTTTCACGCCATTGCGCGCGCTGTCGAGCATGGTGCCGAAGGTGGCGCCGTCCCACCAGGTGAAGATTTTGCCGAGAATGCTCATGGCCCGAGCGCTTAGCCGCTCACGCCCGGTCTCGGCAAGCGGGGATTGGCTACCAGGTCACCCTATCGCCCGGCTTCAGCCCGATCTGCGCGGCGCGGCCGCCGTTGAGCTCCAGCACGCCCGCGGCAGCGCCATCCGAGGGCAGCTGCGAGAGATCATAGGGCACGGCATTTGCTATGATGTTGAGCACCTTGTGATCCGCGCCGATGAAGATGATGTCGAGCGGGATCACGGTGTTCTTCATCCAGAAGGCGGAAGGCCGGGGCGGGTTCATCGGGAAGATCATCCCTTCCTCCGCGCCCATCGCCGTGCGGAACATCAGGCCGCGCTCTTGCTCGGCCGGAGTCGCGGCGACTTCGACCTTGAAGACATGCGTCCCGCCGGCGGTCGTCGCGGTAAGCGGCACGACGGTGAGGCCGGAAACGGGATGAACCGAGAGCTGCGCCTCGGACGCGGTGGTGGCCGCCCCTTGTGCGCTGGTCGATCCCGCAGCGAGCGGCGAGCAACCAACTGCGGCAATCAGCAGCGCGAGGCTGGCTGCCCTATTCCAAAGCGTCTTCGGCATATTCATCGGCCCATTCTTCCAGTTCGCTGAGGTCCCGCGCATCCATCACCCGGCGCACGTGGTCAAGCCCATGCCCGGCGCGCAGATAGGCTGCGAGCTGTTTGCGGCGCAGGGCAGGATCAGAACAGCATTCACCTGAATAGGGCCAGAACCGTTTGCGCCGCGCAAAAGCAAGGACCGCATGGCGGCGTTCGGTCTCGCTGCCGCGCGCGGCTGCGCGCAGGGGCTCGGCAATGCCGTCATGGTTCAGCGCCGTGTCGATACGCCGCGCGCCATAGCCGCGCCGGCGCAGGCCATCGCCCTTCGCGGCGGCATAGGCGGCATCGTCGACGTAGCGGCGCTCAGCCATCCTGGCGACGACTTCGGCGATATCGGGCGGGACCTCTTCAGCCCAGCCGCGCTCGCGCAGTTTGCGGCGCAGGTAGTCTGCAAGTCGCCCAGAACTCGTGGCAAACCGAGCCACATAGGAAAGCGCCAGCACATCGAGCGCGGCCTGATCGAGGGGTGAAGGCGGGGCTTTCTGCCGCGCCCCTCCGGCTCGGCCTGGCGCGCGTCCGGAACTGGTGTCATTCGTTCGTCGCGCCATGCCTCATTCGTGCCACAGTCCCGCGTAAATGGGAACATGCCACAACCAATCGTGGGCGCAGAACAGGCCACTTGGCCCCCTTTCGAGATCAACCCAGAACTATAAACGGGGTAACGCATGACTGTCCTGGACGCCGCCGCCAAGGCCGCGCTGGTTCCCACGCCCAACGTTGATGGGCGCCCGCGTCGGTTCGCCGACTTCGAGACGTTCTGCGAAGCGCTGGATTTCGCCGCGCAGGGGCCCTGCGGCCTCAATTTTCATGATGCGCGCGGCACGCTTTCGCGGGTCTATCCTTATGCCGAACTGCGCACGGATGCGCTGGTGGCCGCGCGCCGCCTGATCGCGATGGGCATCCAGCCGGGCGAACGCATCGCCTTGATCGCCGAAACCGGCGCAGACTTCGCCGCGCTGTTCTGCGGCGCGATGTATGCCGGCGCATGGCCGGTGCCGCTGCCCCTGCCCACCAGCTTCGGCGGCAAGGAAAACTACATCGACCAGCTCGCGGTGCAGATCACCAGCTCCGATCCTGCGATGCTGCTCTACCCCGACGAGATCGCCGGGATCTGCGCTGCCGCTGCGCAACGGTGCGGCTGCAAGGGCCTGACCTGGCAGGAATTCGCCGCCGCCGCCGAGCCTTCGGACGCACCGCTGCCCGTGCCCGATCCGGACGCGATTTCCTATCTCCAGTATTCGAGCGGCTCGACCCGCTTTCCCCACGGCGTCGCGGTGACCCACCGCGCGCTGCTGGCGAACCTTGCCGGCCATTCGCACGGCATGGCGTTTCAGGAGGGCGACCGCGCGATCAGCTGGCTGCCGTGGTATCACGAT
The DNA here is from genome assembly GCA_903834285.1 of uncultured Sphingomonadales bacterium. Lineage (GTDB taxonomy): Bacteria > Pseudomonadota > Alphaproteobacteria > Sphingomonadales > Sphingomonadaceae > Novosphingobium. The sequence goes on along the minus strand of CAILIO010000003.1, from coordinate 1,519 downwards.
ATGGGCCTCGTCGGCTGCTTCCTCTCGCTGATCGCCAACCAGGTTTCCGCCGATTACCTCAAGACCGAGGATTTCGCGCGCCGCCCGCTGGCGTGGCTGGACCTGATCAGCCGCAACAAGGGGACCTCGCTCTCCTATTCGCCGACGTTCGGTTACGACATCTGCGCGCGCCGTATTTCAAGCCAGAGCAACGTGGCGGAGCGCTTCGACCTTTCGCGCTGGCGCGTGGCAGGCAACGGGGCGGACATGATCCGGCCCGATGTGATGCAGAGCTTCGTGAACGCCTTTGCCGACGCAGGCTTCAAGGCCAGCGCCTTCCTGCCGAGCTACGGCCTCGCCGAGGCAACGCTCGCGGTCACGCTCATGCCACCGGGTGAAGGCATCCGCGTCGAATTGGTCGAGGAAGAGCGCCTTTCCGGCACGCCGCGCGATCTCTCGCGCCCGGCGCGCTACCGCGCCATCGTCAATTGCGGCGTGGCTGTGCGCGGCATGGAAATCGCAGTGCGCGGCGAGCATGGGGAGCCCCTCGCCCACCACCATATCGGCAAGGTATGGTGCCGCGGCTCCTCGGTCATGCATTCCTACTTCCGCGATCCCGAGGCGACCGAGGCCTGCATGGTCGGCGGCTGGCTCGACACTGGCGACATGGGCTACCTCAACGAAGAGGGCTACCTGTTCATCGTCGGCCGCGCCAAGGACATGATCATCATCAACGGCAAGAACCACTGGCCGCAGGACATCGAATGGGCGGTGGAGCAGCTGCCCGGCTTCCACCAGGGCGATATCGCCGCCTTCTCGGTCGAGACCGAAAGCGGCGAGGAAACCCCGGCTGTGCTCGTCCACTGCCGCGTCTCCGACCCCGAGGAGCGGGTAAAGCTGCGCGATGCGATCCGCGACAAGGTCCGCGCGATTACGGGCATGAACTGCGTGATCGAGCTTGTGCCCCCGCGCACGCTGCCACGCACGAGCTCGGGCAAGCTCAGCCGCGCCAAGGCAAAGAAGCTGTACCTTTCCGGCGAGATCGAGCCTTACAGCCTGGCGGCTTGAGACGATTGCCCACCCCTCACGATTCGTCATTGCGAGGAGCGTAGCGACGAAGCAATCCAGAGCGGCACGCACAAATGCTTTGGATTGCTTCGCTACGCTCGCAATGACAAAGATTTGTGGGTGAGCTTCAGCCCACCAGCTTCTCGCCCTTTTCCCGCACTGCCGCTTCGATCATGCGGCGGGCGAAGCCGGCGCCGACGGGGATCGCGACTTCGAAATCGAGCGATGCGTCAGTGATCGTCGCGGTGCAGGGGATGGCGTAGCCCATCGCGCTCACCACCAGCGCGAGCGTGTCTGCGTCGGCCCAGGTCGTCTCGACCGTGGCGAGGCTACCGAGCATGCCCTTGGCCTTGTCTTCCGCATCGCCCAGCCGCGCGGCCATGCGGCGGCGTAGTTCGTCCTTGCCGAGCGTGTGGGGGATCGAGACGCGCATCAGTTCTCCGTCTTCGGAGCGGCGAGCTGCGGTGCGGCC
>CAILIO010000002.1 GCA_903834285.1 uncultured Sphingomonadales bacterium | reverse complement strand
GTTCGGCAGCCTGTGGCTCTCGACACATCCGGGCACCGCGAGCATGGGCAAGATCCTGATGATCTCGCTGATCTGGACGCTGATCTGCGCGCTGATTTTCGAGCCGGCGCTGCTCGGCCCGCCGCCGAAGACAGCTGAAAAGCAGGCCTAGGGCTGGCTTGGCGGGGTGGCCGGATCGGCGAGCGGATCGCTGAGCTCCGGCACTGACGGCGCGGCTTCAGGCTTGGCACCGCCCGCCTGCGCTGGGTCCGCCAGCGGATCATCGAGTTCGCGCTGGTCCTCGGGCACCGTCTCGGCCTTGTCACCATGGCGGATCGCATCGATCTGGCCCACTCGGTTCTGCTGCCAGGCCGCGCGCAAGCTGGCGTAGGGATCGACCGAGCCCGACAGGAGCGCGCGCAGCTCATCATCGGATTCGGCCCGTCGGTCGAGCCCGCTCACCGCGCCGGTGCTGATCTGATAGGCCAGTGAATTGAAAGGCTTGCCCACCGCGAGCGGGAGGACGAACCCCTCGGACGCGCCGCCCAGAAGATCGCGGAAGTTGCTGGGGCCCACGAACGGCAGGAAGATATAGGGTCCCGAGCCCACGCCGTAGAGCGCCAGCGTGGTGCCGAAGCCATTTTCGCGGTGCGGCAGGTTGATCTTGTCCCGCGCCGCCACATCGAAGGCGCCCCCCACGCCCAGCGTCGAGTTGATGACGAACCGCGCCAGCGTCTTCGATGCGCTGCGGGGCTTGGCCTGCAGGATGAAGTTGAGGAACACGAGCGGTTCGGTGAAATTGCTGAGGATATGGCGGATGCCGGAGCGCAGGGGCTTTGGCACGACATTCTTGTAGGCCATCGCAGCCGGCCGGTAGGCGGCCTTGTCGAGCGCCTGCCAGGTGCCGAACATCGCGCGGTTGAAGCCTTCAAGCGAATCGCCGCGCACATGGTGACGCGCCGTGTGCGCCTCTGGCGCGGGCGGCGGCGCCGCGACCTTGGGCGGCTCGGCGGGGGTCGGCGCAGCGGCATCCTGGGCCGGTTGCTCTGGTGGGGCCGATGCTTCCGCCGCGGATTGCGCGGGGCTGGCGGCAAATGCAGCCACGTCCAGCACAAGCGCTGGGCTATCCGACGGCGGGAGGGCAACCGGCGAACTGGCAAGGATTGCCGAAATGATCAGCGTGGACGGCAATTACTTGTCGCCCTTCGCGGCAATCGCATTCATCCGCGCCACAAGCGCCTTGGCGCCGCCGGTCTGGAGCACGGTGCCGAAATCGGACCGGCGGGTGGCGATCTGGCTGATCGCATTGTTGTAGAACACGTCGATAATCCTCCAGCCGCCACCGCCTTGCCGCAGGCGATAAGCAATCGCCACCGACGCGCCCTTGGGCACTTTCAGCGTGGTGCGTACCACCTTGTCACCGCCGCGGCTTTCCACGCGCGGCGAGACCTCGATGGTTTCGCCCGAATAGCCGTCAAAGTTACGGGCATATTGGGCGATGGTCATGCGGCGGAACGCATCGATGAGCGCCTGCTGATCGCCGGGCGCAAGCTTGACCCATTCGGGACCGACCGCAAGGCGAGTCATCAAGGGAAGATCGAAAGCGCGATCAAGCACGGGCGCAATGACTTTGCCACGCGAGGCCGCCGTGCCACCGGCGCGCATGGTCCGCAGCAGTCCGGCATCAAGCGCCTCGACCGTAGGCACCGCAGGATCGGCTGCCTGCGCCAGCGAAACAGAGGGAAGTGCCACCGATGCCAGCGGCGCGGAGAGAGCAATCGCGAGCAGCAAACGATTCATATCAAGCCTTGTCCTGATGGGTGGGGATCGCGGCGATCCGGGCGTCAACCGTGTCCAGCTTCATCCTGGGGACGGGTGATTGCACTTTTCACCGCAAGCCCGCTAGTCCAACCCGCATAAAACGGTCCGCCCCGGGGTGGAAACGGACCTGTCACCTTTGGCGAGATAGAGCCGAACAAGGCATGAATGGCCGGGCCACCGATGGATGGAGGCGGCTTGCGCTGCGCCACACCATCGTCAAAATTGGTCAACCGCCCTTCCCGTCGCATAAGGAAACCCTTATAGGGCAACCTGGCAGCGGGTTGCTGCAAGGAGTTACACGCATTGCCGGATTTATCGCATTCGGGTTCGATGCCTCATTTACGCGTCATTCTTGCCAATCCCCGCGGCTTTTGCGCAGGGGTGACTCGCGCCATCGATATTGTCGAACGGGCGATCGATCGCTTCGGTGCGCCGGTCTATGTGCGGCACGAGATCGTTCATAACCGGCATGTCGTCGAAGAGCTGCGCGCCAAGGGTGCGGTTTTCGTGGACGAGCTGTCGGATGTCCCGGCCGGCGCAACCACCGTGTTCAGCGCACACGGTGTGGCGCGCGCAGTTCAGCAGGAAGCCGAAGATCGCGCGCTACCTGTGATCGATGCAACGTGCCCGCTCGTCACCAAAGTCCACAAACAAGGCCGCCGTTATGCCAAGGCCGGGCGCACAATCGTGCTGATCGGCCATGCCGGGCATGCCGAAGTGATCGGCACGATCGGCCAGATCGACGCGCCGGTGCTGCTCGTGTCCAGCGCCGACGAGGTTGCGACGCTCCCGCTCGATCCGGCGACGCCGATTGCCTACGTCACCCAGACGACGTTGAGCGTGGATGACACGCGCGGGATCATTGCCGCGCTGCACGCGCGCTTCAGAGACGTGGCCGGGCCCGATGTCGACGACATCTGCTATGCCACGCAAAATCGCCAGACCGCCGTGCGCAAGCTGGCCGAAGTGAGTGACATGCTCATCGTGGTCGGCTCGCGCAACAGCTCAAACTCGAACCGGCTGGCCGAAATCGGCACCGAGATGGGCATTCGCAGCTATCTCGTCGATGGCGGGGACGATGTCGATCCGGCCTGGCTGGAAGGCGTGGAAACCGTCGGCATCACCGCCGGTGCCTCGGCGCCGGACTCGCTGGTCGACAGCGTCGTGACGGCACTGCGCCGGCTGCACCTGGTCTCCGTTACGCAGCTGGAAGGGGTGAGCGAGAACGTCGAGTTCAGCTTGCCGCCCATCCTGCGCCGCCCTGCCCCAGCCGTGCGCGCCGCGGCCGAATAGGATAAGACATGACGCTCCCGCTCTCCCCGCTCCTCCGCATTGGCACCTACACGCTGCGCCAGCACATCAAGGGCGGCAAATATCCGCTCGTGCTGATGCTCGAGCCGCTCCTGCGCTGCAACCTGGCCTGCCCGGGCTGCGGCAAGATCGACTACCCCGACGCGATCCTCAACCAGCGGCTGAGCTATGACCAGTGCATGGAAGCGATCGACGAATGCGGCGCGCCGGCGGTTTCGATTGCCGGCGGTGAACCCCTGCTGCACCGAGACATGCCGCGCATCGTCAAGGGCTACATCGAGCGCAAGAAATTCGTCATCCTTTGCACCAATGCGCTGCTGATGAAGAAGAAGATCGATGACTACCAACCCTCGCCCTTCTTCACCTGGTCAATCCACCTCGATGGCGACAAGGGCATGCATGACCACGCGGTCGACCTTGAAGGCACCTATGAAGTGGCGATCGATGCGATCGAGCTGGCCAAGGCGCGCGGTTTTCGCGTGCAGGTCAACTGCACCGTGTTCGACGGCGCCAATCCCGAGCGGCTGGCGGCCTTCTTCGACGAGATGCAGAAGCGCGGCGTCGAGATCACCATCTCGCCGGGCTATGCCTATGAACGCGCGGCCGACCAGCAGCACTTCCTCAACCGCGAGCGCACCAAGAATTTCTTCCGCGACGTGTTCAAGCGCGGCAAGGGCGGCAAGGCCTGGACCTTCACCAATTCGCCGTTGTTCCTCGATTTCCTTGCGGGCAACCAGACCTACGAATGCACCCCGTGGTCGATGCCGCTGCGCACGGTCTTCGGCTGGCAGAAGCCCTGCTACCTTGTCGGCGAAGGCTATGTTTCGACCTTCAAGGAGCTGATGGAAGGCACCGACTGGGACCAGTTCGGCGTCGGCAAGTACGAGAAGTGCTCGAACTGCATGGTGCACTGCGGCTTCGAAGGCACCGCTGCAACCGACGCGATCCGCAATCCGCTCAAGCTGCTGCGCCTCACACGCAAGGGCGTGCAGACCGAAGGACCGATGGCGCCGGATATCGATCTGTCGAATGCCCGGCCAGCCGAGGACGTCTATTCGTCACACCTCGAGCGCGAGCTCGCCAAGATCAAGGCGGAGAACCCCGCTGCGTCCAAGCGCGTCGTAAACGTCGCGTAAGGTCCGCAGCGCCAGCGCCGCGTGGCGGCCCGTGCGGATCAGCGCGGGCAGCTGCGCGGGATTGCGCGCAAGCGAGGCCAGCACGGCGCCTAGCGCAACGCCGCCATCGGGCCGCATGCCGACAAGCGCGGCGGGCGGCAATACCTCGTCAGCCGTGTCCGAAATCACCCGGATCGCCACAAAGGGGGCGCTGTGGCGCCGCGCGACACGCGCTGCGATGTGCGTTTCCATATCGACCGCCACCGCGCCGGTGGCCTGCCGCAGGGCCGCCTTGCCAGCGAGACCCGCAATGATCGCGTCCTGACCGGCAATGGTCGCGCGTACTGCTCCGGGAAGTGCCGCGCCAAGGCGCTTCACGACCGTCGCATCGCCATCTATCACGACCGCACCGCAGGCGAGCGAAGGATCGAGCCCCCCGGCAATGCCGCTTGAGAAGACGAGCGCGGGGCCCGCATGCAGCAGCGCCTCAAGCTCGCGCTCGAGCCGTGCGGCATCACCCCCGCCCGCCAGCACCTCCATGGCCGGATAGCCGCGCCGCATCGCCGCGGCCTCGCTTCTGAGGCCGCAGACGGCAATCGCGCGCGGCGCGGGCCGGTCCTTCACATCCCGACCGAAACGCGGCGATCGTTCGAGCGCTTGAGGTTGCGGTAGCGCGCCATGGCCCAGAGCGGGAAGTATTTCGGATAGCCGTGGTAGCGCAAGTAGAACACGCGCGGGAAGCCGCCGCCCGTGTAGTGCTCCTGCCCCCACAGTCCGTCCGCCTCCTGGTTCGCGGCGAGCCAGGCCACGCCGCGTTCGACTTCGGGTGCATCCGCCTCGCCCACCGCCATGAGTCCGAGCAACGCCCACGCGGTCTGCGATGCGGTCGAGGGCGCGGGCGCGTGACCTTTGCGATCGAGCGCGTAGCTGTTGCAATCCTCTCCCCAACCGCCGTCCGGGTTCTGGATCTGCTTGAGCCATTGGACCGCTTTGACCACCGCCGGATCTTCGGGCGGCAGGCCCGCGGCATTGAGCGCGCAGAGCACCGACCATGTGCCGTAAATGAAGTTCACCCCCCAGCGGCCGAACCAGCTGCCTTCGGGCTCCTGCTCGCGCCGCAGGTAGTCGATGGCCGCCGCCATGCGCGGGCTATCGAGCCGCTCGCCAAGCTGGGCCAGCATCGAGACGCAGCGCGCCGAGACGTCCGCGGTCGGCGGATCGAGCAGCGCGCCGTGATCGGCGAATGGCAGGTTGTTGAGGTAGTCGGCGGTGTTGTCTGCATCGAAGGCGCCCCAACCGCCGTTCTTCGACTGGAGCCCGAGTGTCCATTCCACGCCGCGATCAATCGGCATGCGGTCCATGACCTTCGCGCGGTCCATCGCCATGACGACTACCGCCGTATCATCGAGATCGGGGTAATGCGCGTTGTTGTACTGGAAGGCCCAGCCGCCGGGACGCACGCCGGGGCGTTGGTCGATCCAGTCCCCCTCGACATCGAGGACTTGCAGCGGTTTGAGCCAATCAAGGGCGGCCTTGGCGCGGGCCTCATTGGCCTCCCCGCCTGCCTCCATCATGGCATGGGCGGCAAGCGCCGTATCCCACACAGGCGAGACGCATGGCTGACAATAGGCCTCATCCTCGTGGACTACGAGAAGGTTCTCGACCGACTTCCTCGCGATGGCGCGGTGCGGATGGTCCTCGGAATAGCCCAGCAGATCGAACATCATCACGCTATTGGCCATCGCGGGATAGATCGCACCGAGCCCGTCTTCGCCGTTGAGCCGCTCGGTCACCCAGGCAACGCACGTGTCGATGGCGCGCTTGCGCAGCCGCTTGGGCCACAGGCCGTCGCCCACCTTTAGCACGCGGTCGAGCGCGTTGAAGCCCGTGGTCCAGAACCACTTGGGGTCCTCCGCCTGCGTCAGGCGCGCAGGCTTTTGGCTACTGTAGAGCTCGTCGACCTTCACGCCGCGCGGATTTCGCGCGCAGGGTTTGAGCGCGCAAAGCACCAGCAAGGGCACCACCACGGTGCGCGCCCAATAGGACATGCGCGAGAGGTGGATCGGGAACCAGCGCGGCAGCAGGATCAGCTCGGGCGGCAACGTCGGCACTTCGGACCAGGGCCCGGCGGCGAAGAGCGCCAGCTGGATGCGGGTGAAGACGTTCGTCGCCTCGGCCCCGCCAGCCTTGAGGATGGCCTCGCGCGCGCGGGCCATATGCGGCGCATCGACGGGATCGCCGATCATCTTGAGCGCGAAGTAGGCCTTCACGCTCGCGCTGACGTCGAAGCCGCCGTCGTGGAACAGGCTCCAGCCGTGGTGCCTGGCCGACTGGATGCGGCGCAAGTAGCGCCCGATCTTGGCTTCGAGCTCGCGATCGTCCGGCTCGCCGAGATAATGGCGCAGCAGCACGTATTCGGCGGGGATCGTGCAATCGGCTTCGAGTTCGAAGACCCAGTGGCCATCCGGGCGCTGCGCCTGTTGCAAGGCACCGGCGGCGCGGTCGACGGCGGCATCGACAGCCGCAAGATCCATGCGAGGGCGAGCTTCGAGAGTATCCAGCATAATCGACCTTCTAACCTCGCTAGGCCGCAATCGCCAAGCCTGCAGCGGTTTCGCCCGAACGCAGCGCGCCTTCGATGGTGGCGGGCAGGCCGGTCTGGACCCAATCGCCGGCGAGGACGAGATTGCGCCAGCGCGTGCGCGCTTGCGGCCGCAAGGCGTCTTGCGCGGGGGTTGCGGCGAAGGTGGCGCGCTTTTCCTTGACGACCTGCCATGCGGGAAGGCTCGCAGAGAACCCGTAGGCGCGCTGGATCTCGTCCCAGAAGGTGCGCGCAAGCGCTTCGCGGTCAAGCCCGACAATCGCGTCGGCCGCCGAAACGGTGACGGAAATCCGGTCCGGAAAGGCGAACAGCCACTGCGCCTGCGCGCCCAGAAGGGCGAGCATGCGCGGCGCATCCTCGGGCGGGGGACAGGCGAAGTGCGCGTTGACGATGGCGTTGTGGGTGTCGGGCGCGGTGATCCCGGGCAGCAGCCCCTGCGCGATCCACGGCGGCACTGCGAGCACGACGGTTTCATCGGTTAGGACTTGTCGTTCGTCCCCCCAATCGAGCACAGTTACGCGGTCCCCGTCCATCTCGATCCCGCGCAGGCGTTTGCCCAACGCGACCGGCGCCCCATGCCGCGCCAGCCACGTCACCGCCGGATCAACAAAGGCAGCGGAGAGCGTCGGTTCGGCGATGCGCGGCAAAGTGGCCTTGCCACCGCGCAACAGCGTCTCGCGCAGGACCGCCGCTGTCAGTGCTGCCGAGCCTTCGGCAGGGGGCGTGTTGAGCACGGCGAGCAGCACCGGTTCGAGCAGCTTGTCCCACACCGCCCCCCGCGCGGCGATGCGCTGCCCGACGGTCGCGCCCGGGGTCTTGGCGAGCAGACGCGCGAGCGGGAGGTAATCGGCCAAGCGGCTGCCGGGAACCCGTCGCGCTTTGGACAGCACCCACCAGGGCAACGGGCCGTCGTTGATGCCGATGGTCCAGCGCTCTCCGCTGGCAAGATCGGCGAAGGCAAAATCGGCATGGTCCGGGCCGGAAAGCGGCGTATCGGCCCCGACCGTGTAGCGGAACCGCGCCACGGCCTGATTGCCGGCGAGGACGAGATGATTGCCGTTGTCGATCGTGAGGCCGAGCTGCGCATCGTGATAGGAGCGGCAGCGCCCGCCGGCCTGCGTGGCCGCTTCGGCGATCTGCACGGCATATCCGGCACCGACAAGGCGCACTGCTGCGGATAGTCCGGCCAGACCCGCGCCGACAACAATCGCCTTGCCCATGGTCACCGGGTCGCCAGCAGCCAGAAGACCGTGAGCAGCAATCCCAGCTTGTTTGTGCGGACGCGTTCGCGCGGCGGTGCCCAGCCGATCTGCTCCATGGTGCGGAGCATGCGGGCATAGGCGATTTCCATCAGCCGCGGCGCGATCAGGTGCCCCTTGGGCTTGGCGGCGAGGATCCGGCCAGCTTCGCGGTAGTGCTCATGGGCGCGGGCGGCCATGTGCCGGGCTGCCGCATCGAGGCGCGGATCGGTGGCAATCGCTGCGGCGGTGGTCGGTTCAATACCGGCGAGGCGGAGCGCGTCCAGGGGAATGTAGACGCGCCCGATTGCGGCATCCTCATCGATATCGCGCAGGATATTGGTAAGCTGCAGCGCCCTGCCGAGGTGGTGGGCGAGCGCCACGCCGGGCTCGCGCTCCATCCCGAAGATGTTCACCGAAAGCCGGCCGACCGCCGAGGCGACGAGATCGCAATAGGTATCGAGCTCTCCCTCGCTGGGCCAGCGTATATCGCCAGCGACGTCCATGGCCATCCCATCGATCACGGCCTCGAAGTCCGCACGTTCGAGCGCGAAGCGGTGGACATGGGGGGCGAGGAAGGCAGCACGGCCGGGATCGCGCCCGGCATAGAGCGCATCGAGATCGCTGCGCCAGGCGTCGAGCTCGGCCATCCGGGCAGGCCGCGCACCTTGTTGATCGTCGGCGATGTCATCGACGATGCGGCAGAAGTCGTAGACCGCATACATGGCCAGCCGCTCGTCCTTGGGGAGGACGCGCATGCCGGCATAGAATGAGCTGCGGGTCGCCTGCGTCTCGCCGTTCGACGCGCTCATGCCGCGCGCCTCAGCAATGCGGGCAGCGCGGCGCCGGTCGCGAGCCAGAGCGCCTCCGCCTTGCTGTGGTGGACTTTCTCGCTCAAGGGATCGCGGCGTTCGAGACGGTCGCAGAGACTTTCCGCAAGCCGCTGGATGACTGCCACTTCCGCGGAAAGGCGGCGATCGCGGATCCGCCGCGAGAACCCGGCGGACTCGGCCAGCAGACCGCGCGTGCGGCGGGCGAGGTCGGTGATGATCCGGCGCAGCTGCGGGCTTGCCTTGTCTGCGCCAAGTTCGTTCACGTCGAGCCCTGTTTCGAGGGGAATGTAGACCCGGCCGAGCTGCCGGAAGTCCTTGCCGCAATCTTGCAGGTGATTGATGACCTGCAAAGCGGCGCAAAGGGCATCGTTTCCATGCCATGTTTCGCGGGCTTCGCCGTGGACGTCTAGCACGTAGCGGCCGACAGGCATGGCCGAGACGCGGCAGTAGCCGATGAGGTCGTCCCAGGTCTCGTAGCGGTTCACCGTCACGTCGCGGGTGAAGGCTTCGAGCAGATCATGCGCGTGAACCGGATCGATCCCGCGCTCCGCCATCGCCTCGCGCAGCGCCATCGCTTCGGGAGCGCCCTCACCCGCAAGGCCGGAACGCATGGCAGCGAGCAGCGCAAGCTTCAGCTCGGGCGCGGCGGTGGGATGATCGGCGATGTCGTCGGACGCGCGGGCGAAGTTGTAGAAGGCCTTCACCAGCGTGCGATGCTCGGCCTTGACCAGAAAGCTTGCAACCGGGAAATTCTCGTCGCGATCACTCTTGCCCGAGGCTAGATTGTTGGAATTCATGACAAACCCGCCGCCGCCTGGGCACGCCCTTTCCACATCCCTCCGCGTCCTCGGAAGTGCTGCCACGCCGATAGCATGGTGCAGCCTAGGTAAAAAGCCGCAATTCCGGGCAGCGCCACGCCCCAGAGCGGAGAGCGCCGGTAGAAGCGCAGCATCGGCTGGAATGTCACGGCCATGATGGCCCAGGCGGCAAGGCCGAGCCAGCGCAGGAGGCCTTCTCCCAGCAACGCCTGCACGGGCGGCACGAGGTAGATCAGCGCCATGCCGAACACGGTTCCTGCGAGCAGGAGCGGTGAGTAACGTAGCTGCGCATAAGCCGAGCGCGAGATCATCGCCGCCACCGGCGTAAAGCCGCGATAGGGCCGGATGCTGCGCGAGCGGCGGGTGAGCCCGAGCCAGACCGGCCCCTGCTGCTTGAGCAGCGCGCCGAGCGTGCAATCATCGATCAGCGCGCCGCGGATGGCGGCGATCC
>CAILIO010000001.1 GCA_903834285.1 uncultured Sphingomonadales bacterium | reverse complement strand
TGTTACGAGAGAGGCGGGACACTTCTGGCTCCTGTTTTTCAAATCAGAAGCCCGCCTTTCTATGCACAATTCTGAGACCGTCTACACCCTGCCAGCCCAAAAATGGGCGTGTTATACCTAGCAACGTAGTCAGAAGATAAGGCAATGAAATTATGATGTTTTTGTTGGCTTTGGCTCCTTGACATCTGTTGTGGATAACTTTTTATGCCACCAGCGGTATGACCTTGGCGCCATCCCGCACGGTGTCGAGGTGCTCCGACCACCAATGTGCCATTGCCACGCGTTCATCCCAGTATTCAGCGTGGTTGTAAGCCCTCCGGATTTTACCGGGTTCGACATGGGCCAGCGCCCGCTCGATGACATCGGGTCGCCACTTCCCCGACTCGTTCAGCAAGGTGCTGGCCGTGGCCCGGAAGCCATGCGCTGTCATCTCCTCCTTGGAGTACCCCATACGCCGCAATGCTGCATTCAGGGTGTTTTCACTCATCGGGCGCTTGGCCGTCCGCAGGCCCGGGAAGATCAGGCCGGTCGGCCCGGTGACTAGCCGGGCCTCTTCCAGAATTGCCAGCGATTGAGGGCTCAGCGGCACATGGTGGTCGCGCCGCATCTTGGTCTTAGCGCTAGGAATAATCCATTTAGCATTTGCGAAGTCGATCTCCGACCAATCCGCATGGCGTAGCTCGCCGGGGCGCACGAAAACATGAGGAGCAAGGCGCAGGGCCAACTTGGTAGTTATTTGCCCTTCAAACCCGTCGATGGCTCGCAGTAGCTGCCCGACCTTTACTGGCTCAAGGATAGCGGCGCGATGCGTCACCTTGGGGGTGGTCAGCGCTTTGACCAGCGGAGCAGCCACGTCCTGCTTGCAGCGCGTAGTGGCTACACCATAGCAAAACACACGGCTGGCGAATGCGCGAACCTGACGGGCTGCCTCGTGGTGACCCACGTTCTCGACCTTTCGCAACTCGGCCAGCAGTTCGACCGGCTCGATGTCCGCGATAGGTCGCGGATGAAGCGCCTTAAGCAATGACAGGTGCCAACGGGCCTTCACCAGTGTCGCTTCAGCCCGGCCTTCACGTCCCTGCTTCTCGATATATTCCTCGGCAACCGCCTTGAACGTGTTGCCTGCGCTGATCGCTTTGACGAGCTTCGCCCGCTTCTTCTCTGCGCCGGGGTCTTTGCCTTCGTCCAGCATCTGGCGCGCCTCATCGCGGCGCTGTCGCACGTCCTTCAGGCTTACCTCGGGATAGGTGCCCAGCGAGAGTTGCTGCTCCTTGCCCTGATAGCGGTATTTGAAGCGCCACAGCTTGCCGCCGGTAGGCCGGATAATCGCAAACAGGCCCTTCTCATCGTGCAGCTTGTATTGGGTCGCCTTGGGCTTGGCGTTCTTGATCGCTGAGTCCGTCAAAGCCATTGGGGGTCACTCCATCCGAGGGTTTCATGTGACCCCCAGCGTGACCCCCAAATTCCGCTAGCTTTGCATGGACAGGGGTAGACGGCACCGGACAGGCCAATGCTCTATATAGTCGGAAATCCGGCATTCTTCCAGACTTCTGCGACAGATTTTGGAAGGAGTTTTGGAGCGGGTAGCGGGAATCGAACCCGCATAGCCAGCTTGGAAGGCTAGTGCATTACCACTATGCTATACCCGCTCAATCAAGCACTTATGCGCGCCTGCACGCACCGTTTTACAAAGTGTTTTACACATTGCCCGCGATGCGCCTGCCGATTGCCACGACGATAGCAGCTTCGTCAACGTATCTCTTGCGGATCGCAGACACTTGCCGTTCGCTCCATCCCATAATCATCGCGATCTCGCTGTCGGTCAGACCTTTGCCCGGCAAGGTCATCAGTTTCGTGGCGAAGGTTCCGCGTAGATCGTGCAAGTGCTTGGCGCGATCCGGCTCGTCTTCATGTTCTCCCTTATGGACGATACCTGCGCCATCGTTGGCAAGGCTGCGGTATTTGTTGAACTGTGTGGTGACCGTTGCCGGAGCAAGTGGACCACCCAAGGTGCCGACCAGCACCGTTTCAACGCCCGGTTTGCGGAAGCGCGTGTGCAGTTCGTCCAGTAGCTCGCGAAGGCCCGGAACGATGGGCATGATCGTTCGGCGACGCTTCCCAGCCGACTTTTTCGCCGCCGTCCGTGCTATGTGCGTATCGGTGACCTCATCCCACCGCAGCGCGCAAAGGTCAGCGCGTCGTAAGCCGGTAAACTCGGCGAGGCGACGCAGGTCGATCAACGACTGCGGCATCTTTGGCGTTGCATCAAAGGCGGTGCAGTCATCGACGGTCCAGATGATCTCTTCCCGATTACCACTTTTCCAAAGGCGAGGCACAGCAGCGGCGGGATTGGATACCACCAGCCCCAACAGTCGGCCCCAGCCGAGCATCAGCGACAGGACTTTGACGTGCTCGTCGGCGGCGCGCAGTCCGTTATTCTCGGCCATGTCATCGCGCCATTTGACGATCTTGGGCGTCATGCGTGGATCGCCGAGCACCTGCAATGGTACGTTGCCCCACTTGGCCTCGATCTTCGCGGCACAGTCGCCCCAAAGCTGACGGGTGGATGGCGCGTAGGCTTTCCACTCACGGCTGTTCTGCCACGCCTTTGACAGCCCGTGTCCCGTATCCTTGCCTCGCTGTTCTTGCGCGTTCCGGTCGGACAGGGCCTTGGCAATCGCCTCGATGTCGCCGCGAGTAAGGCCGGGACGGTCTGGCTGCACGGCCACCCTTATTTGCGGCCCGCCACGCCAAGCGTAGATGTACCAGCGAGTTGGCTTACCCGCTCGTCGGATTGGGACGCGATGAACGCCCTCGCTCACAGCTTGTCTGCCCACTGGTCGAACAGGCTGACATTCGGTTCTGCCCCAACGGTGTAGATGCGGATTGTGCCGTCCTTCGTAACCTCGACGCTTCCGGCAACGAACCCCGCCTTCGTTACGGCAGAAATGGCGCGGGCTACATCGGCCTTCTTGAAAGAGGCGCTCCGGCGCTTGCGGGGCGGTTCCGCAAGCGCGGCTTTCGCCGGTTCCGAAACGATTGGTCTGATACGAGCACGCGGGCTGGCGATACGCGCCGGTATGGCCGAATGTGATGCGACGGACTTGATCTGCGACATGACCACTTCTCATTTTAGGAGCGGTCTTTTACAATAAGCACAAAAGCGATGTTGGCAACAAGTATGTAGCTCCGGATTTCGTGCCGATATTACGAAATGACCAAATCTACATTTGTAGGTCGCATCGCAAAATCACTCGTCTATGCTGCGTAAAGGCAGTCTCCAGACTTCCCTTGCGATGCTCTTGAACTTCGTGACTGCCAACGCGCCGCGTTCATTTCTGCTCCTACTGCCGGGTGCAGACAATGCCGTCAGCACTGCTTCCCGCTGCGCCTCCCAAATCACCCATAGCCGGTAGGCAAAAGTCGAGCATCACCAACATGACGGTGCCAAAGTCGCTGACCTGCTTGATCGACCCCATGCGCTGACCGCCGAGCGGCTTGCCGGGGGCAAACATGCGAGCCTTGATCTGGATGCGGCGACCGTCAACGCCGATTGCATCATAGCCCGGCGTGCGTGCTGAAACGAGGGTCAAGCCCAGCAACTTGGCCGCTTCATACTCGCCTATCTCGCCAGTGATGCCCAGCGGTTTGCCCGTGAGCCGATAGTAGGCAGTCGCAGCTTCCCTTGCGGCATCAAGCAGGGGTGCGATCTCGGCGAGTGAAACGGGTTGCACCGCTACCGCACCATCTCGAACAGGATACGGCAGGCGTGATCTGCCTCGGCCTCACGCTCGGCGCGCCACTTCAACCGAACTTGCAGCATACGGGCGTGGAACGCAGCCAAGCCCTTGTCAGCGTTACGGCTGGATCGCGCCTTGCCTTCGTCCGTCCTTGGGCCAGTGGCGCGTTCCCATGGCTTTGTCGCCCGGCATAACTGCGCTTGTCGTTCCCGGCGTTCTTTTGGCCATGCTGACTTGGTGCCCACAACTGTCATCCCTATTCAGTTCGTATTGAACGCTGCGTCAGCGATTGCGACGCGGCAGGCGAGGCGTGGCAACTCAAAGTCATCGCTGGAGCACCGGAGCAGCCTGCTGGCGCACGGCAGACTGACGGTGACAACGGAGGGCGGAAACGCCCGTTTCGCGCGGTATTGGCTCCAGATCGAAGAAATGCCATGCTTCCGTGTGGCGGAGCGCCGGGGAATACGGACGCAATCACCTGTGCCGTGAAGAGTTAGCCGGGACGGCGATTTGTCGTCAACACGCTGGCCGCGCTGCCGGAACCGTTCACCAGTGATCTGCGTATGCCAAGTTCTGCGTCAGTCGTCATCAAACTGGCTCCTCTCTGGAAGCATGGGCGCGGCGGTAAATCCTTTGAAGTCACCCGGCGACGGCTCGATCACAGTCCGCTTCCGGTTGGCGGCCTCCGCTTCGCGCTTCATCAGCATCGCCGCACGTGACCGGGGATGGAAAGGCGCGTTGCCAGCATAGTCGGCCAGCTTGCGAGCACGCTCCATGGTGACATCGGCAGCTCGGAGCTTGGCATCGGCTTCGATTGCGACCCGTTGCATCTCAGCACGCAGCACGCCTTTCGCCTTGGCTTCGGCGTGTTGGGTCATCGCCTGCTCCCAGGTCACGCCTCGTGCCATGATCCTCTCGATTTCTGTGCGGTCGGCATCAGTCAGCCATGCTTCGAGCTTCTGCTCGCCCCAACAGGTCGTGAAGTGATCTATGAAGCTGATCAGGAAGCCCCAAGACGGGACGGCGGGCGGCGGCTCCTTGGTCATCCACTTGAACTTCTTCCGCATGATCGCAGTCCAGTTCGTCGCGGCCCATGCCACGAAGCTCGGCAAGTCGATCTGATCGCGGTGCAGCCAGTTCGCGGCGGCGGTCTTGGCCTGCCACTTCTCGCGGACAGTCCAAGCCGGAATAATGTTGTGCGGGAACGTCTCGATGATCGCTTGCCGCCACGCCCCTTCGATGATTGCGCTCGTGGCTTGTGCTCGGGGCCGACGTGGGCTTGCCTGCTCATCGGCACGCTGGGCGCGACTGACGGCATCGGCTTGTGCGACCCACTCGCGGATCAAAACTGCCGGGCTCGCCATGCGCGTCCGCTGGCGTGGGGAAGGGGTTTGGGGCTGGGGCCTTCTTTCTGTCTTCCCCGGAAATGGATTTTCACTTTCAATAGCCGGGCGCGGCGAAAGCCCGCGCACCAGACTATCGTTAGGTGATACTGTAGGTGATACTGTTATTACGGTGCCACACTGGCACTGGTCCGTGCCACACTGGCACCGGCTAGTGCCAGTGTGGCACCCACTTTCAACCCCTTGGAGGCGCTTCGGGAGGTTCACCATACCCGGTTTCCACCTGAGATTGACGCTAAAATGAACCCGCTCTGCGTTGGCGCGATCCCTGCGGCGGCGGATGAGACCGATCTCCGCCAGCTTGGAAAGTGACCTAAACAGCGTGCGGCGCGACAACGGCAGCCCGGCGTACAAGGTGTCGCCTTCCAGCAAGGCATACGTGGAGAAGTACGCTTCTGTGCGACCCCACGCGATGGTGCGGTCAATGATCGCCATGAGCACGGTAAACTCGTTGACGGTGATGTGCCCAACCCACTCACGGATGGCACGCTCATAGACCTCTACCTTTAGTTGAAGCGGCACCGCCTTCGCCGCCTCTGCGTGGGTGATGAAGTCAAGAACCTTGCCCGATGCCGCCGTCCCAATAGGGCTCGCCATCGATCATCACTGC